>NZ_CP007145.1:3086666-3430000 GCF_000576555.1 Hymenobacter swuensis DY53
ATTACGGTGGTCAACCCCTTGTCGCAGGACGGCAGTCTGGTGCTAGATAACCCCTGGCACTACCTGTTCGAACCCAGCACCGCCAGCCAGGCCCGACAGGCCGCACAATTCGCCTTTAGCCGCCTCGGCGGCTCCCGCACAGCCGTGGTGCTTTATGAAGATACCAAGGACGAGGAAGATTTCGGGGCCGCCTACAAGCAGGCCTATGAGGCCCTGGGGGGCCGCGTGCTGCAGCTGCGCCGCATCAACTCCGACGTGGAAGAATCCCTGGCTTCCGGCTTTGCGGGTGTTGATCTGAAGAACATCGGGCACTTGGTGGTGGCTTCCGATGGAAAGAAGGCTGGGCCCTACACGCTGGGCGTACTCAAGGCCCAGGACGCTCGCCTGCCGATCATCACCTACGCTTCTTGGCTCGATAACAACCGCATCGGCCTGGGCCAACTGGACGCCCGCGACGTGTACTTCGTGCACCCAAAATTCCTCGACAAAACCAACGCCGGGGTACGCCGCTTCCGGCAGCTGTACGTGCAGCGCCAGAACCTGCCGCCGTCGGTTTTTGCCTTCACCGGCTTCGAGCTGCTGTATTACTTTGGCAGCCAGCTGCACCAGAACGGGCCGGCCTTCCAGCAGCAATTAGCCAACGGTGGGCCGGTTTCGGGGGCCGTGTTCCAGGGCATCGGTTACCCGGCCGGGGCCCACGACAACCAGTACGTGCCCATTACCAAGCTGGAGCGGCTGGAAGTGGAAGTCCTGAACCCGGTTGGCATCCGGTAGGTTGTTTGTAGTATAGAGTACCGGGTAGTGAGTAGTGAGATACCCAGGACTCTCTCAATTTTTTCATGGACTCTCTCGCTACGTCTTTCTCTGCCTGCCCTCATGTCTCACGACTCCCTACCCACTACGCCCCTCTCCTTAGCCACTTCCGACGCCCTGTTCACGCGGGCCAAAAACCACATTCCGGGCGGAGTTAACTCGCCGGTACGCGCCTTTCGCGCCGTGGGCGGCCATCCGGTATTCATGCAGTCGGCCAAAGGGGCCTGGCTGACTGACGTGGATGGCAACCGCTACTTGGATTTCATCAACTCCTGGGGCCCAATGATTCTGGGCCACGCTCCTGAAATTGTACTGGAAGCCGTGCGCGGTGCCATTGGCAACTCGCTTTCCTTCGGAGCACCCACCCAGCGCGAGGTAGAAATGGCCGAGCTCATCAAGCAGATGGTGCCCAGCATCGAAAAAGTCCGGCTGGTAAACTCCGGCACCGAGGCCACCATGTCGGCTATTCGGGTGGCGCGGGGCTACACCGGCCGCAACAAAATCATCAAGTTTGAAGGCTGCTACCACGGCCACGGCGACTCCTTCCTGATTGCCGCCGGCTCGGGTGCCCTCACCCTCGGCGCGCCCGACTCGCCAGGCGTCACCCAAGGCGTGGCCCAGGACACTCTCACGGTACCCTACAACGACCTGCCCGCCGTAGAGCGCACCATTGCTGCCAACGACGGCCAGGTGGCCGCCCTCATTCTGGAGCCGGTAGTAGGCAACATGGGCCTGGTAGCTCCCGCCGAAGGCTACCTGCAGGGCCTGCGCGACCTGTGCACCCAACACGGCATAGTGCTGATTTTTGATGAGGTGATGACCGGCTTCCGGCTGGCCCGGGGCGGCGCGCAGGAGCTCTACGGCATCACGCCCGACATGACGACGCTGGGCAAAATCATCGGGGGCGGCATGCCGGTGGGCGCTTATGGCGGCCGTCAGGACATCATGGACAACGTGGCCCCGGCCGGCAAGGTCTACCAGGCGGGCACGCTCTCGGGCAACCCCATTGCCACCGCCGCCGGCATTGCCCAGCTGACGTACCTGCAGCAGCACCCCGAACTCTACGACCAACTGAACCGCACCACCACCCGCATTGCCGACGGCACTCGCCAGATCTGCCGGGAGCTGGGCCTGAACTACACTGTGAATCAGGTAGGCTCCATGTTCAGCGTATTCTTCACCGACCAGCCCGTAACCGACCTGGAATCGGCTAAAACTTCCAACACCGAGGCATTTGGCCGCTACTTCCAGGCCATGCTGCACCGGGGCATTTACCTGGCTCCGGCCCAGTACGAGGCCCTGTTCGTGAGCACCGCCATGACCGACGACCTAGTGGCCCTCTATCTCACCGCCTGCCGCGAATCGATGCGGGAAGCCCACGGATTGTAAGTTGCTAGTTGTCAGTTGCTGGCTGCTAGTTGTTGGGCATCCTACCAACTGAAAACCGACAGCTAGCAACTGACAACTGACAACCGCCTACCTTTGCGCGAAATTTCTGCCGCCTGTATGTTCCGATTTCGTCAGCTGCTGCCGCTTTTTCTGCTGTTGTGGCTTGTTGTGCCCGGCCCGCTCCGCGCCCAGATGGAAACGCCCGCTGTGGCCAATAAGCGCCTGTTCGACCGCACCGTGGACGAGCTGAACTTCCGCACGATGGAGACGGTGTACGATAAGTCGTTTGCCCGGGGCAAGTTCCCGGCCTCGCTGCGCACCGTGAAAGCCCGCCAGGAGTTCAACAACTTCCCCGGCCGCGACGACCTCAAGAAATTGTTCCACAACTACAACGATATTTCGGCCCGCTACAAAAGCCGCTTTGGCAAAGGCCGCACCGATCTGGTGGAATTTGAGAAGGAGCTGAACACCATTCTGGTGGACCGCAACTTCGAGTTCTTTATCCGGGTGCTGCCGCGCGATGAGCGGGTGGCCCTCATCCGAAGTCTGCAACGCTACATCAAGCAGGGCGCGGCCCAGTTTAACGCCTCCGAAGACCCGGCCCCCGAGGACTTGGCCACTGATGCTGCTGCTGTGCCTCCTGCCGACGGCGAAACGGCTACCCTGGCCCCAGCGGCAGCCGCCGAGGACCCGCAGCCCGCTCCGGAAGCATCTCTGACCTCAGTTCCAGATGCTGGTTACGCTGCCCCCCGCTCCCTCGACGTAGCCCCCCGTCACGACTGGATGGACTACCTGACCTTAATGCTGGCCAGCGGCTCGTTTCTACTGCTGCTCTACCTGGTCACCAGCGTGCTCCCCGACCTACGCACCCGTCTGGATGCACTGGCTGAAAATGAGGAGCAGCCCGCGCCGCGTCCGCGCCGTCGGGCCAATGCACTGCCAGAAGACACTTACGAGAACGAGGAGTAATTTTTCAATTAAAAATTACGAATTAAAAATTGAAGCTGACTTCGGCTTCCGACTCTGACCAGAGGTTGGGACGAACGTCATTTTCGCTCTGCAATTCATAATTTTTAATTCTTAATTCTTAATTCACCCCATGATTCTCACCGATCAGCAGATTCTCGCCGAAATAGAGCGGGGCACCATCCTCATTGAACCCTACGACCGGAGCTGCCTTGGCACCAACTCCTACGACGTACACCTGGGCCGCTACCTAGCCACCTACCGCGACGCGGTGCTGGATGCGCGCAAGCATAATGAAATTGATGTATTTGAGATTCCCGAAGAAGGCTTCGTGCTGCAGCCCGGCACCCTGTACCTAGGCGTAACCGACGAGTATACTGAAACTCACGCGCATGTGCCGTTCTTGGAAGGCAAGAGCAGCGTGGGCCGTCTGGGTATTGATATTCACGCCACAGCCGGCAAGGGTGACATTGGGTTCTGCAATACCTGGACGTTGGAAATCAGCGTTTCCATGCCGGTGCGGGTGTACTACAATATGCCCGTGGGCCAGCTTATCTACTTCACGGTGCAAGGCGACGTGGAGAACTTCTACAACCGCAAGCCCAACGCCAAGTACAACGAGCGCACCACTAAGCCGGTGGAATCCATGATGTGGAAAAACAAGTTCTAGCACTGTAATAGAGCCGGTTTCTGAATGCTGTAACGCCGTTGTACCTACCGGGTGCGACGGCGTTATAGCATCCTGAAATCACCACATAGTCAAGGTTTTTGTGGCGGAAGTAAACTAGCTGGCATAGTTTTTCGTTAGAAAGCAACAGCCAGCGGTTTTCTGATGTGTTGAAAAGCTGCCGGTCCTTTCCTGAACCGAACTGCCTGATATCATGACTAAGAAATTTGCCGCTGCGGCTGCTTTGCTCGTTGCTTCGCTCGGGGCCCACGCCCAGCAGAAGCCCACGCTGGCCCCGCAGGATAAAACCCAAGCCTCTCCCCGCCTCAATCCTTTCCAGGAGCATGCTCGCCAGCTTTCCGATCAGATGGCCCGTGACCTGCGTCTGAATGGCTACCAGAAAACTCGCTTGCAGGCCATCAATGAAGAGAAGCAGGCCAAAATCGTAGCTATCAACCAGAAAAACGCCGGTAATAGCAAGCTAATTAAGGAGCAGTGCGACGCGGTGTGCAAGGAGCGTGACAAAGAACTGCAAACTGTGCTCAGCACTGACCAGTACAGCAATTACTACGATTCGCGCCGCACGTACAACACGTTCAGCATGAGCTACGGCAGCAAAGCGGCCAACGCCATTTTCGTCAACTCGGTGCAGAACCCGCTGCCTGCCAGCAGCAACGGTTCTACCGTGGGTCCGGCTCGTTCCACGGCCGCTCCCGCCACCCGCACCCGCCAGTAAACCCGATAGATTTTCACAGAAAAGCCCCACCGGAAGTACTTCCGGCGGGGCTTTTCTGTGTTTTCCAGGCAGTGTATAGCCGCCAGATTAGCGCTGCTTGCTTTCTTCCTCCTCAATGTGGTCCATCAGTTCGCGGCAGAGGTTGCGCATTTTGGTGGCCATTACCGAGTCGTTGGTGGCGGTGATAATGCTTTCGGCCATGGCGCCCATTGTATCCACGTAGAAACGCTTCATTTCGTCCACGGGCATTTCCTTGGTCCAGAGGTCGATTTTCATCGTACCCCGCTCGTCCCGGTCCCAGAGGGCAATGTTGATAGCCTTGGCAAAATGAATATCGGGGCCGGCATCGGTAGCCGTCCAGCTAATAGCCTCGGGTACTTTCTGGTCGTCGAGGGCAATGCTGAAGCGGATTTCAGACTTTTTCATACAAGTGAAAATGTGAGGAATGTACCGAATGTAAAAATGTGCTGAGCGTGGCCTTAAACCACATTCAGCACATTTTCACACTCAGTGTATTCAGTTTAAACGTAGTTGTTGAGCATCACCGGCATCACCAGCATCAGGATGCTTTCGTTGTCGTCGGCGAGGGTAGGCATGAGCAGGCCGGCGCGGTTGGGCGTGCTCAGTTCCAGAGTAATTTCCTCGGAGTCGATGTTGCTGAGCATTTCCTGCAGGAACTTGGCGTTGAAGCCGATTTCCATGTCCTCGCCGTCGTACTGGCAGGCCAGCTTTTCGTTGGCTTCGTTCGAGAAGTCGAGGTCTTCGGCCGAAACCGTCAGTTCCGAACCGGCCAGGCGCAGGCGTACCTGATGGGTGGTTTTGTTGGAGTAGATGCTGATGCGCTTCACCGAGTTCAGGATTTCCTGACGGCTGATAATGAGCTTATTGGGGTTGCTAACCGGAATTACGTTCTCGTAATCGGGGTAGCGCTCATCAATCAGGCGGCACACGAGGCGCATCTGGTTGAAGGAGAAGAAGGCGTTAGAGCTGTTGAACTCCATGCGTACGGTAGTGGCCTCGGAGGGCAACGCGCCCTTCAGCAGGTTGAAGGCCTTACGCGGAATGATGATGTTCGAGGTCTGGCCCGCGCCCACGTCGGAGCGGCGGTAGCGTAGCAGGCGGTGCCCGTCGGTGGCCACAAAGGTTACCTGGTTATCGGCCAGCTGCACCAGAATGCCGGTCATGGCGGGGCGCAACTCGTCGGTGCTCACCGCGAAGATGGTTTTGTTGATGGCCCGGGCCAGGGAAGTAGAAGGAATTTCTACCGGAGCCGAACCTTTTACCACCGGCACGCGGGGAAAATCGGTGGCATTTTCGCCGGCCAGTTTGTAGCGCCCGTTGCTGCTGGCAATTTCGATGGTGTAGGTTTCCTCGTCCAGGGTGAAGGTCACGGGCTGGTCGGGCAGGTTCTTAAGCGTGTCGAGCAGGATGCGGGCGGGCGCGGCAATGCGGCCACTTTCGCGGGCCTCTACCGGCAGCTCGGTCATCATGCTGGTCTCCAGGTCGGAGGCGGTAATCGTCAGCTTGCCGTCCTCAATTTCGAAGAGGAAGTTCTCCAGAATGGGCACCACGGGGTTGTTCGTAACCACGCCGTTGATGCTCTGAAGCTGCTTGAGCAGGGCGGAAGACGAGACGATAAATTTCATATGGAAGAGTCGTTTCGGGCTTGGTTGGGTAGAGGGCAAAGATACGGAACGGGCAGCGGGTTTTCTAACGGCCACCGGGCCCGATTTGGCCATTAAGCCCCATGCACCATCGGGGATTTCGCCGGGGCCGGGCTCTTCAGCGCTTCAGGTAAACGGTGAACTTGGAGCCCACGCCTTCCGTGCTCTTCACTTCAATGCGGCCCCCGGCATTTTCTACCATCTTCTTCACCATGTACAGGCCGATGCCACTACCCTCCACATGGTCATGGAAGCGCTGGAACATGGTGAAGAGCTTGGGCTGGAAGGCCTCCCGGATGCCCAAGCCATTGTCCTGCACCGTCAGTACCACATCTTCATCGTGACTTTGGCACTGGATAACGATATGCGTCAACCGATCCGGAGAGCGGTATTTGAGGGCATTGCTCAGCAGGTTGTAGAGGATGCTGCGCATATTCTTTTCCGAAAACGACACCGTTGGGCAGGCGTCTACGGTAACCTGCACCTGACCGGCAGCCTCCGCCAGCAGCGACGCCAGATCCAGGCTGATTTCCTGAATAACCGTTGCCAGATCCACCACGGCCACGGGCTGGTCGTTTTCCTTCTGCAGCTTGGTTACCTCCGTCAGGTGCTCAATGGTGCGCTTGAAGCGGTCCACTGACTCCTGCATCATCCCAAGCAACAGGGGCACCTGTCCGCTAGCCAAAGGTACATCTGTCAGCTCCGGCAGCAGCGCGTGTAGCAGCCCTTCAATGTTGTTGATGGGGGCTTTGAGGTCGTGGGAGGCGGTGTAAATGAAGTTATCCAGATCAACGTTAGCGCGGGTGAGGCGCTCATTGTTTTCCTGAAGCTGCCGCTGAGCCTGATCAATGCGCTCCTGGGCCAGCTTGTGCTCGTGCATATCCGTATAGGTGCCAATCCACTGGATGATGTCGCCTTGCTCATTGCGCGAAGGCAATGCCCGGCCCAGCATCCAGCGGTACTCACCGCCCCGGTTCAGCAGCCGGCATTCCATTTCCAGCGCGTGCCCCGTGCGCAGGCTGTTCTGCCAGCGGGCCGAAGCAGCGGCCAAATCATCGGGGTGCATGCGCGCATTCAGCTGGCGGCTTATTTCCTCCGGGTTGTTGCAGCCGGCATAATAAAACCACTGCTGATTAAGGTAGGTGATATGGCCCGCAGGATCCGCCGTCCAGGCAATCTGCGGAATACCTTCCAGCATTCGGGTGGCTTCTGCGGCCGCCTTCGTAATGGCGGAATGCTCGGCTTCCTGCTGTTTCAGTTCGTTGCTTTTGCGCATCAGCAGCACGTTCTGCTTTTCCACCTGTGCCTGAATGTGCCGTATTTCTTCCTGCGCCGAAACATCCGTAAGAATAACCGCAAGTACCGGCACCTCATTGAACGACAGCACGTTCATGGAGAACAAAAGCGGCTTGAGCACACCTTCCCTGTTCAGCAGCGGCATTTCCCCTTTGCTCTTGCTGCTCCATCCCGTTTCAAACAGCAACTGCCAGTAGCGGCCGAATTCCTTCGGAACAAACCGCTCGAATGAGCTGCCGATGACCTCGTGCAGTTGCATGCCCAGCAGGCTCGCCAGGCAGGCATTGCCGTAGAGAATGGTCGCGTCCTGGCTCAAGAGCAGGGCTCCTTCGTTCATCTGCTCAATGAGGGTCCGGTACCCCTGATCGGCACTCTGAAGGGTAAAAATGCGTGGGCCTTCAGCACTTTGCACAGCCAGCGCATCCACGGCTCCAGTCCGGATAGCGGTAATCAACTCTTCGGCTTCCAGCAGCTGATGGCGCAGCTCCTCGTTTTCACGCGCCAGCTCAGCGGCTCGTCGTTGCTGGGCCTCACTCATGGCTGGCTGTTCGAGTCAAAATTTACCGGCAACCCCAGGGCGGCCAGTACCTTGTCCTGTTCTGACAGGTCGCCGACCAGCCGGCGTACCGGCAGAGGCAGCACCTTAACCAGCGTGGGCGAAGCAATGATCTGCTCCCGACTGGCCAGCTCCGGTTGCTGGTAGATATCTACAATCAGCAGCTCGTAGCGGCCTTCCAGGTAGCGGGCGCAAATAGTTTTGATGTTCTGCACCGCGCGGGTTGAGTTAGGCGTAGCACCGGTAATATACAGGCGAAGCACATACGCAGGCTCTGCCCCCTCTCCTGGATTTTCGGCTTCCATCGGGCCGGGCTTATGACTGCTCAAACGTCCGGATATCGAGGCCCACGAGTACCCGCTCCTGGTTCGACAAGTCGCCGATGATCTTGCGGATGGGCACCGGCACTTTGCGCACCAGCGTGGGAATAGCCAGAATCTGGTCACCCTCGGCCAGTTGCGGATGCAGCAGCAAGTCAATAACTTCCAGCTTATAGCGGCCTTTCAGGTGCTCTTCGCAGTATTTCTTCAGGTTGGCCAGCGCCGTTACGGACTTCACCGTCTGACCAGCCACGTACAAGCGCAGTTCCCAGGTTTCAGCGGCTGCAGGAGCCGACAGGTTGGCAAGGGTAGTTTCCATAAGGATGTTACGCGTGAGGAGGAGAAGTGGCCGAGGTGGCACCATTGGAGGCCGCAATTTGCTGCCGGTTGGTAGTGCGGGTTTGCTGACGGAGGAGTTCTTCCTGGTTGATCTGGCGCAACTCCTCCTCCACCGATTCAAACTCGGTGCGCAGGTTGGTAATGGTTGCCTCCAGCACCCGGCGCTTACGCTCGATTTCCCGGTCTTTACGCTCTAACTCCTGACGGGCAGCCAGGGCCAGGGTTTCTTCCTGCAGCTGCTGGGTGAGCCGGCTGGCCCCCGTAACAATGCCCGTTGGCCCCACCACCACGTCCAGGAGGCAGATTCCGTTATCCGTGACAATAAACTCCCGCACTTGGTTGGAGTGGCTCATGCCCCGGGATTTGAGGATGCTGATACCCCGGTTCCGCTCCCCGATGCCTTCCAGGTCGCGCACACTGAGCCAAGTGTCCACCAATGAGGAAACACCCTCCTCAGTCATTTCCTGCTGCACGTTCCGACCGCTGATGAGGGACGTGAACAGCGCCGTGACGTTGTGGACTTTCAAAAAGTCGATGAGGCGGGTGAGCATGCTCCGCACTTCGGCAATGTTGCCCACCGTAATCAGGTTGCTGATGGGGTCGATGACAACGGCCGCCGGCTTTTGCTCGGTAATGAGCTTGTGCAGCGTGACCAGGTGCTTTTCCAGTCCGTTCAGCGTCGGCCGCGACGATTCGATGTACAACAACCCTTGCTGCTGATACGGCTCCAGATCAAGCCCCACGGAACGCATGTTGCGCACCAGCTGTCGGGGCGACTCCTCAAAGGCGAAGAACAGGCACCTCTTCCCCTGACGGCAGATGGCGGCGGCAAAAGCAGCCGCCAGCGTGGTTTTGGCCGTGCCCGCCGTGCCGGTAATCAGTACGCTGCTGCCCTGGAAGAAGCCGCGCCGCCCGAACATATCATCCAGGGCCGGCACGCCGGAGGACACGATTTCATCGGATACCTCGTGGGCCAGCTTCAGGGAAGTGACGGGTACCACCGAAATGCCGTCCTCGGTGATGAGGTAGGGGTATTCATTGGTGCCGTGGGTGCTACCGCGGTACTTCACGATGCGCAGCCGACGGGTGGTAATCTGGTCAATCACGCGGTTATCCAGCAGAATCACGCAGTCCGACACGTATTCTTCCAGGCCCTGGCGGGTGAGGGAACCTTCGCCCCGTTCGGCCGTGATGATGGTGGTTACACCTTTGTCCTTGAGCCAGCGGAACAGCCGGCGGATTTCGGAGCGTAGCACGGCCTGATTCGGAAAGCCCGAGAACAGGGCCTCAATAGTATCGAACACCACGCGCTTGGCCCCAATGGAGTCAATGGCGTAGCCTAACCGGATAAACAGGCCTTCCAGATCGTACTCGCCGGTTTCCTCAATTTCGGAGCGGTCAACGTGGACATGGTCGAGCTTGAGCTTGCCAGCGGCCTGCAACGCTTTGAGGTCGAAGCCCAGAGACGTGACGTTGGCTGCCAGTTCGTCAGCGGTTTCCTCGAAGGCCATCAGTACGCCGGGCTCGTCGTGGTTAAGGATGCCGCGCACCAGAAACTCCACGCCCATGAGGGTTTTGCCGCAGCCCGCGCTGCCGCAGACCAGCGTGGGACGACCCAAGGGCAGTCCTCCTTCGGTAATTTCATCCAGCCCATCAATGCCCGTGGGAGCCTTGGGTAACTGGGGGCGCGCAGCGGCCGAAGAAGCTATTATATCCTGCATATATTACTAGAGTTTCCTTCAAAGATACGCATTCAGGCAGCAGCAGTTCGGCCCGCGGGTTCCTGCACAGAATGGCCGGAGTAGATACTGTGTGTAGGGTTTCGGGGCCGTTTCTGCCTCATGATGGCCGGCACCAAGCCCAACGGCTGCGGCAGTAATTGCGCCGGTAGGTAGCAGCAGGCTGCCCGCTACGAGGTGCGCCTGACAGCAGTACCAGCCCTGCGGGTCTATGCCCATTCGCTTCCAGAAGGAAGCCGAAGACACGCTGCAAACCAACGGCTGCATAGGTTCCTAACGGAGGCTGCAAGCCCGACTCACCGGCCCGGAGCGCAAAGCCGATCTGTTGCAGGATTTACTGCCGACGCTGCCGCTGGGTGATTGGTTCCGTCCGACAGGCGGCAGCCTGTCAGGCCGGTTGCCGGACGGGCCAGCCGCACCGTTATAGTCGTTCGGGGGGTAGCTAACGGCAACCGGTCCGACGGCTGCCAGCCGCCGGACCGGTGCCATGCGGGCATTCATAGCAGCCGAAGGACGCTGCTGTAAAGCACCCATACCACCATCAACAGAATAGGCACTATCAGCACTACGATGACCGCATTCAACAGAAGCACCTGCCCCAGCTCCACCTCGCTGCTGCTGCGGTAACGGATATACAAAGCTAAGGGGCGTGAACAACAACCAATGCAACAGCCCTTTAAACAACACTTCGAAGATAAAATCGAACCAGACCTGAGTCAATGCGTGACTACGCAGTGGCACCCTTAAAACCGGGCGTACCGCCGTTTCCGCCGCCAGGCGCGCACGGCTCCGAATAGGGCCAGCAGCACGAGCGGCACGCCCAGGTTCAGCAGCTGCCAGCGGCGGCGTTCCTCCACTACCTGCAGCTTATCGAGGGGGCGCAGGGTGATTTGCTTGCCGCGCACGGCAATCAGGCCCGATTCGTCGAGCATGTAGTCCACGGCATTGAGCAGCAGCTCGCGGTTGGCAAACTCGGTGCTGGCGAGGCGGTCAAAGCCCAGGCGGAAGGGCCGGTTGGTTTTGGGGTCCACCTCATTGCGCACAAAGTCACCATCCGATACCACTAGCACTTTGGCGGGCTTGGCCCCGGCGGGCGTGGCGGGCTGAAAGTTGGTGGTGCCGGGCTCGGCGCGGTTGGCGTAGAGGGAGCCGAACTGGCCCTCGAGCAGGTAGCCTACGGGCTTGAATTGCGAAGTGTAGAGCTTGGGGTTGGGCTCCAGACGGGCGTCGTTCAGGTTCACGGGCACGGGAGAAGGCAGCACCCGGGTGTAGCGCGAGGTAAACAGCAGCGGCGTTTTGCGGATGCCGGCGGCCTTCACCGTGTCCATGCTGCTCACGAATTTGGTGTACACCGCATCGAGGTTACGGGTGATGGGGTGCGGGCTAAACTTGTTGATGAGCGGGTAGAACTGCCAGGGCATGGGCTCCACCTTGGGCTTGTTACCGGTCATACCCGTTACCAGCGGAATTACGCCGGAGTTGAGGTCGAGCAGCAGATCAGGGTTCACGCGCACGCCGTACTTGAACAGCAGGTCATCCAGGTTATGCGACTGGGGGAAGGCCAGCATGCCGCCCCGGCTGGCGCTGTCGAGGTTCACGCGCATAGCATCCACGAAGAACAGCGCGTTACCGCCTCGGGTGATAAACTGGTCGAGCTTGAACTTCTCGGGCTCGGTGTATGCCCCGGCCGGCTTGGCCACGATGATGGCGCTGAGCGTCTGCAGCGCCTCGGGCCGCGACTGGGCCAGGTTCACCCGGAACACGTCATAGTATTGGCTCAGGGAGCCAATCAGGTCGCCGGCTTCCACGTTGGTCAGCTCGCCGTGGCCTTCCACTACCCCAATGCGCTTGCGCTGGCCGGGGCTGAGCTTGCGGATGGCCGAGGCCAGCTCGTACTCCAGCCCTTCGATGCTCTGGTTGAGGCGCACATCGGAGGGGGCGGCCTGGTTACCGCGCAGCAGCAGCACGTTCTGCTCTTTGCCGCCGGCCGATACCACGGCCCAGGGGAAGATGATTTTCTCCACGCGCTTGCCGTTCTCGTTGGCCCCCAGATTGGTGGGGCTCAGGCCCTTCTTGAACAGCGTCTGGTAATAGTCGTTGCGGGCCTTCTCGGTGCCGGCCGCCGAGGGGTCTACGAACACATAGTGCAGGTTGGAGCCGCTGTGCAGCTGCATTTCGTTCAGCGTTTCGCGCACCGACTGCTGCAGCCGCCGGAAGGCCGGCGGGAAGTCGCCATCCAGGTACACCGTTACGGTAACCGGCTGCTTAAGTCCAGAAAGCAGCGTCTGAGTGGCCGCCGACATAGTGTAGCGCTTTTCCTCCGTGAGGTCGAGGCGGAAGAAGTACAGCCCCCCGAGGAAGTTGAGCAGCAGCAGCCCCAGCAGCACCGCCCCGAAGCGCGTCAGGTCGCGTTTTTTAGCTGATGCCGAATTAGCTGTTAGCTGATGGCTGTTAGCTGATGGCTGTTGTTCTGTACTCACTTGTGAATGTCTTTTTATGTCAGGTCGGCCCCCAAATCTGGTTACCAACCACTCACTTTCTGTTAAGAAAAGCTAACAGTTAATAGCCGTTAGCCAACAGCTCAAAAACCCTTACCAGTTACGGCTTTGCAGCACCAGGCGCGTGGCCAGCAGGCAGCCGACAATCAGGCTCAAGAAGTACAGCAGGTCGCGGGAGTCGATGAGGCCTTTGGCCAAGTCGCGGTAGTGGGCGGCAATGCCCAACTGCCCGATATAGTAGGCCAGGCCGCCATCAAACACTGAAGCCAGCGAATCGAAGCCGGAGTACACCAGAAAGCACCCCACCACGGCCGCCAAAAAGGCCACAATCTGGTCCCGCGTCAGGGCTGAGGCCAGCACCCCGATGGCGGCAAACACGGCTGCCAGCAGCGCCAGCCCCAGGTAGGAGCCCACCGTCGCGGCCGAATCGATGTTGCCGGCAGGGTTGCCCAGCTGGTACACCGAGTAGTAGTAGAGCAGCGTGGGCACCAGGGCCAGCAACGCCAGCAGCAGGCAGGCCAGATACTTGCCCCCGATAATCTGGCCGTCGGTGAGCGGGCGGGTGAGCAACAACTCCATGGTCCCGGCCTTCTTTTCCTCGGCAAATGTGCGCATGGTGAGGCCCGGAATCAGGAACAGGAAAATCCAGGGGGCAATGTTGAACAGCGTCTGCAAATCGGCAAACCCGTAGTCGAGCACCGAGCTATCCGGAAACACCCACACGAACAGGCCGGTAGCCACCAGAAACACCCCCAGCACCACGTAGGCCACGGGCGAGTTCAGGAAGCTGTTGAATTCTTTGCGAAGTATTGCGAGCATGTAGGCAACCGTGGTAGTTGATTTAATACAACTGTCATCCTGAGCGGAGCGAAGGACCTTTTCACGAGTGAGAAAGTTATTCCAACGTGAGAAGGTCCTTCGCTCCGCTCAGGATGACAGGATTTTTCATTTGGTCAGTTCCTGGAACACCTGCTCCAAGCTCTGTTCTTCCTGGCGCAGGCCCAGCAGCACCCAGCCTTGGGCGGCGGCCAGGCGCGAAATGGCCCCGCGCTGGTCGGCGCCGGCGCGGGCCCGGATGCGGTAGGTGTGGCCGGTTTCGGCCTCCACAGCCAGCACGCCCGGCAACGCCCGCAGCGGGGCCACGTCAATGGCCTGCTCGAACTCGGCACGGATGATGGTTTCGCCGGCGGCGCGGGCACCTAGCTCCGAAACGGGGGAGTCGGCCACGAGGCGGCCCCGGTTGATGATGACGGCCCGGCTGCACAAGGCTTCCACCTCGGGCAGAATATGGGTGCTGAAGATGACCGTTTTATCCTGGCCCAGTTCCCGGATCAGGCTGCGAATTTCGCCGATCTGGTTCGGGTCGAGGCCGGTGGTGGGCTCGTCGAGGATGAGCACGCCGGGGTCGTGAATGAGGGCCTGGGCCAGCCCCACGCGCTGGCGGTAGCCTTTCGAGAGGGCCCCGATCTGCTTGTTCTGCTCACGCCCCAGCCCCACCCGGTCCACCAACTGGCGCACCCGCTGGCGCAGCGCGCTGCCGCCCAGCCCGTGCACCGAACCGATAAATTCGAGGTACTCGTGCACGTACATATCCAGGTACAGCGGGTTATGCTCGGGCAGGTAGCCCACCCGGCGACGCACCTCCAGCGGAGCCGTCTGCACGTCGAAGCCATCCACCACCACCGTACCGGCCGAGGGCGGCAAGTAGCCAGTGGCAATTTTCATGGTGGTGGACTTACCGGCCCCGTTCGGCCCCAGAAACCCCAGGATTTCGCCCTTCCCTACCGAGAAGCTGATGTTATCCACGGCAGTCTGCGGACCGAAGGTTTTCGTAAGATTCTGGACTTCTACCATGTAGGTATTATAATCTGGTTCTTTCAGCCCGTCATTCCGAGCTTGCCGAGGAATCTCGCGTGCTGAGGTTGGGATAATAACTTATACGTCAGCACGCGAGATTCCTCGGCTCCGTTGCACTACGCTCGGAATGACGTTCTACTGGCTGTCATCAGCCGACAACTCATTTCACCTGCGTCGGGCGCATTTGCAGTTCCGAAATCATAACGGTCTGCGGGGCTTCCAGGGCGTGTACAATGGCGGCGGCAATGTCTTCGGGCTGCATTTTATGCGGGTCGGGCTCCTGGCCAGGCTCCTTCCCGCCGAAGTTGGTTTCCACCGAGCCGGGCATTACGCAGGTCACGCGCACGCCTTGCGGACGTACTTCCTTGAACAGCGCATCGGAGAAACCGCGCACGGCGTACTTGGTGGCGCAGTAGCCGGCCAGATTGGCCGTGCCTGCCGTACCGGCCAAAGACGCCACGTTGATGATGTGGCCCAACTGCTGCCGCTTCATGGCCGGCAGTACGGCGCGGGTGCAGTAGAACAGGCCGTGTACGTTGGTGTCGAACATTTCGTGCCACTGCTCCGACGAAAACCCATCAATGGGGCCGAAATTGCCGAGGCCGGCGTTATTTACCAGCACGTGAACTTCCTTGTCCAACGCCTTTTCGGTGGCCTGATACGCCTTCTGCACCTCGGCTTCCTGCCGGATATCACACTCGATGAAGTGAAAGCGCGGATGCTGGAAGTCGGCGGGTGCGGTGCGACCCCAGCCGGCTACCTGCATGCCGCGGGCCAGCAGCAGTTCCACGGTGGCTCGCCCGATGCCTTTGCTGACGCCTGTGATAATGGCTACCTTGCCGCTGAGGTCCATAGGTCCGGTGTATATGGTGTGGTCAGAATTGAAGGTGCAAGTTAGCTGCTCCCGGTGGCTTTTACGCGGCGCGGCCGGCCTGGGTCTGCTGGGGCTGCTGCCGGGCTGCAGCAAGGAAAACGAGGCCGGCTGCTTCACCAGCACCGGCAACATCGTTACGGAACGCCGCAGCCTCCCTCCTTTTCAGGTCCTGACGGCCTACGATAACGTGCAGGTAACACTGGTGCAGGACGCGGAATCTTACGCCGAAGTGCGGGCCGGCAAAAATCTCCAGGACGATATCCGGCTGGAAGTACAAGACGACCAGCTTATTATCCGCAATACCAGCCGCTGTAACTGGGTGCGCCGCTACGATACGCCCCGCGAAGTCACGCTACACGTCCCGCACCTCACCAGTATCTTTCTGCGCGGGCAGGCCGATATCCGCACCGATAGGCTGTTTGAGCAGGATACTATTTTCGCGCACCTTATCGGTTCCGGCGACTTTCACCTGGCCTTAAACAGCCAGTATGTAGGCCTGAGCCAATACGAGTTGGGCGACATCTACCTCAGCGGCACCACCCAGGAACTGCACCACACACTGGGCGGTAGCGGCAGCCTGTACGCCTCTGATTTCTCCTTGCAGGACGTGTACCTGCAAACTAACGCCAGCAGCAGCGGCAATGCCCGTCTGCGTGTGGGCCAACTGTTGGCTGGTACCCACGCCGGCATCGGCACCGTGTTTTACGCTCTGCAGCCGCGGCTCGAAATGAAGGTTACGGGGAAGGGGAAATTGGTGGTGGAGTAATGGGTTTTTCGCGCAGGGTCTCGCAGTGTTTGAACGGCCACTGCGAAACCCTGCGCCTCCCACCCGCGCACCATTGCGGGAAAACACCGCCTAAATATCGCCCAACTGCGGCCGGATCAGCAGCTCCTCTATCACGGCCTGCGGCGAGAGGGAAAACGACCCGAAAATGGTATCGGCCACGTCCTCGGCCCGGATGAACCGCTCGGCGGGCAGGTCCACTCCTTCCCAACTGGCCGTGAGGGTGGCCCCTGGCAGCACGGCCGTTACCCGGATGCCGGCGTCTTTCAGCTCCTCGCGCAGGTTACGGGTAAAGCCCAGCAGCGCGTGCTTGGCAATGCCGTAGGAACCGCCGTTGGGGTATGCTGTAATGCTGGCCGTGGAGCATATGTTGAAGATGTAGCCGCTGCGCTGCACCAGCAACCCCGGCAGCAGGGCCTGAGTCACGTCGTAGGCACTCAGCAAATTCACATCCAGCATCTGCCGCAGTTGGGTACCATCCAACGGCTCGTCCTGCAGCCGCCCCGGAATGAAGGAGCCCGCATTATTGATAAGCACCTCCACCGGCCCCAGGCCGCGCACGAACTCCGTAAACAAAACCGTTTCCGCGCGCTTGCTTAGGTCAGCAACGAAGGTGTGCAGTATGGCCCCTGCAACCTGCTCCGTGGCAGCCGCTTGCAAAGCCTGCAGGTCGGCGGCGGAGCGGGCACAGGTAGCTACCGGATAGCCCGCCCGCAGAAAGCGCATCACCAGGGCCCGTCCGATTCCTTTGGTGCCGCCTGTAACAACGATATTTTTTTGCATTCCTTTGATTCCTGAAGCGGTTTTTACGTAAGCACAGCGGCACTACCCTTTCGGGTTGATTCGCTGGTTCTACTGAGGCCGCAAGTTTCCGCTTTTCCTTCTGTTTTCTGCTTTTTATGGTCAAATCATTCGGTGAATTTCTGCTCTTTATTCAGAGCATGCTCACGCGGAAAGAGCGCCTGGCGGTGTTATGGCAGCGCACCATGGATGAGTGCGTAACCATTGGCATCAACTCCATCTTCATTGTTGCCATCGTATCGGCCTTTATTGGGGCGGTAACCTGCGTTCAGATTGCGTACAACCTCACCAACCCGCTCATTCCTAAAAGCACCATCGGGTACATGGTGCGCGAAATGACCATTCTGGAGCTGGCCCCTACTATTACCAGCATCGTACTGGCGGGCAAAGTGGGCTCCAGCATTGCGGGCGGCCTGGGCACCATGCGCATCACCGAGCAGGTATCGGCCCTGGAGGTAATGGGTATTAATTCGGCATCCTACCTGGTATTACCGCGCATTCTGGCTTCCATGCTGATGTTTCCGCTACTGGTAATCCTGGCCATGGCCCTGTCTATCATCGGCGGCTACCTGGCCGGCTCCCTCACCGGGGCCTTGTCGGCGCAGGAGTACATTGAGGGCATTCGCACCGATTTCATTCCCTACAACATCGTTTTTGCCCTCATCAAATCGGTGGTTTTCGCCTTCTTGGTATCGGCCATTTCCTCGTTCAAGGGCTTCTTCACGCAGGGTGGAGCTTTGGAAGTTGGTAACGCCAGCACTACGGCCGTCAACAACTCCATTATTGCTATTCTGGTAGCCGATTTCGCCCTGGCTGCTCTCCTTCTCTAAACTCAAGCAGCTGCAACAAAGGAGCCGGAAGTACAAAACAAGCTTCCTTTTGCACTTTTGCCTTCCAGCTTCCAGCTTCTACTTTCATGATTGAAGTTCATAACGTCCAGAAGTCCTTCGACGGCAACCAAGTGCTGAAAGGCATTAACTGCACGTTTGAAACCGGTAAGTGCAATTTGCTGCTGGGCGGCTCGGGCACGGGCAAATCGGTACTGTTGCAATGTATTGTGGGCCTGATGCAGCCCGACCTGGGCAGCATCACTTTTGATGGCACCATGTTCAGCAACAACAAGGTGCAGATCCGACAGGAAATCCGGCGCAAAATTGGTATGCTTTTCCAGGGCTCGGCCCTGTTCGACTCCATGACGGTGTACGAAAACGTGGAGTTTCCTCTCAAAATGCTCACCCCGGAGATGTCGCGCCAAGAACGCCGCGACCGGGTAGAATTCTGCCTGAAACGAGTGGGACTGGAAAATGCCGGCACCAAGATGCCTTCCGAAATTTCGGGCGGCATGAAGAAGCGGGTAGGTATTGCCCGGGCCATTGCTCCTAACTGTACCTATCTGTTCTGCGACGAGCCCAACTCTGGCCTTGACCCACTGACCAGCATCAAAATCGACGAGCTAATCCACGAAATCACCCATGAATACGGCATTACCACCGTGGTAGTGACCCACGATATGAACTCCGTCATCGAAATCGGGGACCATATCATCTTCCTTTACAAGGGCCAGAAGCTCTGGGACGGCAACAAGGACGAAATTCTCAATGCCCAGGTGCCCGAACTCAAGGAATTCATCTTTAGTAGCAGCCTTGTACGCGCTGCCAAGAAAGTGGACGATGAAACCGAAGGTGGCCTTGCCGCTGCTACTACCGACGAAGCCATTAATATTTAAATCACAGCGCTGCCATAACAAGTCAACGATTCTGAGCGGGGTGTTGACTTGTTATGGCAGTTCTGTGATTTGCCGATGTGCTATCGGCGCCACCCTTCGCGGTGTATCAGGTTCGCAATGTGGGCCAGATGGTGCCGGCCGTGCCAGGAGTACAGTACCAGCACTTGGTCCAGGGTAGATGTGCGTTTCGATTCAGGGTGGTAGAACGTGCGCTGCCACTGCTCTTCGGTGAGGTTGCGCAACAGGCGTACCCACCGGATATGCAACGCCTCCAGCAGCGCCAGCGACACGGCAGGCGGTGTGGCCGCCACGTCAGGGAGTTCAGCCCAGGCCGCTTCATCGTAGGGCCGGATAGTAGGATTATCCTCCGTCAGGGCCAGCCGGAAGCGGGTATAGGCGTTCAGGTGCGAATCGGGCAGATGGTGAATAACCTGGCGCACTGTCCAGCCATTGGGTCGGTATGAGGTATCGAGTTGCTCAGGCGTGAGGCCGGCTACAGCAGCTCGTATCTGGTCGGGCAGCGTAGCCAGGTGCGCCAGATACGCCGTGCGCGCGCCCCTGTCCAGCGGCTCATCGGGCAACACCGGTTGGCCGATAGGATAGCGCAAATCAGACGCAGCAGAACTAGTTTCCATGAGGAGAATATGGCAGTGATTGAGGACAGAAAGGTACGCCGTTAACCCGGAACTGTGGTGCGTTAAAGCAAATGCGAAACCCGTCCGTTCGTCATTGCAAGCCACGCCAGTAATTCTATTCCTCTCAAAAGAGGAAAACTTGAAAAACGAAAAGCCCCTGACATCCGAATGGTGTCAGGGGCTTTTAAACAGGTTTGCGTTGGGAGTTTCGTGAAGCAAAAATTGCCTCAGCTCCGATTTGCACTGACAGTTATCCGTTGCGCTTGTTTAGTTCGTCGCGGATTTTAGCGGCTTTCTCGTAATCCTCGCGCTCCAGGGCCTGAGCCAGCATTTTAGTTAGCTCATCCAGTGAAACCTGGCCGCTGGGCTCCTTGGGCTCGGCGGGCGACGGCACGGGCCGGTCGCCGGAATCGTCATCCTCGTCGTCGTCATCATCCTCGTCCGCGTCTTCCGCGTTTTCATCCAGGTCGGAGAGGATGATGCCGGCTTCGCTCAGTACGCTTTCCACCGTGAAGATGGGCACCCCAAACCGTAGGCCAATGGCAATGGCATCCGAAGGCCGCGAATCCAGTTCGAAGGTGGTGGCTCCGTCGGAGCACACAATTTTAGAATAGAACACTCCCTCCTTCAAATCCGAAATCAGCACTTCCAGCACGGCTACGTGCAACTGCTCAGCAAAGGATTTGAACAAATCGTGCGTGAGTGGTCGGTTCGGGCTGATTTTTTCTATCTGAATGGCAATGCTCTGCGCCTCAAACATGCCGATGATAATCGGCAGACGCCGGTTGCCGGTCTTCTCGCCCAGAATAAGGGCAAAGGAACCCGACTGCGACTGGCTGGACGAGAGGCCCAGGATTTCGAGCGGTATTTTTTTCACTAGGGTCTAGGTGAATGTGCTACGGTGAAGGTTGTGAAAAATGTACATACTATGGGTAACCGGGTACGGGTTTCCCACAGTATGCACATCTAAGAAACCTTAATTCAGCTCTTTTACCGCCTGAGTCAACTTGGGCAACACATCAAATACGTCGCCTACAATGCCGTAGTCGGCCGCTTTGAAGAAAGGAGCCTCGGGGTCTTTGTTAATGACCACGATTACCTTGCTCGAGTTCACGCCGGCCAGGTGCTGAATGGCCCCTGAAATACCGCAGGCAATGTACAGGTTCGGCGACACGGTGATGCCGGTCTGACCTACGTGCTCGTGGTGAGGGCGCCAGTCGACGTCCGATACGGGCTTGGAGCAGGCCGTTGCCGCACCCAGCGCCTTCGCCAGATCCTCGATGAGGTTCCAGTTCTCCGGGCCTTTCATGCCCCGGCCACCCGACACTACTTTGTCGGCCTCAGGCAGCAGAATGCCCCCGGCCTGATCCTGCATCACCACCTGCTTGGGCGCATCAGCAAAGTCGGCGTCCGAAAGCTGAGCCGAGAAGGCCTCTACCTGAGCGGTTTTGCCAGCCTCATGCAGGGCTTCGATGGAGTTCTTTTTAACAGCAATGATTTTCCGGTCACCGTCCAGCTTCACGTCAGCAAAGGCTTTGCCCGAGAAGGCACCGCGCTTCACCGTGAACGAGCCGCCATCGGTTTTGGGCAGCTCTACCACGTTGGTGGCAATGCTGGCCTGCAGCCGGATCGACAGGCGCGAACCAACTGAAGCACCAATATTGGAGTTAGCCAACACGATGATTTTGGCGTCTTCCTTCTGGGCAGCGGCGGCAATCAACTTGGTGTAGGCACCGTTCACGAAATCCTTGAGGCGGGGCTCAGCGTCGTGCAGCACCTTGGTGATACCCTGCTCGCCCAACTTGGCCAAGTTGGCTTCGGTGGCTTCACCCACCGCTACGGCCGTAGCGGTGGTACCCAGCATCTGGGCCACCTGGCTGCCGTAAGAAGCTACTTCCAGCGAGGATTTCTTCACCTCGCCGCCGTCACATTCAACAACTACTAGTACAGACATTTTTCTTCGAGAACTTAGATAGTGAGAACTTAGAGCTTAGTTTGAACTAGAGGCGGGCAGCTTGGCTACTTAAATGCAGCTAAGCTCTGGGCTCTAATCCCTAAGCTCTCCCAACTAGATAACCTTGGCTTCGTTGCGAAGCAGGCGAATCAGGTCGCCGGCGCTTTCGGCCGGGATGAGCTTCACGCCCTGCTTCTGGGGGGGCAGCGCGAAGGCAGCTACCTCGGTGCGGGCCGCGTCGGCGGTGGGCTCCACCACTTTCAGGGGCTTGGTGCGGGCCGTCATGATACCGCGCATGTTGGGGATGCGGGGCTCGCACATGGGCTGCTGGCACGATGCCACGAATGGGGCATTCACCTCCACGATTTCCTTGCCGCCTTCGATTTCGCGCTCCAGCGTTGCGGTGTTGCCGCTCATATCCAGCTTCATGGCCGGGGCCACCGTCGGGATGCCGAGCAGTTCGCCCACCATGCCGTGCACCTGGAAGCCGTTGTAGTCGATGCTTTCCTTACCCATCAGAATCACGTCGTAACCGCCGTCCTTGGCGATGCTGGCAATTTGCTGAGCCACGAAGAAGGCATCCTTCGGGTGGGCGTTTACGCGGATGGCGTCATCGGCCCCGATGGCCAGTGCCTTGCGGATGTTGGGCTCGGTATCGGCCTCACCTACGTTGAGGACGGTGACAGTGCCGCCGCCCTGGGCCTCTTTCAGTTCGATGGCGCGAGTGAGTGCATACTCATCCCAGGGGTTTATTACGAACTGCACACCAGCCCTGTTAAACTCCTTGTTATCAGGAGTGAACGTGATTTTGGTGGTCGTGTCGGGTACGTTGCTGATGCAAACGAGAAACTTCATCTACGGCTGCTTATATGGAAGATACTAGGAGAAAGTGTCAAATTTGGGGCGAAGATACTCAAAACTACCGCCCCATGGAAACCGCACCGAGCCGCCTGCAACAACTCCTGGCCTTTTACCAGGATGATCCTACCGACGCGTTTACCATCTACGCGCTGGCCACCGAATACCGCGTTACGGAGCCGGAACGGGCCATGACGTATTACCAGAAACTGCTCGATGAGCATCCGGATTACGTGGGTACGTACTACCACGCCGGCAAGATGCTGCAACAGCTGGAAAAGCCCGAAGAAGCTGAAAAAGTTTACCGCAAAGGGCTCAGCGTTGCCCGCAAAGCGGGCCAGCTGCACGCTGCCAGCGAAATCCAGCAAGCCATGAACCAGCTGCTGGGCCTGGATTACGAGGATGAAGACTAGGGTGAATGGTTGAACGGGTGGACTGTTGAATGGCTGAATGGAAAAATCTGTCATCCTGAGCATGTCGCGCATCAAGCGAGGAAGAAGGACCTTACTACGTTTGCCTGGGTCAGCGTACTCTCGGTTCTGCCACCAAATGTTCTGCTGTTATAAGGTCCTTCGCTGCACTCAGGATGACAGTCCAACCATTCAACAGTTCGCCCATTCACCCATTCAACCATTTCCCCATGAAAATTCTGCTGGTTGAAGATGAGCCCAAGGTTTCGGCCTTTATCAAACGGGGGCTGGAGGAGGAAGGATTTGAGGTGGAGGTGGCCTATGATGGCCGCTTCGGGCGGCAGTTGGCCCTCTTCCACTCCTATGAGCTGATTATTCTGGACGTGATTCTGCCCTACTTCAGCGGGCTGGAAGTGCTGGAGGCCATCCGGGCGCAGGATCAGCAGACGCCGGTACTCATGCTCACGGCCTTAGGCACCAATCAGGACAAGCTGCACGGCTTTGGCAGCGGGACCGATGATTATCTGGTTAAGCCCTTCGATTTTTCGGAACTGGTGGCCAGGGTGCGCGCCCTCACCCGCCGCCGCGGGCAACAGGCCAAAAGTGCCGTGTTGCAGTTCGAGGACCTGACCCTGGACTCAGCAGCCAAAACTGTGACGCGGGCCGGGCAGCCCCTCAAGCTCACGGCTCGCGAGTTTGGGCTGCTGGAGTTATTACTGCGTCACTCCGGCCGCGTGCTCAGTCGCGCCGAGCTGGCCGCCGACGTGTGGGAAGACTCCTTCGACGCCGGCTCCAACGTGGTGGACGTGTACGTGAACTACCTGCGCAACAAAGTCGACAAGCCCTTCCCCCGCAAGCTCATCCATACAGTTGTGGGTATGGGCTACGTGCTGCGGGCTCAAGAGTAACATGAAGCAAGATGCAGGCATGGACTAACACTACTAAAACGTCATGCTGAGCTTGCCGAAGCATCTCTCCCGCTTCGCTGGACGCTGGATTACCACTGCAACAAAGCGGTAGAGATGCTTCGTTGCACTCTGCATAACGTTCTGGCACTAGCTTGCTCCTTCACAACTTCACCACCCGCCCCATGACTATCCGCAACCGATTGACGTGGCTATTTCTGGGAGTAGTGGCCGTGCTGCTGTTGGCGGTAATGACTACCATCTACATCCTGCAGGCCGATTATACCAACGAGGAGTTCCACCAGCGCCTGCGCGACCGGGCCGAGGTGACGGGCTACGTGTTTCTGGAGCAAGACGAGCTGCGGGCTGAGGCGTTTCGGGAGTTTCAGCGCCGCTACCTACGCACCCTCACTGGTGAGGTCCTGCAGATTTACGACGACCAACTGCAGCCTCGCTTCATTGAGCAGGACACCCGCGTGGCCATTTCCGACCACATCCTGACGCGGATTCTGACCGAGAAGGAAGTGTATTTCACGCTCAGTGGTCGGCAGGCCATTGGGCTGTTTTACACCGATAACCAGGGACAGTTCATTATTGTGGCCGCCGCCCAGAACCATTCCGGCGCGGCCCGGCTGGAACACCTAGTTATGATTCTGGCGGGCATTTTCGTGGTGAGTTTGGTGGTGATATACGTGGCCGGCCGGGTATTTGCCGGCAAGGCCCTAGCGCCCATTGCTGCCGTTAATGACCAAGTAGACCGCATTACCACCCAGGATTTGCACCTGCGGGTAAATGAAGGCGTCAGTCACGAGCAGGACGAAATAACGCGCTTGGCCCGCACTTTCAACCGCATGCTGGAACGGCTGGAAGACGGGTTCGAAACTCAGCGCACCTTCGTCAGCAATGCCTCCCATGAACTCCGCACGCCGCTTACGGCCACCATTGGCGAGTTGCAAGTGCTACTGAACCGGGAGCGGGACCCGGCCGCATACCGGGAAGGGGTAGCGTCGGTGCTGCACGAGTTACAACAGCTCAAGCTATTGATTAACAACCTACTGGACCTAACCCAAACCACTTTTGACAACACCGAGGATATTCGGCTGGACGAGTTGCTGTGGGAGGTGCGGGAAGCCCTGGCACCCGACCAGCGCCAGCGCGTGCACATCACGCTGGGCACCTTACCTGAGGAAGCCGAGCAGCTGGAAATCAAAGGCAACCGCCAGCTGCTGAGCCGGGCGTTGGTGAACTTGCTCGACAACGCGCTGAAATATTCGCCTGAAAACCAGCCGGTGGAGGTGCAGTTCAATTACCAGCATGGGCGGCGGCAGATTCGGGTGCAGGACCAAGGCATCGGCATTGGGGAGAAGGAGTTACCCCAGATTTTCCAGCCGTTTTTCCGGGCCGATAATGCCCGCGCCGTTACGGGACACGGTGTGGGGTTGCCGCTGGCCCGCAAAATCATTCAGCTGCACGGCGGCGAGTTGCGCGTTAGCTCCAAACTAGGCGCGGGTACTCTGGCTGAAGTGGTGTTTTAGCGGCTGTCAGGCGGGCTTTTCAGGCAGAAATTCATAGAAACTTCATTTTCTAATCGGTTTCTAATCTACCTCTAACCCGTGGCTAATACCGAGGGCGTAAGCTTGCAACTTACCAGTTACGCCCATGAACCGCCTATTCCATTTCTCCTCCCGTTTGCTGCTGCCTACTAGCCTGTGCCTGAGCGGCTGCACCGAAGAAACCACCGAGCCCCTACCCCGCCCCGACACCCAGCAGCTACCCGCCGCCACCGTGGCCGCCCTGCAAACCGATAGCGTGCAGCTGGCCCCTATTCAAACGGAATTGCGCCTAGAAGGCCGCATAAGCCCCAACGCCGACCGCCTAACGCCCGTGTACGCCCTGGCTGGCGGGGTGGTGGAGCAAGCCCCCGTAGCCCTCGGCGACGTGGTAACGGCGGGGCAGCCGCTGGCCGTGTTGCGTAGCGCTCAGATGGTAAGCTTGGCCCAGCAACGCACCGAAGCCACCGTGAACCTAGGCACGGCCCGCGTGCAACTGGAAGCCGTAAGCGAGATGCACGCCGACGGCATGTCCTCCGACCAGGACCTGAGTTTGGCCCGCGCCGCCCTGCAAAAAGCCCAAGCCGAGCTAACCCGCCTCCGCAAGCAAACCGACGTGTACGGCACCGCCCCCGACCACTACACCCTGCGCGCGCCCCAGGCCGGTACCGTCATTGAAAAACATCTGACTGAAGGCCAGCAGTTCGACCCTGGCCAGGTGGGCAGCTTGTTTACGGTGGCCAACCTGGACGAAGTATGGGTACTGGCCGATGTGTTTCAGTCGGATATTGAGAAGGTGAAGGCGGGCCTACCGGTGGAAGTGCACACCCTAAGCTACCCCGACCGGCAATTTGCGGGCCGCGTGGACAAGGTGTTCAACATGCTGGACCCGGAACGGAAAACCCTCCAGGTTCGGGTGCGGCTCGCCAACCCCGACCACCTGCTTAAGCCCGGTATGTTTGCGCGCATCCACCTCACCCAAACCAGCACTACCCAGTTGCCGGCGGTGCCTTCGGCCAGCTTAGTGTTTGCCAATGGCCGCCGCTATGCGCTAGTAGTGAAAAACAACACTGTGGAAACTCGCCCGGTAGCCGTGCAGCACGCCGGCCAGGGCATGAGCTACGTGAGCAGCGGCCTGACGCCCGGCGAGCAGGTAGTAACCCGCAACGCGCTACTGTATTACAAGGAGCTCAATGACTAGCCCGCACGCCTCCCGGCATTGGGTCCGGCACGCCATGAGCACGGCGGAGCGGGAGCTGCTAAAGCCGTCCTCAGCGGCAATTTCTTTGCCTATTGACAGCGTTAGAAAGGCGCTTTCGATAGAAAGAGCGGCCTTTCTGGAAAAAATATTTCGTTCTAATCCGTTTCTAATTTACCTCTAATTCGCCCCTAATACGGAGGGCGTACTCTTGCATATCTCAACACCGAATCCGGATATGCAACGCCTCCTTTTCCTGCTACCCCTGGCCGTGCTGCTGCACTTCAGTACCCACGCTACGGCCGCGCCGCTCAGCGGCGACACCCTGACGCTCACGCTGCCCCAGGCCGAGCAGCAGTTCGTACAAAACAACTTGCTGCTGCTCGCCCAGCGCTACAACGTGTCGGCGGCGGAAGCCCAGATTTTACAGGCCCGGCTCTGGGACAACCCTACCATTTCCATCGAGCAAAACACCTACAACCCGCAGACGCGCAAGGTGCTCGACGTGACCAAGACCGGCAACTCCATTGTGCAGGTGCAGCAGCTGTTTGCCCTAGCCGGCCGCCGCAAAGCCGCCGCCAACGTGGCCCAGCAGAACGCCTTGGTGGAGCAATTCACCTTCCAGGATTTGCTGCGCACCCTGCGCTACCAGCTCCGCAGCACCTTCTACGACCTGTACTACAAGCAGCAAAGTGTAGGCGTGTACGACAAGGAAGTGGCCAGCTTTCAGCGCACCGTGAGTTTGTACCAAGGCCAGTACGAGAAGGGAAACATTGCCCTGAAAGAGGTGATTCGGCTGAAAGCCTTCCTATTTCAGCTGCGCAACGAGCGGCAGACCCTGCTCAACGACATTGCCGCCGAGCAAGCCGACCTCCGCACCCTGATGCGCGACACCAGCGGCGCCTACTACATGCCCACCGCCGACGGCAACCGCCTCAAGTCCCTCAGCCTAACTGACCGCACCGAAGCACAGCTCATCGACTCAGCGCAGGTGAACCGGGCCGACCTGAAAGCCCGCCAGGCCGCTGTACAGCAGCAAACCCAGAACTTGCGCCTGCAACGTGCCCTGGCCACCCCCGACTTGGCCGTGGGCTACGTGTACGACCGGGCCGGCAACTACATCCAGAACTACAATGCCCTCACGCTGGGCGTGGCCGTGCCCATCTTCAACCGCAACCAGGGCAACATTCGCACCGCGCAAAACCAGATTGAAGTCAGCAAGGTGCAGTTCAGCCAGCAGCAGCTTCAGGTGCAGAACGACGTGCAGGAAGCATGGCGCCTGGCCCGCCAAAACGACCAGCTCTACCAAGGCACCGCCCGCGAAACCTCGGACTTCGACCGGCTCATGAAAGGCATTGATGAGAGCTATGCCAAGCGGAACCTCACCATTGTGGAATTCTTGGATTTCTACGAGAGCTACAAGAACAGCCTCCTGCAGCTCAACAACCTACGCGCCAACCGGGTGCGCGCCTTCGAACAACTCAACTACGCCGTGGGCCGCCCGGTGTTCAACGCCGAATAGTTATGCAGCCTACTTCCCAATCCATCGCAACTCCCCTCAAACGCCCTCTTACCATGACCCGCTTTGTCACTCTGGCCACCTCGTTGGCCCTCCCGCTCGCCCTGGGACTGGTGGGCTGCTCGAAATCCGAAGAAGCCGACGCACCGCAGAAAGTGGAAGCCGGCTTCACCATGTCGGACCAGATGCTGCGGGAGCTGAAGATTGATACCGTGCGCAACGAGCCCGTGCGCGACGAGCTAAGCCTCTCGGGCCAGATTGCCACTGACGGCGACAAAACCGTGAAGGTGTACCCGCTGGTAGGCGGCGTGGTAGAGCAGCTGAGCGTAGAGCTAGGCGACCATGTAACCAAGGGCCAGGTGCTGGCCGTCATCAAGAGCGGCGAAATTGCCGACCTCCAGAACCAGAGCAGCACCGCCGGTACCGACCTCGACATTGCCCGCAAAAACCTCTCGGTGCTGGAAGACCAATACAAAGCTGGCCTAGCCTCGGAGCGTGACGTGAGCCTGGCCCGCCAGGAGCTGCGCAAGGCCCAAAGCAACGTAGGCAAAAGCCGCAAGCAACTCGGCGTGTACGGCGTGTCGGCCGATGGTACTTACACGCTACGGGCGCCCATATCGGGCTTTATCACTGAGAAGAATGTGACCGACCACATGCAGTTCAATGCCGACAACGTAGGTAACCTGTTCACGGTCAGCAACCTGGATGACGTGTGGATTATGGCCAACGTGTTCGAGTCGGACATCAGCAAGGTGAAGGAAGGCTACGCGGCCTATGTCACTACCCTCTCCTACCCCGACAAGCACTTCACTGGCCGCATCGACAAGGTATTCAACGTGCTGGACCCCGACTCCAAGGTGATGAAGGTGCGCGTGAAACTCAACAACCCCGGCTACCTACTCAAGCCCGAAATGTACGCCCAAGTGAAGGTGCTCAACACCGAAAACCAGCAAATGCTGGCCGTACCTGCTCAATGCGTGGTGTTTGACAAGGACCGCAACTTCGTGATGGTGTTTAAGGACCGTCTCCACGTGGAAACCCGCGAAGTCAAAATCGCCAAAACCGTTGGCGACGTGAGCTACGTGCAAACCGGCCTCAAAGACGGCGAGCACATCATCGCCCAAAACCAGCTTTTGGTCTACGACGAGCTGAATGATTAGAGCTAGAAAGCTAGCTCCCCTCCTCAGATGAGGAGGGGTTGGGGGTGGTTGACCGGAGCGTCAGCCCATCTACTAATACTAGTTCTATGAACTACCCAAACGACTATCAACCACCCCCAATCCCTCCTCATCTGAGGAGGGGAGCTAGGCTAGCCTTGTCTTCTTCTAGCTCTAGTTACTGCCTTCTAGCTTTTTGAAAAGCCATGAACAAATTCATCCAAGGCATTATTGCCTTTTCGCTCAAAAACCGGGGTTTCGTGTTCCTGATGACGTTTGTCGTCATTGTGGCCGGGGTGATGAGCTACCGGAACACGCCGATTGAAGCCTTTCCGGACGTCACGAACACCGAAATTACCATCATCACGCAATGGCCCGGTCGCTCGGCCGAGGAGATTGAGAAGTTCGTGACGGCGCCCATCGAAATTGCGCTGAACCCAGTGCAGAAGAAAACTAGCATTCGCAGCACCACCCTGTTTGGGCTGTCGGTGGTGAAGGTGATTTTCGATGATGGCGTGGACGATGCCTTTGCCCGGGTGCAGGTGAACAACCTGCTCAGCCAGGCCGACCTCCCCGAGGGTGCTGACCCCGACGTGCAGCCGCCCTACGGCCCCACCGGCGAGATTTTCCGCTACACCCTCAAGAGCAAGGACAAAACCACCCGCGAGCTGAAAACCCTGCAGGACTGGGTGGTGGAGCGCAACCTGAAAGCCGTGCCCGGCGTGGCCGACGTGAACAGCTTCGGCGGCGAGGTGAAGGACTACGAAATTAGTGTGAACCCCGGCAAGCTCCAGGACCTGGGCCTTACCCCCCTCGACCTTTACAACGCCATCCAGCGCAGCAACATCAACGTGGGCGGCGACGTGATAAACGAGGGCCAGCAGAACTACGTGGTGCGCGGCATCGGCCTGCTCAACAACATCGGCGACATCAACAATACGGTTATCAAGAACGTGAATGGCGCGCCCATTCTGGTGAAGGACGTGGCTATTGTGCACGAGTCGGCGCTGCCGCGGCTGGGCCGGGTGGGCCGCGGCCTGAACGACGACGTGCTGGAAGGCATTGTGGTGATGCGCAAGGGCGAAAACCCCTCTGAGGTCATTGCTCGCCTCAAAGACAAAGTAGCTGACCTTAACGACAAGATTCTGCCCGCCGACGTGAAGATTAAAACCTTCTACGACCGGCAGCAGCTCATCGACTTCTCGACTGAAACCGTGATTCACAACCTGCTGGAAGGCATTGTGCTGGTGACGGTGATTGTGTTCGTGTTTATGGCCGACTGGCGCACCACGGTGGTGGTAAGCGTGATTATCCCGCTGGCTTTGCTGTTTGCCTTCATCTGCTTGCGGCTAAAAGGCATGTCGGCCAACCTACTCAGTATGGGCGCCATCGACTTCGGCATTATCATCGACGGGGCCGTGGTGATGGTGGAAGGGCTCTTTGTGGCCCTCGACCACAAGGCCCACAAAATGGGCATGGAGCGGTTCAACAAAGTCGCCAAGCTGGGCCTCATCAAGAAAACTGGCCGCGATATGGGCAAGGCCATTTTCTTCTCCAAGGCCATCATTATCACCGCGTTGCTACCCATATTTTCCTTCGAGAAAGTGGAAGGCAAGGTGTTCAGCCCGCTGGCCTGGACGCTGGGTTTTGCTCTGCTCGGCGCCCTGATTTTCACCCTCACGCTGGTGCCGGTACTGACTTCGATTCTGCTGAAAAAGAACGTGGTGGAGAAGGATAACTTTTTTGTGCGCGGTATCAACCGGGGCGCCCAGCGGTTCTTTTCCTTCACCTACGCCCGCAAAACTGCCAGCTTGTTGGTTGCCACCGTGGCCGTGGTGCTGGGCATGGGCGCCTTCCACTTCCTGGGTTCCGAGTTCCTTCCCGAGTTGAACGAGGGCTCCATCTACGTGCGGGCCCAGCTGCCGCTGAGCATCAGCCTCGATGAGTCGAACAAGCTCTGCAACGAGATGCGTCGGGTATTCCTGTCGTTCCCCGAGGTAGGCGACGTGGTGAGCCAGACCGGCCGCCCCAACGACGGCACCGACCCCACCGGCTTCTACAACAACGAGTTTCTGGTGCAACTGAAGCACACCCCCGCGGTGGAGGCCGAAATGAAGCACAAGGACAAGCGCGAAGCCCTGATTGAGCACATGAAGGAAAAGCTCAACCGCTTCCCCGGCGTGGATTTCAACTTCTCCCAGCCCATCACCGACAACGTGGAGGAAGCCGCCTCGGGCGTGAAAGGCTCCATTGCGGTGAAGATTTACGGCACCGACCTGAAGCTGATGGAGGAAAAAGCCCGCCAGGTGTACGGCATACTCAAAAAGGTAAAGGGCATCGACGACCTGGGCGTGCTGCGCAACATTGGTCAGCCCGAGCTGCACGTGGACCTGGACGAGCAGCGCATGGCCCAGTACGGCGTGAGCAAAGCCGACGCCAACGCGGTGCTGGAAATGGCCGTGGGCGGCAAGCAGGCCTCGCAGATGTACGAGGGCGAGCGGAAATTTCTCATCCGGGTGCGCTACCAGGAGCAGTTCCGCCAGACACCCGAGGAAATTGCCGCCCTCATGGTACCCACCCAAAACGGCACCACCATTCCCCTCTCCGAAATTGCCACCATCGGCGACGTCAACGGCCCCTCGCTCATCTACCGCGACGATAACCAGCGCTTCGCCGCCGTGAAGTTCAGCATCCGGGGCCGCGACATGGGCAGCACCATCGAGGAGGCCCAGAAAAAGGTAAACGCCGTGGTGAGCCTGCCCAAAGGTTACAGCATGAAATGGACCGGCGACTTCGAAAACCAGCGTCGCGCCACCCAGCGCCTCACGCAGGTAGTGCCGGTATCGTTGGCCCTCATCTTCTTCATCCTGTTTATCCTGTTCGGCAACCTGAAAGATGCCGGGCTGGTGCTCCTGAACGTGCCGTTTGCCATCATCGGCGGCATTGCGGCGTTGCTCATCACGCACACTAACTTCAGCATCTCGGCCGGTATCGGGTTCATTGCCCTGTTCGGTATCTGCATCCAGAACGGGGTGATTCTGATATCGGTATTCAAGCAGAACATGGTGCGCAAACTCAGCCTCGATACCAGCATCCACGAGGGCGTTACCAGCCGCGTCCGCCCCGTCGTCATGACCGCCCTGATGGCGACCATCGGCCTCATGCCCGCCGCCATGAGCACCGGCATCGGCTCCGAAACCTCCAAGCCCCTCGCCATTGTGGTTATCGGCGGCCTCATCACCGGCACCATCCTTACCCTGTTCATCTTCCCGCTGATATTCGAGCGCGCCTACTGCGCCCAACACACCCACTACGGCGACGACCCACAGCTGCACCCCGAGCGGCAACAAGCCGTACTGGCGCATTAGGTTGAAACATAAAACGCCCGGTCATTGACCGGGCGTTTTGCTTGTATAGAACGATGTAGAGACGCAATATTTTTCGTCTCGTCGTTGCTGATGTTGCTTGTCCAGAACCAATCGTTCAACGACGAGACGCAAAATATTGCGTCTCTACACCGTTCAGCAACTGCTCTTGCGCCTACCAAATCAGCACGCGGCAAGACTCGAACTATTGCGTCTCTACTTCACCGCTACCCCACCCTTTTCCAGCACTTGCTGGAAGAACTGCACGTGGTAGGGCAGCGCGTTCTGCCAGTATTCCCAGGTGTGGGCGCCGGGCCGCTCGGTGTAATCGTGGGGGGTGTGGTTGTACACGAGGCGGCGGTGCACTTCGCGGTTGATTTCGATGAGGAAGTCGTCCACGCCGCAGTCGATGATCAGGGGCAGGCCGTTGGTATAAAGTTTATCGGTCATGTTGACCACCGAATTGGCGCTGTATGGGCTGGGCGCGGGTGTTTCGGGGCCGAGGATGGGGTTGAACAGGCTCTGCCGCTGCTGGGCTTCCTGGGGGTTCAGCTTGCGGTTAGTAATGCTCATGTCCAGGGCGCCGCTCATGCTGCCGGCCGCCGCAAACAGCTCCGGGTGCCGCCCTGAGAGGTACAAAGCCCCGTGCCCGCCCATCGACAGACCCGAAATAACTCGGCCTTCTTTGCGCGCTACGGTGCGGTACCGCTGGTCGATGGCCCCGATTACGTCCTTGGTAATGTAGGTTTCAAACTGGCTGCCGGGATTTACCGGCGAGTCGAGGTAGAAGCTGAACGTTTCGCCCTCGGGCATGACGATGATCAGGTTGTACTGGTCGGCGAGGCGGTGGATGAGGGTTTTGTCGGGCGTTTTGCTGCTCCAGTCGGCGAAGTGGCCGTAGGCGCCGTGCAGCAGGTAGAGCACAGGGTAGCGGGACTTCTTGTTCTTGGAGTAGGAGGCCGGCACCGCCACGGCGGCCTTGTAGGTGCGCTGCATGGCGGCACTGGCAATGGCCACGGTATCGACGGTGGCGGCGCGGGCGGCGGGGCCCAGCAGCAGCAGTAGCACCAGTAGGCGTAGGACGTTTTTCATGGAAGGGAAATGGATACAGGGGTACAGACGCGGATTTGTGACGGCTCGTTGCGGATGCCGGCCTGACAGGAGCAAAAGGCCCCGAAATACCAGGGTCCACTCCCCAACGCGCCGGGCCTAAATTGCGTCTTTATCAGCACGTTTCACCTTCTACTCCGCCTACTATGCCTGCTTCCGCTACTTTCTGGCCCGCCCTGCCCCTGGCCGCCTGGGCCGATACCCTCGCCACGCTGCACATGTACTCGCAAGTGGTGGGCAAAATTCGAATGGCCAGCACCCCGCTCGTCAACCACTTCTGGAACGTGCCGCTCTATGTTTCGGCCCGGGGCCTCACCACCTCGGCTATGCCCTACGAAGGCCGCAGCTTCCAGATTGACTTCGACTTCCTCGACCACCAGCTCATCATCCGGTGCAGCGACGGGGCCGAGCAGCGCCTGGCTCTGCAGCCCCGCTCCGTGGCCGCCTTCTACCACGAAGTGCAGCGGATGCTGGCCGAGTTGGGCATCCAAGTAAACATCTGGCCGGTGCCAGTGGAAATCGAAAACCCGATTCCGTTTGCTGAGGACGAGCAACACGCCAGCTACGACCCCGAGGCGGCCCAGCGGTTCTGGCGCGCCCTCACCCTCATTACGCCCGTGCTGGAGCAGTTCCGGGCCGGGTTCATCGGCAAATGCAGCCCGGTGCATTTCTTCTGGGGCTCGTTTGACCTGGCCGTGACGCGCTTTTCCGGCCGCTTGGCCGCGCCGCGCCCCGGTGCCGATGGCATCACCCGCGAAGCCTACTCTCACGAGGTCATTAGCCACGGCTTCTGGCCCGGCGGCAACGGGCAGGAGGCCGCTTTCTACGCCTACACCGCGCCCGCCCCGGCTGGGTTTGCTGAGGCTCCGGTGCAACCCGGCACTGCTTTCTACAGCCAGGAATTAGGTGAGTTTCTGCTGCCCTACGAAGCTGTGCGCGCTGCTCCTGATCCTGCTGCCGTACTGCGCGAGTTTCTGGAAAGCACTTACGCGGCGGGCGCCAATCTGGCCGGCTGGGACCGGCCGTCCCTGGAACGTTAGGCCTTTTTGCCTGCTCCAGGCAACGCTTGCGGGGAACAAACGCGTCTATGAATTATGCTGCCGGACTACCGCATCTGTGCCAAAAAGTTTGCAACTAGCAGCCTGATTTCACTCTCCTCTTCCCTGCTATGACCAAAGCTTTCCTCCTGAGCCTGGGGTTGCTGGCCGCCGCGCCCGCCCTGGCCCAGCAAGCCCCCGCCCGTCCTGATTCCACCGTCCTGCAGCAGTACCGCGAGTCGGCCCGCAAAGTCAACGCCCTGGTACACACCAAACTGGATGTGCGCTTCGATTACGCCAAACGCCAGCTTATCGGCAAGGAATGGGTAACGCTGCAGCCCTTTGCTTACGCCACCGACTCGCTGCGGCTCGATGCCAAAGGCATGGATATCAAATCGGTGACGATGGTGAACGGCACCGACACCAAGACCCTAAAGTACCGCTACAACAACGAGCAGCTCGACATTGACCTGGACCGCCTATATGCCCCCGGTCAGCAGTACACTGTGTATCTGGAGTACGTAGCCAAGCCCGAAGAGTTGAAGGCTAAAGGCAGCGCCGCTATTACCGATGCCAAGGGCCTGTATTTCATCAACCCTGACAGCACCGAGGCCGGCAAACCCCGCCAGATCTGGACCCAGGGCGAGACGGAAAGCTCCTCGGCCTGGTTCCCGACCATTGACCGTACCAACCAGAAAACTACCGCCGAAATCAGCATGACGGTGCCCGCGCGCTACGTCACGCTCAGCAACGGCGCTCTCACGGCCCAGAAGCAAAACCCCGACGGCACCCGCACCGACACTTGGAAGCAGGAGCTGCCCCACGCGCCTTACCTGTTCATGATGGCCGTGGGCGACTTCAAGATTGCCAAGGATACCTGGCGCGGTAAGGAAGTGAGCTATTATCTGGAGCCCAAGTACGCACCCTTCGCCAAGCAGATTTTCGGCAATACGCCCGAAATGCTGGAGTTTTTCTCCCAGCGCCTCGGCGTGGAGTACGCCTGGAACAAGTATGCCCAGGTGGTGGTGCGCGACTACGTGAGCGGAGCCATGGAAAACACCTCGGCCACACTGCACGGGGAGTTTTTGCAGAAGGATGCCCGTGAACTGCTGGATGCCGAGTACGCCAACGGCGAATCGGTCATTGCCCACGAGCTGTTCCACCAGTGGTTTGGCGACTTGGTAACGGCCGAAAGCTGGAGCAACCTGACGGTGAACGAGTCGTTTGCCGACTTCTCGGAAGCCCTCTGGGCCGAGCACAAGTACGGCCAGGACGCCGGTGATGCCCACGCCTACATAAACATGCGCAACTACCTGCGCAGCCCCAAAGACGCCCAGAAGCACCTCGTGCGCTTCCACTACGCCGACAAGGAGGACATGTTTGATCTGGTAAGCTACCAGAAGGGCGGCCAGATTCTGAACATGCTCCGCAGCCACCTCGGCGACGACGTGTTCTTCGGCGGCCTCAAAAAGTACCTGACCGATAACAAGTTCGGCACCGGCGAAGCCCATCAGCTGCGTTTGGCCCTGGAGGCCGTGTCGGGCCAGGATCTGAACTGGTTCTTTAACCAATGGTACTACGGCACCGGCCACCCCGTGGTGACTATTGATTACGCATATGATGCTGCCCGCAAGGAGCAGGCCGTCACCATCAAGCAAACCCAGCCCGGCACCGTTTTCCAGCTGCCGATGGCGGTGGATGTGTACGTGAATGGCAAAGCCCAGCGGCATCAGGTGGTCATGACCCAGGCCACCGAAACCTTCCGCTTCCCGGCTGCCAGCAAGCCTACCTTGGTAAACGTGGATGCCGAAAAGGTGCTGCTGTGGCAGAAAACCGATAACAAGCCTTTCGCCGAATTCGCCTACCAGTTCAAGAACGGCCCGCGCTACGTTGACCGGCGCGAAGCCGTGGCCGCTGCCACCGCCCTGCCCCCTACCGATGCTGCCGCCCGTCAGCTGTTGCTGTCGGCCCTAAACGACAAGCACACCGGCCTGCGCATGGCCGCTTTGGCCGGCCTCAAGCTCGATGATAAAGCCGTGCAGAAAGCCGCCGCGCCGGCTATTCGCAAGCAGTTGGCTCAGGAGAAAAACACCAACGTACAGGCTGCCTTGCTGGGAGCCCTCGGTCGGCTGAAGGATAAGAAGGACGAAAAAATCTTTACTAAATCCCTCGAAAGCCAGTCGTATGTAGTGCAGGGCGCAGCGCTGGAAGGCCTGGCCGCCGTGCAGCCCAAAGCTGCTCTGGCCCGCGCCAAAACCTTGGAGCCCACGGCCAAAGGAGCCGTGGCCAACGCCATTGCCAGCGTGTACGCCGAGCAGGGCGACGCCAGCACCTGGCCCTACGTGCGCAACCGCTTCGATGCGGCCGGACCGCAGGATAAGTTTCAGCTGCTGGAAAGTCTGGTGGGGTACATGACGCGTCTCTCCGATGCAACCGTGCTCAACGAAGGCACGGAGCGCCTGCAGAAACTGGCCGTGCAGTATAAAAAGTACGGCGTGGACGAGCCCATTCTGCAAATGCTGGACAAGGTGAAGCAGAGCAAGCCTGCCGACCAGCAGGCTACCGTACAGGCCGCCATGGACGCCATCAAGAAGGCTGAGTAATTTCCCTGTTTCTTGATTTTATCAAAAAGGCCGGACGCTGTTCCGGCCTTTTTTTGTGGGTGTCATTAGGCCGGCAACAGCCTCTATATGGATGAATTTCAACGATTAACTGGCAACGCAAATACGCGAGCCGGGTTACGCCATCTTCTAAAAATCGAACTTTTATGCGCTGGGTGGCGTCGGAGGGACATGCGTACGACCACTCTGCTGACCGCCGGGGCTTTGCTTCTGGCCGGCCCGGCCCGCACCCTGGCCCAGACCACCGACCCCAACGCCACCAACGGCGAGTCGCCCTTTGTGCGCCTGCTCCGCCCCGACCGGCCCGGGCAGACCGTTACCACCAACATGCTGTATCCCGGCCAGTTTCAGCTGGAAACCGGCCTGACCCGCGCCGAAGCAGGCGGCAGCGTGGGCTACCCCGGGCGTACGGCTTGGGGCAGTACGCTGCGCGTGGGCTTCTTCAACCACATTGAACTGCGCGCCACGCAGCATTACCTGCTGGCTCCGCCCGCCACCCGCCTCACTGATGGCGCCCCAACTCCTTACGCCGGTCCGAATGGGTTTGCGCCGCTTAATGTAGGAGCCAAATTCCTGGCTTCCAGCACGCAGAATGCCCGCTCGCAGGTGGTTGTGCTCTTCGATATGAACCTGCGCAACGGCAACGCCAGCTTCGGAGAGAAGCAGTTTGAGCCCGGTGGGCGTTTGCTGGTTTCGCAACAGTTGGGGCAACGGTTTGGGCTGGAAGGCAACTTTGGCTTCCGGCAGCGCGGTTTCAAGGCCGAAGGCACCAAGCAAGGCCAGTACCTGACGACACTGGCCCTCAACGGCCCGATCGGACCATCCACCCATTTTGGCTTTCTGGCCGAAACCTATGCCACCTGGCAGCGGCAGCAGGGCTGGCGGCCGGGCCTCACCTCAGGCCTATACTACCGCCCCGCGCCCGGCCTGCGCCTCGATGTGACGGCTGGCCACGGCCTCAGTACCAACGCCGGCGGCCTGACCGTAGGAGCAGGCTTGGCCATAAGGCTGGGCAACTAGTGCTTACCTGAGCAATTGGCAATCCGATGACTAGATTGCCAATTGCTTTACTTGCCTGCTTTCTTGGTCATGCGCACACTAGCAATACACCGGAACCCCAGCCAGTTCTGCGGGCCCTGATATGCCTGCCGCGAATCCAGCTTTAGCTCCGTAACGGAAGTTTTGAACGAGCCACCTTTAGCGAGGCCTTTCGTGGCGGTCATTTCGGCTACGTTACCGATGATGTTTTGCAGCCCGAAGCCGTTGGGTGGGCCGATAGTGGTGGACTGCAAAGGGAATTTTTCCTTGACGGGCGCGCAGTAAAACACCTGGTTACTCCCGGCCAGATAGAAGTTTTCCCGTAGGTTATAGGGCAGCTCGTACGCCGTTTCGGTGGCCGGGTGCGCCAGATGCTGCGCATCAAGGCAGGCGACTAGGTCTTCGTACTCCGCTAGTTTCTGGGGCCGGGGCTTACGGATGGAGCGGGTTTGCACCAGCTCAAACGGGCGCGGACCGGGTGGCAGGTTACCTGCAGCTGCCTGCGTCCACTCGGCCTCCGTGGGCAGGCGGTATTCCACCGTTACGTCGTAGTCGCGTAGCTCGGGGTGTTGCTTCCGGAACTCGGCTCCCTGGAAATAGCCTTTGTTTACCATTACACTGCGCCAGTGGCAGTAGGCCCGTGCCTGCTCATACGTAATTCCGGTGGCTGGATGAAAGCGGTACGCCGGAGCCCGAAAGTAGGACTGGGGCGGGGTGGCCTGCTCAGGGTCGGGCACAGGTTGCCAGCCGGTGGAATCCGGCAGTTGCGTCCGGTAAAAGGCCAGCGCCGAGTCGCGGCGGATAAAATGCAGATACTCCAACCAGTGTAGGTTAGCTACTTCGGCCTCATCCATGAACAGGTTTTCAGCTACGCGGGCGGTACCGGGCGGTTCGGGCAAAGCTGGCGTGCCGGCAGCAGGGCGGTTGTTTTGAGCGGCCACGGTAAGCGGCAACGCCAGCAGGAGAAACGTGAGTTGGAGCGGATGTAGCAGCTTCATAAATGTTACTAGCGGAGCAGGCCGGGAGCACCACGCAGACCGGCAGACCGCAAGATATCATCCAGACTGTTGTCATGACTCCGGACAATGTTTTCTGCCTGCTTATCCCTTCTTTTTCAGCTGAATCCAGCCAGAATGCGTATTTCCTGCAACATATTCTTTTCTTCTGATCTATGTGGATTGTCTTTTCGTTGCTGGCAGCTTTGTCAGCAGCTGTAGTAGTGACGCTTTCCAAAATCGGGGTTAAAAACCTTGAATCCAGCGTGGCCTTCGCCATTCAGTCGGTACTGATTGTGACGGTAGCGTGGAGTGTGGTGGCATGGCAGGGCCATCTGGGGCAGGTACAGCAAATTGACCGCCGTACTTGGCTGTTTCTCATTGCAGCCGGCATTATTACCTGCGCCTCTTCGTTGTTCTCCTTTCAGGCCCTGAAACTAGGGCAGGCCTCCCGCACCTCGTCCTTCGACAAGATTTCGCTGGTATTTTCCATCCTGCTGGCCGTATTCTTCCTGAAGGAAAAAATAACCTGGCAAGTAATACTGGGAGCCACTCTAATGGCCGGCGGGGCTGTGCTGATTGCATTTACTAAGCCGGCAGAATAAGGTAAACCAGTGAGGCCGCAACACAACACGGGCAGGTAGCATATGTTGCGTTGCGGCCTTATCTGCTCACACCGTCAGCACAATTTTGCCGGCGGCGCGTCCGGTTTCACTGTAGCGGTGGGCCTCGGCGGTTTCCTGCAAGGGAAACGTTCTATCAATAATTACCCGCACAGTACCCGCTTGCAGCCAAGCCGATATCAGGGCCAGATCAGCGCCCCGCTCTTTGGCGAAAAATACGTGCGACGATTTCGTGGAAAAGGCCGTGGCCAGTTTATCCGTGATGATGGCGGCGGGCTCGGGCGTGGTGGTCACGTAGCGGCCATTGCGGCGCAATGCGTGCTGGCAGGCGGTGTAACTGCTTTTGCCCACGGCATCAAAAATCAGGTCGTAGTGGCTTAGGTCTTTGGTGAAGTCGTGCTCGTGGTGGTCCAGTACTCGGTCGGCCCCCAGACTACGCACCAGTTCAGCATTATCGGGGCCGCACACGCCGGTCACTTCACCGGCACCCAATGCTTTGGCTATCTGCACCGCAAACGTTCCTACGCCTCCCGAAGCTCCGTTAATCAGCACCCGGTCGCCAGATAGTAGCTGGCCATGTTGGTACAGGGCCTGAAATGCCGTGAGGGCGGCCAGTGGCACGGCTCCGGCTTCCTCAAAGGTGAGGTTGGCAGGAATGAAAGCAGCCACCGTTTCAGCCAGCAAGGCACATTCCGCGTTGCCGCCCCCTACGCCGTCGTTGGGCATGCCGTATACCCGGTCACCTATTTTGAAGCGGGTTATATTAGCTCCTACGGCCACTACCTCGCCGGCCACGTCGCGGCCTGGAATCTTAGGGAATTTTTGCCCCGTTATCAGCTTCATATCGCCCTGGCGCACTTTCCAGTCGATTGGGTTGATGCTGCTGGCCCGCACACGCACCAGAATCTGGTCGGCTTTGGGCGTGGGCTTGGGCTGTTCGCCGTAGCGCAGCACGTCGGCAGAGCCGTATTCTTCGAAATAGATGGCGTTCATGGAGAAAGGGAATAGGGAAAAGACTACTAGAAACAGCCGGTGTGGGTCCGAATCAGCCTGATTTTGCCACTGTACGCAACTTGGCTGCTCAGGGCTGCCGGTCAACCTTTCTTCAAGCATTTTGCGTATGTTGGCGCAGGTATTTCTCCCATCTTTAGCCGCGCCCTCCGTGACGCCGACGCTACACCCCGAGTTGTGGGAGAAAATCAGCCGCTTTGAGCTGGATGACCCGGCGGCGGCCCTGTCGTTTACCGACCGGCTGGCTCGTGAAAACGGCTGGTCCCTACCCTTTACCCTCCAAGCAGTAGAGGAGTACAAGCGCTTCATGTTCCTGCTGTGCGTGACGGACCACCCGCTCACGCCCTCCGATGCGGTGGATCAGGTCTGGCATCTACACCTGCTGTACACCCGCTCCTACTGGATCGATTTCTGCCAGTATACGCTGGAGCGGCCCGTTCATCATGGGCCCACGCGCGGCGGCTCGCCAGAGCAGGCCAAGTTCGACGGCTGGTATACCTACACCCTTACGCAGTACGCGGAGGTGTTCGGGCAGGAGCCGCCCGTTGCGGTGTGGCCGTCGCTGGCCATCCGGTTTCGGGCCGCGCGTTTCTGCCGCGTTGATTTACGCACGCATTGGCTGTTACCAAGCTTTCTTTTTTATGGCGTCCGAAGTAGCCTTCGCCTTTCCCCAGGCCCGCCCCACTGAGTTGCTGGCGCTGCTGGCCGATACCACCCCGCCACTACGGCAGCTGCTGCGGCTCACGTTTCTGGATTTGCTGCGCCAGCGGGTATTGCTGCTGGAAGAACGCGCCTCGCAGCCCAATCCGCGCGACCCAGCTACGGTAGTACGCTACGTACAGCCGGGGCCGGCCATGACTGCTTACCAGCCCCGACCTTACGAGGCGCTGCTGCTCCGGCCATTTTTGACGCAGGGTTTCGGGCAGTTGCAGCTACGACATTTTGTCAAAATGGCCTACGAGCAGGCCCTCACCGGCAGCTGGTACGCGGGCATTATCCGGCGGGCCGAGCCGTTGCAGCCGCTTTACCAGGCCGCGTGGTGGCGACGGTGGCTGGATTTACCGCTGCTGACACCTGCCGGAGCCCTCCTGCGCGAACAGGTGCACCAAGAGTTATACCAGCACGACAGCCGCCTTAATCAGCTCGCCCGCCACGATGCGGAAGCGGCCCTGCAACTGGCCGAGGACCTCGGGGGGCTGTTGTTTTTGCTGCCCACATTCCGCTCCCCGGTGGGACATGCACTCGACCAGGAACTGCACCGCGTGCAGCGCGAGCAAACAGTTATAACTGCCGACGGCGGCAGTACCTACGACTCTTGGGAGAACTGCGGCCACCACTTCGACAGTTGCGCCGATGCAGCCGGCGGCGACCACGGCGGCTCCGGCTGCGGGAGTGACTCCGGCTGTGGTGGTGACTCCGGCTGTGGTGGTGACTCCGGCTGTGGTGGTGACTCCGGCTGTGGTGGTTGCGGTGGCGATTAGGCCGCCAGCCACAGTAACCTAATCGCCACCAACAGTTTTACCACCACTTTTTAGCATCAGATACATACTTGCCATAGACGCAAAAAACCGCCCTACCCAATGGATAGGACGGTTCCACACATCGAAAGCGCACTCCCCTCAGACTACGCCCGATGATGCTGGAGCGGCAGGCTTAGCTGGCCTGACGCATGGTTTCTTTGCCTGCTTTTTTGGTTTCCTTTGCCGCTTCGTCCGTCAGCTCGGGTTTGCTGGCGGTGAGGCCGGGCTGCTCCACTTCCTTTTCCAGCACTTTGGCGGCATGCTGCATAGCGTGGGTGCCGTAGATGTGCTCCAGCTCCGCAATCAGGTTGTCCTCTACCTGCAGATCTTTCAGCAGGCCTTCTTTGATATCGTACACCAACCCGTGCAAACGAGGTGGTTTGGCACCTTTGCGGGCGTTCTGAATAATGCTGGTCTTGGCGAGGTTGCGCACCTGCTCAATCACATTTAGCTCTACTAGCCGACGCAGACGGGCATCGTCGTCCTTGATGCGCAGGAACTCCATTTCGTGCATCCGGATGACGTCGCGGATATTGGTCAGCCAGCCATCAATGAGGCCGTACTGCTTGTTGCTGGCCGCTGCTGCCACGCCGCCGCAGCCGTAGTGGCCTACCACCATTATATCCTCTACACCCAGCACTTCCACCGCGTATTGCAGCACCGACAGCAGGTTGTAATCGGTGTGGATAACGAGGTTGGCAATGTTCCGATGCACAAACATTTCGCCAGGCCCGGTACCGGTGATGGCCGAGGCCGGCACCCGCGAATCGGAGCAGCCAATGAACAGGTATCTGGGCTTTTGGCCGTCGGCCAGCCGGTTGAAGAAGTCCGGGTCCTTGGCCCGCTTCTCTTCAACCCACTTGCGGTTATTATCCAGAATTGGTTCGATGCCTGTCATATGGAGTGGATGGGTAAACGGGTGACTTGTTGATTGAGCAAAGGGCTGAATAGCTACGTATCGGAAGCAGAACTATTTGTTAGGCCTTTATCCGTTTGTTCATCCAGCAGTTTGTGCTAATGGCCCAGCACCTGAACCTGCGGAATGGCCCGCAACTCCAGCTGAATCCCGCGTTCCGGGGCCGAGAGGCGGAAGTTCTCAATGGCTTCCAGCACATCGTAATCAATGAACGAGGAGTCGGAGCCGTCAATAAGCACGTTGGTGTCGTTGGGCAGCTCATCCAGTACTTTCACGATGCTGGCCTTGTTGAGAAAGGATACCTGCTCCGATAACTTGAGATGGACGGGTCCCGCCTGCTGCGAGGCTGGTTTACTCAGGAAATACGCCGACTCATAATTGGCCTTCAGAATGTAGAAGATGCCAATGGCCAGACCAACCGTCACGCCTTTCAGCAGGTCAGTGAACAGAATGGCCAGAATAGTGACGATAAACGGCAGGAACTGCTGCCATCCCAAACGCCACTGCGTAACATATAGGGCGGGTTTCGTGAGTTTGTAGCCGACCACCAGCAGCACCGCAGCCAGCGCCGAGTAAGGCACCTGGTTCAAAATGGATTCCAGAAACAAGAGGCTCACCAGCAGCAGCAAGCCGTGGAAGAAGGAAGCCATACGCGTTTGCCCGCCGGCATTGATGTTAGCCGAGCTGCGCACGATAACGGCCGTAATGGGCAAGCCGCCCAGTAAGCCGCTAATGATATTGCCTGCTCCCTGCGCCATTAGCTCCCGGTTGGTAGGCGTAACGCGCTTGTGCGGGTCGAGCTTATCCACTGCTTTTACACTCAGCAAGGATTCCAGCGACGCCACCACGGCAATGGTGAAGGCTACCATCACGAAGCCCGGGTGCTTCAGTGCCGACCAGTCGGGTTTGGAAAAAGCGGCCGTAAAGTCGCGCCAAGAGGTAATATCAGGCAGATTTACTAAGTGCTGGGGTCGGATGCGCAATACCGGAGCAGCTACATCAAGCAGGTTATTAAGTCCGATGGCCAGTAGTACCACAATGAGCGCGCCAGGTATCAGCCGCAGGGACTTTACCCGCTTGACTACCCGCTCTTCCCAGAACAGCAATACGCTCAGGGATACCAGTCCGACCAACGTAGAGCCGGCTCCAATTCCCTGCATAGCCTTTTCAATGGCCGAAAAGGTGTTCTGCCCATCGAACTGCAGAAAGTTCATATCCTCAAAATAGTCGGCATCGGCCCCTATTAAGTGCGGAATCTGCTTGAGAATAAGCGTGAGGCCAATAGCGGCCAGCATTCCCCGGATGACGGACGTAGGAAAGTACAGCCCGATGATACCCGCTTTGAGCACCCCGAGAATCACCTGTATAATACCCGCAATAACCACGGCCGCCAGTACCGCCTCGAAGGACCCCAACGTACTCAGCGAAGCCAGAATGATGCTGGTGAGGCCGGCCGCCGGGCCGCTGGCACTCAACTGCGAGCCGCTCAGCCACGATACTACCACGCCCCCTACAATGCCTGCAATAACGCCAGCCAGCAACGGTGCCCCGGAGGCCAAGGAAATACCCAGGCACAGCGGCAGCGCCACCAAGAAAACAACCAGGCCAGCTGGCAGGTCTTTACTCAGGGACTGCCACGGCGACGACGGTAAACCGGCGGGCCGCTGCATATTCGGTGTTTCGGAAACCCGGGCAACTTTCAACATGGGACGAGGGGAGGCAATAGAGGGCGGAGCAGTCCGGTCGGCCTTTCCAGGCCCATCGGATTAATGCAAGTCTACAGCCAGCTCGTTAAGACCTAATTAAAAGCAAGTTAAAAACAAATTAAAATTTCAATTATTTGATTATCAATCAATTATCCAACATACAGTAATAGGTTACCTGCCTCATGTAAAGTTGAGCGGAGCCAAAAATCGTAACACGCTGACCGGATACAACTTATAGAATATGAAACATCGACTGTGCGTAATGACGTCAGACAATGGCCGTCGGCAGATTCAGGGTTACTGCTGTGCCCCGGCCCAGTTCGCTTTCCACCTTGATTTCACCTTCGTGCAGTTCCATGATTTTGGCGGTGAGGGGCAGCCCGATACCGTGGCCCGGCACGGTTCGTACAGCATCGGCCCGAAAAAAGGGCACGAATACCTGTTGGCGGTCAGCCTCCGTCATGCCCACGCCCCGGTCGCGCACGGTAAGAAGCACATGAGTGCGGGAGGTGGTGAGCGTAGCTACTACCGGAGCCAGACTACCGACTGAGAACTTGCAGGCATTTTCCAGAATATTCAGGAAGGCGGAAAGCAGCAGGGCTTCATTGCCCAGCACCCCAAACGGCACGCGGCGCGGCGCGTCGGGCGTTTCGCTGAAGTCCAGATCAATGCGGCAGGTGGGGTGGCGGCGGTGGACTTCCTCGTGCGCCTGCAGCAACAGTTCATCCAGGCGCACCAGAGTGCGCGGTACCTGCGAGGGGTCGTCGGAGGCGCGGGCAATCTGGAGCAGGCCGTTGGTAAGGTCCTTCAGCAGGCGGGCCGCATCAAGGGTACTTTGCAGCACCCGGCGGTACTCCTGGGAGCTGCGCTCCTGTTGTAACAGAGACACCTCCAGCTGCCCGATGATGGCCGCCAGCGGGGTACGCAGCTCGTGCGAGGCGTCGCGCACGAAGGTGCGCTGCCCCGCAAAGGCCGTCTCTAAGCGGTTGAGCAGGCTGTTGAACCGCTGGGCCAGCAACGACACCTCATCCTGCCCATCGGCCTGCGACAAGCGGCGGTGTAGGTCGGAGGCCGTGATGCTATCCACCTCCTGAATAATGCGTTTCATGGGTTTCAGGGCCTGGCCGGCAAAGAACCACCCGCCAATACCCACTATCACGAAGGAAGCCAGCAGCCCAAACGTGAGCACCGTGGCCAGATCCTGCAGCTTCTGGCGGCTGTCGGCATCTACTGATGAAGCTACCACCACAAAGTCGCCGCGCACGGCGTCGCGGTACAGCAGGCCCACGGTCTGGCGGTAGCTGTCCTCCAGTACCACTTCCCGGCCATCGGTGCGTACCAAGCGCAACAGATCCTGCGGTACGGCTTCGCGGCCAGCCAGCCCTTCCTCAAATACCACTTGGTTGCTGGTGTCGAAGACCCGCACTTCCTCTTCGGGCAGGGTGCGATAAAACTGCCGCAGGTAGCGCCGGTAAGAAGCCCGGCTTTCCTCATCTTCCCGCCGGGTGCCATCGAGGTAGACGTGGGCCACGATGCGGGCCCGGGCAAACAGGCTCTCACTGAATGCCTCCCGCCGCGACTGATAGGTGAAGAAGTAAATCACCGCCGAAAACAGCAGAAGCGTCACAACCAGAATAGCGGCAAACTGCAGCGTCAGGCGGGTGCGGATGGACATTTATGCAAGGTGGTTGAATGTGGAAAATGTGGGAAATGTGAGTAGTGCGGGGTAGCAAGACGCCGGAAACTGCCTGAGCTCATTTCCGCTCAAGCCCTGCCCGCATTTTTCACATTACCTCACATTTTCCACATTACGAAGCTACTCTTCCTTCATCACGTAGCCCATACCCACCAGCGTATGAATGAGCTTAGGAGTGAAGTCTTTGTCGAGTTTTTTGCGTAGGAAGTTGATGTACACATCAATGACGTTGGAGCCTGTATCGAAGGAGGTCTCCCAGACGTGCTCCAGAATATCAACGCGCGACACCACGCGGTTCTGGCTGCGCAGCAGGTACTCCAGCAGGGCAAACTCCCGGGCCGTGAGCTGAATGGTCTGGCCGGCGCGCTGCACCAGCTTCCGGCTGGGGTCAAGAGTGAGGTCGGCCAAGCGCAGGACCGAATTGGCGGAGGGGGAGTCGTGGCGGCGGCGCGTGAGGGCCCGGATGCGGGCCAACAACTCCTGAAACGCAAACGGCTTCACCAGATAATCGTCCGCGCCGGCATCGAGGCCCCGGATTTTATCGTCGGTTTCGCCCAGGGCCGTGAGCATCAGAATGGGTACGCTGGTATCATGGGCGCGCACCTGACGGCACACTTCCAGTCCGCTGAGGCCGGGCAACAGCGTATCCAGAATCAGCAGATCATAGGAATTGGCTTGGGCCAGGCGCAGCCCCAGTACCCCATCGGCGGCCAGATCTACGGTATGATGTTGCTCCGTGAGGCCCTGGTGCAGAAAGGAGGCCACTTTGGGTTCGTCTTCGACCAACAGAATTTTCATGGACAGGCTATACGCGAATGGAAGGCGGAAAGGTAGTACCACCCGGCCGGACACCGGACAAAACAACTTTGCGCCCTCCTGACCGCCCAGAGCCCATTACTTATATCAATACAAAAAAATATCCGAATAATTTAAATAAATCTTGACTTTACGGCTTCAATCCAATACGTTTATGGAAATATTCAATAGAAGTGTTTGGGCATTCAATTACCTCCCTACACTTTTTCTGAGCTCTTTCCGCAGAATCCATTTGCTGCTTTTCTCTCCCCTATGCGCCTCTCCCTCCGCTTCCGTTATCTGCTGGTGTTGCTGCTGCCATTACTGGCCGGGTTGGACAGCTGCGTTTCGCAGCGCAAACTTCCCTACCTGCAGGGCAGCAGCTACAGCACCCGCACCCCGGTAACGGTGGACAACATCCGCCAGCAGTACCGCATTCAGCCCGGTGATGTGCTCAGCATTCGGGTACAGAGCGTGCAGCAGCAGATGAACGACATGTTCAACACCGTGGATGCCCGGGCTGTGTTCAACGGTGACCCCGGCAACCTCTACCTCACCGGCTATTCCGTGGACGAGGCCGGGACCATCAATCTGCCCACGGTGGGCCGCCTGAAGGTACTGGGCCTCACGGTGGAAGAAGCTCAGGCACTGGTCCAGCAGCAGGTGGGCACATATATCAGCAAAGCGAATGTGCTGGTGAAGCTGCTCTCCTTTAAGGTGACGGTGCTGGGCGAGGTGCGCGTGCCGGGCCGCTACTTCGTGTACAACGCGCAATGCACCGTGCTGGAAGGACTGGGCCTGGCCGGCGACCTGACTGAGTTCGGCAACCGCCAGAACGTGAAGCTGATCCGGCAGACCGCCAAAGGCTCGGAGGTAGTGCTGCTCGACCTGACTGATCCGGCCCTGCTTACCTCGCCCTACTTCTACCTGCTGCCCAACGATGCCTTGTACGTGGAGCCGATGAAAGCCCGCACCGACCGGGGCAATGCCGGCAACCTGGCGCTGGTATTCGCCGGCATTTCGGCGGTGGTGCTGGTGCTCAACTACCTGAAAATACTCTGATGCCCGTGGCCTGATTACCACCGAACTTCCCCTCCTCCTACAATTAAACGCCTATCGGAATGGAACAACGCCCCTCTACTCCCGCTGATGACCTTGATCTGCACGAGCTTTTCTTCCGGTTACGCAACCGCTGGCCGTTGTTCCTCGCTTCGTTGCTGCTGGCCGGGCTGGCAGCCTTTTTCTACCTGAAAGTAAAGCAGCCCGTGTACGCTTTCCGCTCCACCATGCTCCTCGGCGACCAGGGCACCGGCTCGAAGCAGGCGCAGGAGCTGCTAAAAATACTGGAAGTCAAGGAAAAAGGATCCAAGATGGAGGATGAAATTGGCTTGCTTACCTCCGCCGACATGGTGCAGCGTGCCCTCAAACGCCTGCCGTTTGAGGCCAGCTACTACGCGGCCCCTACTTCGTGGCTGAACTCCATGAAAGATATTCAGGTGCAGGAGCGGCCGGCCGGCGCGGTACCCTTCCGCCTGATCCCCGACCCCAATGCTCCCCAGCTCACGGGCGTCCGCATTTACGTAGACCCGCTGCCCGACGGCCGGTACCATGTGCAGGCCGATGCCGAAAAAGGCCAGCTCTACAGCCTGCCCACCAGCGAGCTGGTGCGGGAAGTACTGAATCCGCATATCAATGAGATGGTACGGCCCGGCGATACGCTCCGTACGCCTTTGCTTACGGCCGTATTGCAGGCGGAGCCCGGCTACCCGGCCCAGGCTACGCTGGAACGGTACTTTGTGCAGCTGCGCGACCAGGCCAGCCTGACCGGGGAATACCAGCAGCACCTCACCGTGCGCCCCATCGACCGGGAATCCCGCATTGTGGAGCTGGCCAGCAAAGGCAGCGTGCCGCAGAAGGAAATCCAGTTTTTGGATACCCTGATGCGGGTGTACGTGGAAAACGACCTGCGCAACAAGAACGTCACGGGCCAGAAAACGGTAGCGTTCCTGGACAAGGAAATCGGCCATTTGTCAGACTCACTGCGGCGCTCCACGGCCGCGCTCAGCTCCTTCCGGGCTGCCAGGGGCATGGTAGATGCCGGGGCGCAATCGGCCAGCGGCATTCAGCAGCAGGGCGAGCTGGAAATGCTGCGGGCTAAGGTGAGCACCAACCGCAAATATTACCAGAACATGCTCAGCTACCTCCGCTCCCACCAGGGTGCGGGCCAGCTGGCGGCTCCTACCAGTGTGGGCATTGAAGACCCAGTAGTAAACAACCTGATTCTGCAGCTTACTGACCTGAACAGCCAACGGGCAGCCCTGGGCGTGAATGCTTCCCTGGAAAACCCGATGGTTACCATTCTGGAGGAGCGCATCAAAGTAGCCAAGGAAAGCCTGGCCCAGACGCTGCTGAACATGACCCGCGCCGCCGATATTGCCCTCCGCGACCTGGACGGCCAATTAGGCCGGGTGCGCGGCACCATGAGCCAGATGCCCGAAAACGAGCGGCAGCTGGCCACTCTGAAAAGCAAGACCGACTTCAACGACAAAAACTACCAGTTCCTGATTGAGAAGCGGGCCGAAGCTGCCATTGCCCTGGCCACCAATGCCACCGACAAGAAAGTAGTGGATGTAGCGGCCATGAACGGCGACGGACCTACCGCTCCCAAACCCGGCATGGTGGCCCTCATTGCAGTGGTGGCAGGCCTGCTGCTGCCGCTGGGCGTTACGCTGATGATGCACAAGGCCAACCGCCTGATTCAGAGCAAGGAAGACCTGTCGCGCATCACCACCATCCCGATGCTGGGCGTGGTGGCCCACGGCACGAAGCAGGACAAGGAAAACATGCTGCGCGACCCCAAAGGCCCCATTGCCGAGTCGTTCCGCTCCATTCGGGTGAACCTGCAGTACCTCTCGGCGGGGCTGGATAAGAAGGTTATCGGCGTCACATCGTCGGTGCCGGGCGAGGGCAAAACCTTCTGCACCGTGAACCTGGCCTCCGAAATGGCCCTGAGTGGCCGGAAGGTGCTGCTGCTGGAATGTGACCTGCGCCGCCCCACCGTGGCGGGCTACTTCGGGCTGCAGGATGTGTGCGCCGAGCATGGCCTGAGCAGCTACCTGATGGGTTTGAGCACGTTTGAGGAATGCCGCCACTCCTCCATGGTGCGCAACCTGGACGTGCTGTGCTGCGGCCCCATTCCTCAGAACCCCACTGAGCTGCTGGAAAGCCAACGCATGGATGATTTGATGGCCCGTCTGCGCGCGGAGTATGATTATGTGCTCGTCGATACGCCACCCACCGGCTACGTGGCCGAGTTCTTCATGCTGCTGCGCCACCTCGATGCCAACGTATATGTAGTGCGCCAGAACTATACCGACAAGGGCCTGATCAGCCAGATCAACGAGCTGCATCTGGAGCAGAAGGTGAAGCAGATTTACATGATCATCAATGACATGCACTTCACCAAAACCTACGAGTACCGCTACAAGGAAAAAGCCTACACCTACGGCTACTGAGCCGGCTGCTCTTTCTCGCCCCAGTTCCCCGGCCCACCGTTGCCGGGGAGCAAAATTCCCCGCTCTGCCGCACTCCACCTATTCCAGGCACCTTCTATTCCGGATTGCCTCATGGCATCTTCCTCCTCTCCGAACCTGACTACCGCCGCCGTGCACGGCGTGAAATGGACCACGGCCGCCACCATCATCACGGCCGTACTACAGATTGGCTACACGGCCACCATGGCCCGGCTCCTGACGCCGGCGGCCTTCGGGCTGGTGGCGCTGGCGGGCGTGATTCTGCGCTTCGGCTCCTATTTCGCCCAGATGGGCATGGAGCAGGCTATTATTCAGAAAGCCGAATTGACCCGCGCCGACGTGCGGGCGGCCTTCACGTCGTCGGTGGCGCTGGGGGTACTGTTTGCCGGCCTGCTCGTGCTGGCCGCGCCGTTGGCCGCCGGCATTGTGCGGCAGCCCGAAGTGGTGCCGGTAGTACGCGTACTGGCGGTGGGCATCTTCCTGACGGGCCTTAACGCCACGGCCCTGAGCCTGCTACGCCGCCACATGAAGTTCCGGACGCTGGCCCTCATTGAGGTGGCTTCCTACGTTATCAGCTACGGCGCGCTGGGCATCGGGCTGGCGTTCCAGGGTTTCGGGGTCTGGAGCTTGGTGGCCGCCACGCTGGGCCAGGGCCTGCTGCTGACGGTGCTGAGCTACCTGGCCGAGCGCCACGATGTGCGTCTGCTGTTCGACTGGGAAACCTATCGGCCGCTGGTAGCCTACGGCAGCCGCATGTCGGCCATCAGCTTTCTGGAATTCGTGACCGGCTCCCTCGATACGCTGCTCATCGGACGGCTGCTGGGGGCGGCGGCCCTGGGCATTTACAGCCGGGGCTGGATGCTGATTGGCCTGCCGGTATACCTACTGACGACCAGCGTCTCGAAGGTGGTGTTTCCCTCCTTCAGCCAAGTGCAGGCCGACCGGCCCCGGCTGCGGACCGTGTACCTGAGCAGCATCACGCTTATTGCGGCCCTCGTGATTCCCATTTGTGCCGGCGCGGCCGTGGCCGCCTCGGAAATCGTGCGCGTGATGCTGGGCTCCGGCTGGACGGCGGCCGTACCGGTGCTGCAGGTGGTGTGCGCGGCTTTCAGCCTGAGTATGGTGACAATGTTTGCCGGGGTAGTGTGCGATGCTACGGCCACGCTCACGCCCAAGCTCTGGCTGAATCTATTGTACGCGGTGCTGCTCACGGGCCTGTTTTTTGGGCTGAGCCGCTACGGCCTGCTGGGCGTGGCCGCCGCCGTGGTAGCTGGCGAGGTTATCCGCACTATTCTGTATCTGGTGCTGATGCGCCGGGTCCTGGCCGTGACCGTGTCGGAGGTGTTAGGTTCCTACGGGCCGGGGCTGCTGGCGGGTGTGGTCGTGGTGGTGGGCATTGCCGGCGTGCGCCTGCTGCTGCCCCCCGGCACGGTGCCGGCCGCCGTCCTGCTCATCCTGGAAATGCTGGCCGGGGCCTTACTGCTGGCCGCCGGTACGCTGGTGGCCCCGCCGGCCCGCCTACGCCAGGTGCTGCGCCGCCTGCTGAGCCGCCTCCACGACGGCCAGGCCGCACCCGGCCTTCTGGCCCATTTGCTTACAAGTTTCTCGGCCAGGCTGGCCCGCCTCGATGGTGAGAAGTTGCCCGCCGTTCCTACCGCTCCTGTTGCCCGCCGCCCTCAGCCCGCCCTGCTGCCCGATCCTGAAACCGAACTGGTATAACCATGCGTGTTCTCTACGACCATCAGGCGTTTACTCTCCAGGACTTCGGAGGTGTATCCCGCTACCACCACGAGCTGCTCTGCCATGCCAACTGGCAATCGGAGTTGGCAGTGGCCCTAAGCAACAACCTGTACCTACGCGATGGTAAGTACAGCCGTCACCGCACATTTCTGCCCAATTCCTCATTGCCGGCCCGCTGGCGCGTAATTCGGTACTTCAACCAGCGGGCCTCCCGGCAGGCCCTGCGCCGGGGCGAATTCGACGTGTTTCACCCCACGCTGGCCGACGACGACTACTTCCTCGACCTGCTGGCTCCCGAGCAGCCGCTGGTCGTCACGATTCACGACATGATTCCGGCGTTGTTTCCGGAGCACTACCCCGACCGGGACGCCGGCGTGCTCACGCGCATCGTGCAGCGGGCCAGCCGCATCATCACCGTGTCGGAAAACACCCGGGCTGATGTACTGCGGCTGCTGCCGGTAGCCCCCGAGCGGGTACGGGTAGTGTACCACGGCTACGCCGACCGGGAGTATTCCTCGAGCGGTCCGACCCTGGCCTTGCCCGAGCGGTACGTGCTGTTTACGGGCAGTCGGGCACTGTACAAGAATTTCGGCTGCCTAGTAGAAGCCTTGGCCCTGCTGCCGCCGGCTACAGCCCAGGGCCTGCATCTGGTGTGTGCCGGGGGCGGCCCGTTCTCCGCCCCGGAGCGGGAGCTGCTGCACCGCACCGGCTGGGCCGAGCGCGCCCACCAGTTCGGGCCGGTGTCAGATGCGCAGCTTAATCAGCTGTACCGACAGGCCCAAGTGTTTGTGTTCCCCTCCGAGTATGAAGGTTTTGGGCTACCCATTCTGGAAGCCTACGGCCAGCAGTGCCCGGTGCTGCTAAGCGAGGCCTCCTGCTTTCCGGAAATTGCCCGCGAGGCCGCCCTCTACTTCCCGCCCAACCAGCCCGTCGCCCTGGCCGAGCAGCTCGCCCGCTTGCTGACGGATACCCACCTACGCCGCTACTTAGTACGACTGGGCCAGCTGCGCCTGCTTGACTTCACCTGGCAATACACCGCCCGCCGCACCCGGGAAGTGTACGAGGAAGCCTGCCAGGACAACCGGCTGTCGGTTGTCTCAACCCAGGCTACTAGTCCCATTCCAGCCCTGGAGCTATGAGAATCAATTTCCGCTTCCTGCATATTCTGCCCCTGCTGCTGGTACTGGTGACCGACCGGGCCTTTACCGAGTTCCTGGTAAAGGATGAGGATGACCCCATACTGAGCCAGTATGGCTACCTCATTACGGCCCTTTCCCTGGGGCTGATTGTATGGTATTTCCGGTATCTGGGCCCAATAATGCGCCGGTGGCTGCTGGCAACGGTGGTCGTTGTTGGACTGCTGGTTCTGGAATCATATAATGGCTGGGGTACGCCCATGGTGTACCCGCACGTATTTGCCAAACTCACTATCCTACTGCCCATTTTTGCGCTGTTTGCCTACTACCGCTGCCATGCGCTGCCCGTGAGTCTGCTCATGTTCCTGGTGCTGCTGGGGCTCACCGTGAACCTGGCCGTTTACCATCCGGAAGCCCTGAGTTTGTCGGCTTTTCTGGAGAATGAGCGGGGATTTCAGGTGACATCAGCGCTGCTGCTGCTATTGCCGGCCCTGTATTACTTTAACCAGTACCTGACCCGGGGCGGCCTGCTACGGCTAGGCATATTCTTCGTCATTCTGGCCCTGATTGTGTTTCTGCAGCACCGCACCGTGTGGCTAACTACGGCCCTGGCCCTGGTGGTGAATGGGCTGCTGATTGCCTTCCGCCGGGTGGAAGGCATACGGCTGACTGCCAACCGCCTCCTGCCGATTCTGCTGCTGCCGCTGGTGGTGGGTAGCCTGGGCGGCGTTGCCGTGGTGCTCGATAACCCGCAGGTACTGAAGAAGCTGGAAGAAAGCGTGTCGGACATCGAAAACGCCGACAAGCAGGGTACCGGCAGCTGGCGTCTCAAGCAGATTGAAGCCTACCAGCCATTTGTGGAGGAAAATCCGGTGGTGGGCATGCGCCTCGAGGGCTTCGAGTTGCCCATTCAGTTTTACGGCGACGGCGACGCCCCCATCTGGCGCGACCGGACCGGCCACCACTTCCACAGCTTCTACCTCGACCGGCTATTCTACTTCGGCATTCTGGGGTTGCTGCTGGTGGTGTCCGTGCCCATTGGGCTGCTGGTGCGCCGCGTGCGGCAGCCGGTACCGTTCAGCCCCACCACGGCGGCGTTGGTGAGTTTCATCTCCTGCACGCTGCTCTACGGGTTTTCCTACGACTGGCCGCCCTACCTCTACGCCCTGCTGGGCCTTACCCTAGCCGCCGCTTTCCCCCTTCCTTATGTGGCCCCAGTGCCGGCCCGCTCTGCCATCCGGCCGGCGCAATCCGGTGCCCCGGCCGGTCTTCCTTACCCTGCACCTCAAGCTTCTGCCGCGTATGTTGCTCTCCCCTGACGCCTCCGCCCCTCTGCAAACAGCGGTACTGCTACTGATTTTCAACCGTCCCGAAACTACCCGGCGCGTGTTTGAAGCCGTGCGCCGGGCCCGTCCGCCCCGCCTGTACCTGGCCGCCGACGGACCCCGCACCACGCACCCCGACGACCCCGCCCGCTGCGCCGCCGCCCGCGCCATTGTGGCCGATATCGACTGGCCCTGTGAAGTATTTACACTGTTCCGGACCACCAACCTGAACTGCGGCGTCGGCCCGGCGTCGGCCATCGACTGGTTTTTCCGGCAGGAAGAAGAAGGTATCATTCTGGAAGATGACTGCGTACCGACGCCCTCCTTTTTCCGGTTTTGCGAGGAACTACTCGGCCGCTACCGCCACGATACCCGCGTGATGCACATTGGAGGCAACAACTTCAGCCGGGAAGCCCGGGCCGCGCGCCCGGTGGAGGCCGAGTCGTACTATTTTTCCACGCAGGTGAACAGCTGGGGCTGGGCTACCTGGCGGCGAGCCTGGCAGCTGTATGATTTTCACCTCAATCAGTTTCAGCCCCTGCAGGAACAGGGCAAGCTCCGGGGCCTGTACAGTTCGGGGCTGGAAAGTCGCTACCGCCTCAGCAAAATAGCCAGCGTACTGGATCTGCCCGAGCCGCCCGACGTGTGGGACTATCAGTGGCACTTTGCCATTGTGGCCAACTCGGGGCTGTGCGTGGTACCGGCCGTGAATCTGGTGGGCAACATTGGGTTTGGCGACGACAGCACCCACACCCAGGATGCTACCGACGAGTTTGCCAATGTGCCTACCCGTGAGTTGAGCTTCCCGCTGCGCCATCCGGCCCAAGTGCTCCGCGACCAGCGTCGGGACCGGCAACGGTTCCGGGAGTTCTTCTGGGGGCGGGTTTCCGCCAAACTCCGTCGTACCGTCCGCCAGCTGCTGCACCGCGCCCCGGCCCGCCCGACTCCGGCCCGACCTGCGCTGCCGCTGCCTACCGCCTCACGACCTCATACCCAACTCGCATGAACGTTCTGATTTCAGCCTATGCCTGCAACCCGGTTAATGGCGGAGAAGATGGCTTTGGATTCAACTGGACCTGGCAGACCGCCCGGCGCGGTCACCGCGTGTGGTGCATTACCAACCCCGATGGCCGCGCCGGCATCGAGCCGTTTATGGCCGAACATGGTCATGAACTGAGCCCCAATCAGCTACAGTTTCTGTTTGTGGCCGTACCAGCCTGGGTGCAGTTTCTGCACCGCTGGCAGTTTGGCGTGTACCTGCACTATATGGTGTGGCAGTACCTGGCCTGGAAAGAAGCCCGCCGCCTGAGCCAGACCGTAGAGTTCGACTACGTGCACCACGCCACCTACGGTAGCCTGCAGATGGGCTCCTGGATGTGGCGCCTGGGCAAGCCGCTCATCTTTGGGCCGGTGGGCGGGGCGCAGCGGGCCCCGGAGGCCTTCCGGGCCTTCATTCCCGATTGGTTTAAGTCGGAAACCATGCGCAACGCTATTGGCTGGCTGCTGATGACCTTCGACCCCAACGTGCGCCAGACGCTCCGCCACGCTACCGTGGTACTGGCCACTAATTCCGAAACCGCCGACCTGGCCCGCCGGCTGGGGGCGCGGCGGGTAGAGCTATTTCTGGATTCGGGCCTGCCGGAGTCCTTTTTTCCGGCGGTGTTTCCGGAGCGTGAGGTCTCCCCTACCCTGCGCCTGCTGTGGCTGGGCCGGCTGTTTCCTCGCAAAGCATTGCAACTGGCCCTCGATGCGCTGAGCCGGGTGGACCGGCGGATTCCCTTTCACCTCACCATCATCGGGGCCGGACCGCTCGGCCCGCAGATTCCGGGCTGGATTGCCCGCTACGGCCTTGAAGGCCGCGTCACCTGGCGCGGGGCCGTCTCGTGGCCGGAAGTGCGCACGGCCTTTCTCACCCACGATGCCTTTCTGTTCGGTAGCCTGCGCGACTCCTTCGCCTCGCAGTTTCTCGAAGCCATGGCCACCGGCCTGCCCATCATTACCCTCGACCACCAGGGCGCCCACGACTTTATTCCGGCCGCCGCCGGTCTGAAAGTGCCGGTCACGACGCCCGTAGTTACCGCCCATGCGCTGGCCCGGGCGGTGGAATACTTCTACCATCACCCGCTGGAACGCCGGGCCGCCGGCCAGGCCGGCTACGAATTCGCCCTTACCCAGACCTGGACCGCCCGGGCAGCCCGCCTGCAATCCTTGGTCATCCCCTTGCTCCAGCAGTCAGCAGCGCACCGTATGGCAGCGCCCCTTGAAGACGAGGACGAAAACGCCACGGCCGGCTCCCCCCAGCTGGCCCGGGCCTGATTAGGGCGGCCAGCTGTAGTTTTTGTCACTCTCCTTTCCGGTCTACTTTCTCCTTGTTCGTATGTTGTATATTGTCATCCCGGTTTTCAACCGCAAAGACTTCACCCGAGCCTGCCTCGACTCCTTGCGGCAGCAGACTACCACGGCGTTTCGGGTAGTGGTGGTAGACGATGGCTCTACCGACGGTACCGGCCAGATGCTATGCCAGGACTTTCCGGAGGTACTCCTGGAAGAAGGCGACGGCAACCTGTTCTGGACGGCGGGGGTGAACCTGGGTATCCGCCGGGCGCTGGCAGAAGGAGCCACCCAGGTCATGACCCTCAACAACGATGTGCTGACGGCCCCCGACTTTGTGGCCCAGATGCAGGCCGTAGCTGCCCAACACCCCACGGCCGTGCTGGGGGCGCTGGAGCTGGATGTCAGCACCGGACAGCCCGTGTACGGCGGCGAAACCCTGGACTGGCGCACCAACACCCGCCGCGACCTGCTGGAAACCCTGCCCCCGGAGCAGCGGCGGGGTCTGCACCCGGTCACCTACCTGCCGGGCCGGGGCCTGCTGATTCCGCGCCGGGTGCTGGAAACCATCGGGCTGTTTGATGAGAAGCGCCTGCCCCATTACCTCGCCGACTTCGATTACACCAGTGTAGCCCGCCGCCACGGCTTCCCGGTGTACTGCAACTACGACGCCCGCCTCAGCACCTACCCCGAGGAAAGCGGCCAGGAAATAACTCGCCGCCAGCGTAGTCTGCGCGGCTATTATCAGCACCTGTTCGGCATCCGGGGTGGCGGCAACCTGCGCAACTTCACCCATTTCAGCCTCAAAAACTGCCCCCGGCCTTATCTGCCCTACTTTCTGCTGAATGGCTACGCCCGCCGGCTGGTCGGCTACTTCCTTCACTAACCAGCCCCTACGGCTTTTTCCTTCCTGCTCATGCCCAGTTTTTCACTTCTGCAGCTTCTGAGTGTACTGGGCATTTTGGTAAGCGGAGTTGGCTGTACGCTGAATTCCGGCCAGAACGGGGCACTGGTTATCCGGCACGGAGGCACCTACTCCGGCCACTACGAAAGCACCGACCCGGACCAGCCCTGCATCCGCATTGCCACCACCGAGCCAGTGGTGCTGGACGGCTGCGAGCTGCGGGGTCCCGGCCGCTTAATTGACGCCACCAACGGCGGGGCCCGCCTCACGGTGCGCAACTGCCGGGGCCGGGGCCTGCTGCCAGCTGTCGACAACCGAGCCCGGGGCCGCTTTCTGGAAATCAACGACGGCGTAAGCCTGCTGGCCGAAAACAACTACCTGGAACACACGGCAGGCCTGTTGGTGTACCGCTGGCAGGGTGATGGTACGCCGCAGCAAACCATTGTGGTACGCTTCAACCAAGCCCGCAACATTGATGGACGTTTCCGTAACGGCAGCGGCGCGAAAGTCAGCTTTCTGCAGCTCAATGAAGTGCATGGCCTGACCGGTATTGACATCAGCTGGAATCAGGTTATCAATGAGCCTAACCAGAGCATGGTGGAGGATAATATCAATCTGCATAACTCCTCCGGCACGCCCGGCCGGCCGTTACGGGTGCACCATAACTACATTCAGGGAGCCTATCCGGTACCGGCTACTGCTCCCCGATTCACCGGCTCGGGCATCACCACCGATGGTGATGCCGCCTCGGCCCTCACCACTACCGCCTATGTGGAGGCCTACGAAAACTCCATCGTGAGCACCTGTAACGCGGCCATGAACATTGCGGCGGGGCATCACAACTACTATCACCATAACCGCATCATGCACAGCGGCCTGCTGCCCGATGGCACCCGCCTGCCGGCCAGCTATGCCGGCATGTCCATTTTCAATGCTTACAAAAAACCTACCGCGGTATTCTTTGCCAACCGGATAACCGATAATACCGTCGGTTACGTCAGTTGGGGGCGCCAAAGTCCGTTTCCTGACCGCCACGACCTGAGTACCGATGCCTGCCCGGCCTGTACTGGCACGCAACACCTGCCTAATCCTGTTTTGTGGGCGCAGGAAACCCGGGAGTTGGCCAACTGGCAGAATCATCTGCTGGCCCAGGGGTTTCGGGTGGGGCCACGCCAAACGGCCAAAGCAGCTGTAGCCACTTACAGCAACCCACAGTAACTAATTGACTACCAATACGTGTAAATTTTTGACCTTGGGTAAAACCCTAAAAAAGGCTCGTCACTAGTTGACGAGCCTTTTTTTTATTCAGACGTATATCTCTTATTATAATAATACAATTTCATTTTCTTTCGAATGCCCTTGCATATTCAATCTATTTTATACATTTGCAATGAACCTCAGGTATCAATCTAGCACTTTAACAAGTTACAGATTGAGCTGGTTTTCTCAGAAACAGTCCATACACGCCAGTTTGCGGAATTTGGATTGCATCTAAAAGAGAACCGAACGTTCAGCGGGTTATGCTTAACCCCTGGTGGCTGCAGATGGGATTGTGCGGAAGGATAAACAGGATTACCACAGCATTTAAGCACCTTTTCAGGTAAGCGGGTATACGTCGGAACAGAGCGACGCCACAGTGGCCAAGCGCAGCATCAGGTGCCGGATGCTGCTTCTCAGGCCCGATACACCGCTTTACCGGAAGGCAACGCAGGCGGGTTTCACCAATAGCATAAAAATCATTCGGCCACTTGGAACGAATTGTCTTTGGGAAGTAGTTTAACAAACATTCCTATATAGTTTTTTTCTTTTAAAGGCTCACAGAATGCAAAAAGGCCTCGGATCAAATTTTTCCCTGATGACTCAACCCAACCGCTCTGGTGCTCGCCTCCTGTCGTTATCGGCGGCAGTATTTTCCCTTCTGAATCTGCTGCCCTCTTCAACGCAGGCACAAGGTCAGTTTCCTACCAACATCACATACGCGGCTCCCATCACCATCACCCAAGGAGGAACGTACACGGGCAACTTTCGCAGTACTGACTCGAACACGCCCTGTATCCGCATTCAGACTACCCAGCCCGTTACCATTACTGGCTGCACCCTGGTTGGTGCCGGCGACCTGATTGACGCCAAAAACGGCGGCTCGACGCTGGTGATTACTAACAATAAAGGCTACGGCACGCAGCAGAGCGTGGATAACCGCCGCCACGGCCGCTTTCTGGAGGTCAACTCCGGCCGCTCGGTCCGGGTGGAAAACAACTACTTCGAGCATACTTCCGGTATTGCGGCTTACCAGTGGGGCGGCGACGGTTCGGCCTCGCAAACCCTGACGGTACGCTTCAACCAGGCCAAAAATATTGACGGCCGCTACCGCAACGGCGGGGGCCAGTACGTGCAGTTCTGCGGCCTGAATCAGGTGCGCAACGTGGGTAACATGGAAATTGCCTGGAACCAGGTGGTGAACGAGCCCAACAATAGCCTGGTGGAAGACAACATTAACTTCTACAACTCCGGCGGCGTGCAGCAGAGCCCGGCCCGGGTGCACGATAACTACGTGCAAGGTGCCTACCCCTACCCCGCCAACGGCAACACCTTTACGGGAACGGGCATGACTACCGACGGTGACGGCTCCTCGCCGACGACCACGGCCGCCTTCATCGAGGCGTATAACAACCAGTTCATTTCGACCTGCAACGCGGCCATGAACATTGCCGCTGGCCACGATATTTATTTCCATGATAACCGCATGGTAACCAGCGCGCTGATGCCCAATGGCACACCGCTGAATGCCACGTACGCGGCCACGGCTATCTTCAATGCCTACCAGCAGCCCGGCAACGTTTTCTATAACAACCGCACGGTAAACAATACCATCGGGTTTGTAAAGAACGGGTACAATGTGCCCTTCGCTAACCGCCACGACCTAAGCTCGGGGGCCTGCGCTACCTGCACCGGCACCAACCACCTGCCCAACCCCATTACCTTGCAGACGGAGCAGAACGAGCTGACACTGTGGCAGCAAAAGCTGCAGCAGAACGGCATTACGCTGGGCTCGGGTGGTACCAACTCGGGTGGCACTACTACGCCCGCCCCGGCCCCGACGCCTACCCCCGCTCCGACCCCGGCACCAGCTCCCGTTGACCCCGCTAACGCCGTCTTCGTACGAGCCATTAACGTGAACGGCGCCGCTGCTACCATTGATGGTAAGAGTTGGGAAGCTGGCAGCAGTGCTGCGGGCGTCCAGATCAACGGTACTACCTTCGCCAACCAGGGTGTAACCCTGAGCCCCGCCACCGATGCGGCCCGCGCTACCATGATTCGCTCCTCGGCGTACAGCACTGCGCTGTCGGCCAACGTGAGCGTGAGCAACGGCACCTACCTGGTGTATGCCTACGTATGGGAAGACAACAATGCCACTACTTACAGCTTGGCCCTCGAAGGCCAGACGGTGCAGAGCAACTATAATAGCGGCGCGGCCGGCACCTGGCGTCGTCTGGGTCCGTTCACGGCCAACGTAACCGATGGCACTATCAGCCTGACCACTTCGGGCGGTGATGCGAACCTGTCGGGCATTGAAATCTGGCGGGCTGGCACTGCGGCCCCTCAGAACCAGGCTCCCACGGTAAGCCTAGCTGCTGCCAGCTCCTCGGTAACGGTGAACTCGGCCCTGGCCCTGACGGCCACCGCCGCCGACGCCGATGGCTCGGTAGCCAAGGTGGAGTTCTTCAACGGCACCACCAAGCTGGGTGAAGATACCTCGGCCCCCTACCAGCTAAGCTGGACGCCTACCACCGCCGGCACCGTTTCGCTCACGGCCAAAGCCACTGATAATGCCGGAGCTACTACTACCTCTGCCGCCGTTGGTGTAACCGTAAACACGGCCGCAACAGCCACGTTCTACCGCGCCATCAACCTCAATGGCTCAGCCACCACACTGGATGGTAACGCCTGGCAGGGTAGCAATGCAGCAAACTACACCACCAATGGCACCACCTTCGCTAACCAGGGTGTAACGCTGAACCCGGCTACCACTACGGCCCGGGCCCAGATGATCCGCTCGTCGGTGTACAGCCGCAACCTAACCTTCACAATGACCAGCGTCCCGAATGGCTCGTACGACGTGTATGCCTACATCTGGGAAGACAACGCAGCCCAGACGGTGAGCATCCGGATAAACGGCCAGGCAGCCCTGACCAACTACAATACCGGCGGTGCCGGCTCCTGGAAGAAGATTGGCCCGTACGCGGTAACCGTTACCAACGGCACCATTCAGCTGGTAGGCAGCGGCGGCGACCTGAACCTCTCGGGGGTGGAAGTATGGAGCAAAGGCAGCACCGCCTTCCAGCCACTGAACCCCTTCCAACCGGCTCCTGCCACTATGGCTGCCGTACTGAGCCCAACCTGGGGTGATGCTTCGGCGGCAGCAGTGGTGCGGCCGGACCTGGTTGCCACGCTGGTACCGGTTTCGCGCCAGCGCGTGGCCCCTCGCCTGAGCTAACCCGTTAGCTGCCAGCCCTCGGCAGTAACTGAAAGCCCAATAAAAGCCAGACTCCTTACGGAGTCTGGCTTTTTGTGTTTGCGGCAAATGTCTGAACAGGATATATTTTACTTATTCAAGTTTAAAAATAAATATTTCAGTAAAATGTATTGGATATATAATTTATAATACAATAATTTGTCGTAAAAGTTCTACGCGCAACTTTGCGCCGATGCTGCTGTCTCACTTTCTATTCGCACCTCTATGAAGCGCGCACTCATTACGGGCATCACGGGCCAGGATGGCTCTTACCTCGCCGAACTACTTCTGAGCAAGGGCTACGAAGTCCACGGCATCAAGCGCCGCTCGTCCATGTTCAACACCGAGCGGATTGACCACCTGTACCAGGACCCCCACGAGCGAAACGTGCGCTTCAAGCTGCACTACGGCGACCTGACGGACTCCACCAACCTGATCCGGATTGTGCAGGAAGTACAGCCCGATGAGATTTACAACCTCGGGGCCATGTCGCACGTGAAGGTGAGCTTCGACACGCCCGAGTACACGGCCGACGTGGATGGTGTGGGCACCTTGCGCCTACTGGAGGCGGTGCGCATTCTGGGCCTCACCCACAAAACGCGCATCTACCAGGCCAGCACCTCCGAGCTATACGGACTGGTGCAGGAAGTGCCCCAGCGCGAAACCACACCCTTCTACCCCCGCTCGCCGTACGCCGTGGCCAAGCTGTACGGCTTCTGGATTACGGTTAACTACCGCGAGGCCTACGGCATGTATGCCTGCAACGGCATCCTGTTCAACCACGAAAGCCCCCAGCGCGGCGAAACCTTCGTCACGCGCAAAATCACCCGGGCCGCCACCCGCATTGCCCTGGGCCTGCAGGATAAGCTGTATCTGGGCAACTTGGATGCCAAGCGCGACTGGGGCCACGCCAAAGACTACGTGGAAGCCATGTGGCGCATGCTCCAGCAGGAGCAGCCCCGCGACTACGTGGTGGCCACCGGCGTAACAACCACCGTACGCGAGTTTGTGCGCCTAGCATTTGCTGAGCTGGGCATTGAGGTAGGCTTCAACGGCAATGGGGTGCAGGAAACCGGCTTCGTGGTGGCCTGCCATCACCCCGATTTTCAGCTGGCCGTGGGCCAAGAAGTGGTGGCGGTGGATAAGGCGTATTTCCGCCCTACGGAGGTGGAACTGCTCATCGGCGACCCCACGCGGGCCAAAACCGAGCTGGGCTGGGAGCCCCAATACGACCTGCCGGCCCTGGTGCAGGACATGGTGCAGGCCGACCTGCGCCTATTCCGCCGCGACGCCGTGCTGCTGGAAGCCGGCCACCAGATCATGTACCACGACGAGTAAGCGGTGAAATGGTGAGGTGGTGAATTGGTGAGTTTGACGGGCTGTCTGTGCAAATGGCACAAACAGACCCAATAAGACCGCCAGAACATCAAACTCACCATCTCACCACCTCACCATTTCACTTATTCTCTCCCTCATGGAACACAACGCCAAACTATACGTGGCCGGCCACCGGGGCATGGTGGGCGCGGCCCTGGTGCGCCGCCTCAAGGCGGCGGGCTACCACAACCTCGTCACGCGCACGTCCCAGGAGTTGGACCTGCGTGACCAAGCCGCCGTGGAGGATTTCTTCGCGCTGGAAAACCCTGATTACGTATTGCTGGCCGCCGCCAAGGTAGGTGGTATTCAGGCCAACAACGTGTACCGGGCTGATTTTTTGTACGACAACCTCATGATTCAGAGCAACGTGCTGCGCGAAAGCCAACGGCACGGCGTGCGCAAGCTGCTGTTTCTGGGCTCCTCCTGCATTTACCCCAAACTGGCCCCGCAGCCCATCAAGGAAGAATACCTGCTGACCGGCCTACTGGAACCCACCAACGAGCCTTACGCCATTGCCAAAATTGCCGGTCTCAAACTCTGCGAAGCCTACCGCAGTCAGTACGGCTGCAACTTCATCTCGGCCATGCCCACCAACCTCTACGGCCCCGGCGACAACTACGACCTGCAGAACTCCCATGTGTTGCCGGCCCTGTTGCGCAAGTTTTCGGAGGCTGTTACGCTGGGACTGCCCCGGGTGCCGGTGTGGGGCACGGGCACGCCGCGCCGCGAGTTTCTGCACGTAGATGACCTGGCCGATGCCTGCCTGCACCTGCTGCTGCACTACAACGGAGCCGAACCTGTCAACATCGGCACCGGCCGCGACATCAGCATTCAGGAGTTGGCCGACTTGGTGGCCGAACTGACGGGCTACGCGGGCGAAATCCTGTTCGACTTCTCCAAGCCCGACGGCACGCCCCGTAAGCTCTTGGATGTAAGCAAACTGCACAAGCTGGGCTGGCAGCACTCCATTGGGCTGCGCGAGGGCATCACGGCCGTGCTGCAGTCGGCCGACTGGCAGCGGGCTACCCAGCTTCCCGAACCCCAATTCGCTTGAATGACCTGATTTTTACCCATCCAGCCCCGGTTACTATGCACGATGTACTTCTGCGGGCCCAGCGCAAAGCGGGCCGGCTGCTCCGCGAGTGGGTCCCGTATAACAGCCACTACCGGCCCGCCGGGGTGCATGCCAGCAGCCGGGCATTAGCGGCGCAGCCAGGCAGCGGTGCCGCCTATTTCGGCGTAGTGCCCGGCTACATTTCCCACTTGGCTATTCCTACTGATTTCTACCAGCATGCCACGGTGTACCAAGGGTTACACGGCAAACCCAACCGCCAGGAAAAGGTACCGCCGGCCTTTGTGGTAGAGCTGCTGGATGGCCGGGTATACGCCGACAATTTCAACAGCGTAGCCATACTAGCGGCCGATGGCAAACTGGTAGGCGACGTCTCGTTTCAGTACAATGGGCAGCAGTGGAACATCACCCCGCCCCAGGAAAACAACATCTTTCAGCAGCTTTACTTTCAGGAGCCACTGGATGTACCCGGCACGGTGTGCAGCCTGCTTTCGGGCGGTGGCGCGGCCAGTGGCAATTACTACCACTGGCTGATTGACTCGCTGCCCCGCCTGCATCTGGTGCAGGCGGCCGGCCTGCTGGATGCCGTGGATTTTTTCCTAGTGTATGACAAATCGAAACGATTTGTGCAGGATACGATGCAGGCGTTGGGCATCGGCCCCGAGCGGCTGCTGGATGTAACCGAGCGGCAGCATGTGCGGGCCCGCTCCCTGCTGGCGACTTCCAGCGTACGGGGCAACCTTACGCACACTCCCAACTGGGCCTGCGACTTCCTGCGCAGTATTCTGCTCCCAGCGCCCATAGTAGCCCGGCAGTTCAGCCCCTACATCTACATCAGCCGCCGTGACGCACCGGGCCGCCATATTCTTAATGAGACGGCGGTAGAGGCGCTGTTACAGGAATTCGGGTTTGAAAGCCACGTGCTGACGCCTTACTCCCAGGACGAGAAAACCGCGTTGTTTGCCCAGGCCCGCATTATCGTTTCCTCGGTGGGGGCCGGGCTGGCCAATATTGTGGTAAGTCCGGTCGGGGCGCAGCTCATTGAGCTGTTTCCCACCAGCTTTGTAGTAGCGGATTACTTGGAAGTCACTTCCCGGCTGGGCATCGGCCACCACTATCTGGTGTGCGAAACTCCCAATGCCAGCACATCACGGGCGGGGGCGCAGCGCGACGACCTGCTGGTGGATCTGGATGCCCTTCGGGCTTTACTGAAAACGGCCATCAAGCGCCAGCCGCAGCCCCTGCTGGCTTAGGTTTCCCTTCGCACGGAGTGTTGTTTCTATCTCCTGTCATTTCCTTCTGCCTATGCCTTCCGTTCTGCTTTCTGTGGTTACCTGGAACAGTGCCGATTCCATTGAGGCGTGCCTGCGCTCCGTGCTGATCCAGTCTTACCCCGATTTTGAGGTCTGGGTGGTTGATAACAATTCGCACGACGATACCTGTGCCCGGGTAGCTGCCCTGGCCGCCACCGATACCCGCGTGCAGTTGCACACGCTGCCCCGCAACACGGGTTTCTGCGGGGGCCACAACTACTCGCTCGACCGTACTGCTACCGAGCTGGTGCTGCTGGTAAACCCCGACGTGGAGATGGAACCCGATTACCTAGCCCGCGCCGTAGCCGCCATTGATCAGGATGAGCAGATTGGCACCGTGTGCGGCCTTCTGGTTCAAAGCCACGACGCCGATCCGCGCATCGACAGTGCCGGCATGACAGCCCTCCCCGATGGCCGCTTCAGCCTGCGGCTGCACGGACAGCACCTGAGCGAAGTCGGCCCGCTGGCGGCCACCTACGTGGATGGAGCCGATGGGGCACTGCCGCTGTTTCGGCGGCAGTTTATTGATGACTTACGGGTGCAGGGGGAGTTTTTTGACTCCCGTTTTTTCGCGCATAAAGAGGACTGGGATATTGCTTGGCGGGGCCGCCTGTACGGGTGGCGCACTCTGTTTGAGCCCGCCTGCCGGGCACTGCATCCGCGCCAGTTTCTGCCAGCCAATCTGCGCCTGCGCCGCCGCCTGAGCGGAGCCATCAAGACCGACGCCGTGAAAAACCAGTGGCTGCTGCTGCTGAAAAATACCACTACTAGTCAGATTCCCCGGTTGGTTATGCGGGCCCTGCCCCGCCAGCTGGGCATCCTGGGCTACTCTTTGCTGGCGGAGCGGGCTTCCCTGAATGCTGTTGGTTACCTGTGGCGTAACTGGCGTGACGTATTAGTGAGCCGGCAGCTGGTGCAAGAGCGCGCCCGCCGTGGCTGGACTCCGGCACCAGCTGCCTCCCCACCTCCGAAGAAGCCGCTCCTAAGCATCTGCATTCCCTCCTACCACCGCCCCGAGTTGCTGGCACGGGCCCTGCGGTCGGTGGGCCCGTTGCCGCCCGAGGTTGAACTGCTGGTATCGGACAACTCCACGGCCAATGACTTCTGTGGCCGGATGACGTACCACGTCCTGCGGGAGCAGCCCAACGCCTGCTGGCACTACTACCGCAACCCGCCCGGCGGCAACGCTACCACTAACTGGCAGGCCTGCGTGGCCCGGGCCAGGGGCCGTTATATTCTCATGCTGCACGATGACGACTACCTGCTGCCCGGCGGCCTGACCGCTATTCTGCGGGTGTTGCACCAGTGCCGGGAGCAGCAGCACGCCGTGCTGTTCGGGGTAAGCATTGTGGATGCCCACCGCCACGAGCTGCAGCGCCAATTGCCCGCCCGCTCCCGCTGGCTGGCTCCCGATAAGGCTGTGGAGGCGCTACTCACCAACTCCTCCCTGGTTCGGGTTCCTGCCCTGGTGGTCAGCAAGGAGGCCTACCTGCAAGCCGGCGGCCCCGACCCTAGCCAAGAAGACACCGATGATACTGACCTGTGGCTGCGCATTTTTTCTCGCACCGGCCTGCAGCTGGAGCCTGCCTGCACCGCCGCCTACACTGTGCATGAAGGAGCCCTAACCACTACCATGTTTCAGGAGCAGAGCATTGGGTTACTGCTACGCATTTTTCAGAAGGCCCGTGCGCAGCAGCTTCTCCCCGAACCCCGCCTGCGCCGGGCGGCGGCTAGTTTCTTTCACCAGTTTGTGCTGGCCGGCGCGTACCGGGCCCTCCGCAGCCACGACGCGGCCGGGGCCCGCCGGGTGCTGCGGCTGCTGGAATTGCCCGAGCTGCGCCAGTTTTCGGTGCCGCTGCGGTGGCTGCCAGTCCGGCTGGGCCTTGGGCTGGCCGCCCGCTTCCGCTGGACGCCTCCCGCTTATGATGGGGCCTCTTGGCTCCGGCCCTCTGTGTAGGTGTCACCTTCCCATTTAAAAAAGCCTGTTCCGGTTTCGGAACAGGCTTTTTTGGCTGGTTGCAGCCTGGTTAGTTATAGCGCCGGTACACCACTTTCAGCGGCCGGCCTTCCAGGTAGTTCTCCACGCCTTCATCCAGTGCCCGGCGGTAGATGCCCAGCACTTCGTGCAGGCTGTCCACGGTCTGGTCAATGATTTCGTCGGTCATGGAATAGTTGGTGATGAAGGACGGGCAGAGAATACCTCGGCGGGTGGTTTCCTGCAGAAACAACGCCCGCAAAGCCTGGGAGGGCTGCCCGGCCGCGTCGCGGGTGGCGTAGGTGAGGCAGCAGGGGCGGCCCATAAGCTGCACGTAGGGCTGCAGACCGTGGCTGCTGATGCTCTGGTTGAAGCCTAGGGCCAGCCGCTCGCCCAGCGCGTACAGGTGCTCCACCACGGGCTCCTGCCGGTACACCTGCATCACGGCGCGGGCGGCGGCCAGGGCGTGGGTTTCGGCCCCGTAGGTGGTCGAGAGCAGGAATACCCGCTCGTGCTCGTGCTCCAGGCCGCCCCGCTCCATCAGCTCGCGGCGGCCGGCCAGCGCAGCCAGGCTGAAGCCGTTGGCCAGCGCCTTGCCAAAGGTGGATAAATCGGGTTGGATGCCGTGGCAGTGCTGGGCACCCTGGTTGTGCCACCGAAAACCGGTGATAATTTCATCAAAGATGAGCACCACGCCCTCCCGGCGGCACAGGGCCTGCACGCCGGCCAGATAGCCGGGCAGCGGCGGCTGGTCTTTTTCCACCTCCATAATCACGCAGGCCACCTGGCCGGGATGGGCCGCCAGCAGATTTTCCAGGCCCGGCAGGTCGTTGTAGCGGAAATGCAGACTGAGGCGACGAATGGCTTCCGGAATGCCCGCCTGCAACGGCGTGGTACCCATAAACCAGTCATCGACGGAGAAAAACGGGTGGTCCTGACACACGGCTACCAGGTCGTGGCCGGTGTAGGCCCGGGCCAGCTTGATGGCGGCGCTGGTAACGTCGGAGCCGTTTTTGGCGAATTTCACCATGTCGCCGGCGCGGGTGAAGTCTAGGAAGTCCTCGGCGGTTTCCAGCTCCAGCAAAGCGGGCCGGCCGAAGTTGGCGCCCAGCTCCAGCTGCCGCTGGGCGGCCTGCACCACCGGCGCGTATGCGTGGCCCAGCGTCACGGACCGCAGCCCCGCCCCAAATTCCACAAACTGGTTGCCGTCCACGTCCCAGACGTGCGCACCCTGGCCCCGCACAATGTAGGGGGCCATAAACTCCGGAAACTGGTCGTCGCCCTTGGCGTAGGTGTGCGCGCCGCCCGGAATCACGCGGTTAAACCGGCTTTTGAGCAGATTGGAGCGGGAAAAACTGCGGGGGTGCTGCCCAAAAGACCCGGCCGGAACCGGCGGCGCAACGGGAGCGAAAGTGGAGTAGTCGAGCATAGGAGTAGGCCCGGGAAACGAGCCGTTGCGGTGCCTGGCCAGCATGGAAGCCGTGGCGGGCACCCGATAGGCGGATAACGTCAGGTAAGCGGTTGCAGCAGCCCTGCGCCTTCCAGCGCCAGCGCCGCGCGGTGCAGCAAGGGCAGCGGCAGCGCGGCTTGTTCGGCCACGTCGAGCAACGTGTGGGTACCATCCGACAGGCTCAGAAGCCAGAGCAGCGCCATGTTCCAGTCGGCTCCCTCCTGCCCGCCCCCGATGCCTTTGTACACCCCCCGGCGGCCCAGCTGCGGCTCGCCGTAGGGGCTCAGGTTGCGGTAGGTGCGGTTGTGCTCCAGGGTAGTGCAGATGTTCAGCACCAGTTCCAGGCTTTCGGTCAGCTGCTCGGGCCGGACAAACTCCAGGTTATCGGAGGAGGTGTGGTACTCAGGAAACTCCCCGAACGGCGTGCGCGAGAGGCAGCCCACTGGCAGGTTAAAGCCCGGGGAGCAATACTGCCGCTCGTCGTAGCCATACGGCAGCCAGGGCCGCACGGCGTGCGGTACGCCAGCGGCGCGCAGCACCAGGGCCGCGGCGCGGTCTATTTCGGCGGCGCCCCGACGGCTTTGCTTGTAGGTGAAGCCGCCGGGGCCGCCCAGCAGCGTGAGCACCAGCCCATGCCGGATCAGGCCTACAGTGTCGCGGTGGCGGCTCAACCACACAATCGAGCCAATAGTACCCGGCCCGAACACAAACCGGTAGGTGTAGCGGCGCGGCTGCCGGGCCAGCTCGCGGGCCAGAAATACGGCCACCACCAACCCCGAAAGGTTGTCGTTGGCCAGCGAAGGGTGGCAGCAGTGGCAGGAAAGCAGTATTTCCTCCTCCGAAGCCCCGGGCAGCACCAGCTCGCCGTAGGTCAGGTGGCCCTGCTCGTCGAGAGTGCTATCGATGCAGACTTCGTAGTAGTCGTCCCGGAGCTGCTCGCGCTGCCGGTGGCTCAGGCAGAACCCCCAATTGGGCTGGTAGTAGCTGGTACGGTACGGAATCAGGTCGGGCTGCTCGGGCAGGGAAAACAGGTGGTCGTCCAGTTCCTGGCGCGAAAACCAGCCGTGCACCGGCGTGCTGTATTGCAGGATGTGCAGATTATGCTGCCGGAAATCAATCACCCGCTCCCCGGCCGCGTTTTTCACCCAGGCGTCGCGGATGTTCCACTCGGCCGGCACCGTCCAGTCGAGGGCGGGGGTGCCGCTGGGCACCTCGTGTACGCGCAGGGCGGGCAGGTATTCGCGCAGGATGGCCAGCGTCTGGCGCACCCCGTCGCCGGTGATGCTGCGGCAAATCGGGAACAGCCGCTCCAGCAGCGCGTGCATAGCCGCCCCCGGCGTGGGGGCGGCATCGGGAGCTACAAAAGTGAGGGGAGCGGCCGGTTGCATAAGAGGAGAATAAGAAAACGCGGCGCTAGTCGCGCCGAAGTTGGTACGCCACGGGAAGTAGCGTAGTAGCGCGAACTTTGTAGTTCACGCCCCCGCGCCGTTGTAACGGTCCAGACGGCGCGGGGACGCGAACTACAAAGTTCGCGCTACTCCCTGCTGCGCTTTGCCCTGGCTGGGGCCTTAGCCCAGCAGCAGCTTGCGCAGGTGAAAGGCTTCGGCGTAGCGGGTGCCGCTCTGGATGCCGCGCAGCCGGGGGAGCGCCCGGAAGGTTTCGTCGTCGTACCAGTGCTTGCCGGACTGGCTCGAAAACCCCTCGCGCAGCAGCTGCAGCTTGGCGTCGAGCACGGCGGCGGGCAGCTCCACGAAGGCGGCGGGGTTGCCCAGGTCACCGTCGTACTTGGGTATCTCGTATTCCAGAATCAGGTGGCTGCGAAACGTGTTCCAGGTCAGCTCCGACACCAGCCGGTGGTCCTGGTGCAAATCGTGCTGGTAGTGGGTCAGAATCAGGTTGGGCTCAAAGGCTTTCAGGTGCTCAAACTCCTGCTTGATGGCGGCGCGCTCGGCCAGCAAGGAGCCATCGGCGAAGTGGTGCACCCGGATGGTGACGGCTCCGGCCGGGGCGGCGGCCAGAAACAGCCGGGCGCTGGCTTCGGCCTCTTGGGCGCGCTCCTCGGTGGCGGCCCATACCACCCAGTGCACGGCCGCTACCCGCCCCTGCTGCAGCCAGTGCAGCAAGGTGCCGCCGGCCCCAATCTCAATATCGTCGCAGTGCGCGCCCAGGCACAGCAGCCGCAACGGCGTAGTCGGACTCAGGTTTAGCATGCCGGGGTGGCGGTCAGGGCTTCCGTTCGGCGACGCAGGTACTGTACCGGCGCGGCCGTGGTGCGCCACACCTCCCAGGGTGCGTTGCCCCGGGCACTGAGCTCATCCAGCTGCTGCTTGTCCTTGAACGTATCCATGGCGGCCCAGAAGCCGGCGTGGCGGTGGGCCATCAGCCGGCCTTCCTGAATGATGCGCTGAAAGGGCTGCTCAACCAGTTCCTCGCCTTCGCCGAGGTAGTCGAATATCTCGGGACGGAACACGAAGTAGCCCGCGTTGATCCAGAGGCCCGACTTGGCAATGGGGCTGATGTACTGCACCTGGTTTTCCTCGCCTAGGGCCACCACGTGGAAGCTGTGCGGCGGCTGGTAGGCCATAAAGCTGCCCACAGCATCGGAGGCCGCAAAATCGGCTACCTGCTGGTTCAGGTCCAGGTCGGTGAGGCCGTCGGCATAGTTGGCTAAGAACATTGCCTCGCCTTCCAGAAACGGCTGCACCGCCCGCAGGCGCTGGCCTACGTTGCTGTGCAAACCAGTATCCACAAAGGTGATGTTCCAGTCGTCGATATCGGAGCTAAGCAGCTTCACCTGCTGCCCACCCTTGGAAAACACGAAGTCGTTGGACAGGCATTCGTTGTAGTCCATGAAATACTGCTTCACCGAGTCGGCCTTGTAGCCCAGGCACAGGATGAAGTCCTTGTGGCCGAAATGCGCGTAGTAGCGCATGATGTGCCAGAGCATGGGCCGGTAACCCAGCGGCACCATGGGCTTCGGTGTATTCTCAGAAAACTCCCGCAGGCGCATGCCCTGCCCGCCACAGAATAGAACTACTTTCATGGTATAGGGAGGAAAAGAGTGGGAAAAACCGGCTTACTGGTTCAGAAAGTTCTATTCGTACACCTGCACCTCGGGAATGGGCACCACGAAGCGGCCGCCCCAGTCACGGATATCCTGCATCTGCTCCATAATTTCCTCACGCAGGTTCCAGGGCAGAATCAGCACGTAATCGGGCCGGGTCTGGCGAATACGGTCGGGGTGGCAGATGGGAATGCGCGTGCCGGGCAGGAAGTTGCCTTGCTTGTGCGGGCTTACATCCACGGTATACTCCATAAAATCGGTGCGGATACCGCAGTAGTTGAGCAGCGTGTTGCCTTTGCCCGGCGCGCCGTACCCAACTACCGTTTTACCTTCGCGCCGGGCCTCGATCAGGAATTCGAGCAGCTTGCGCTTGGTTTCCTTGGCCTTCTCCTCGAAATCGGCGTAATAGGCCAGGTCCGTAATACCGGCTTCCAGCTCCTGCTCCCGCAGGGCCCGCACCCGGCGGGTTACGGGGTGCGTCGTATCGGCGGTGTGGCGGGCGAAGATGCGCAGTGAGCCACCGTGGGTGGGCAGTTCCTCCACATCAAACAAGGTGAGGCCGTGATGGGCAAAAATGCGCTCCACAGTATAAAACGACAGGTAGCTGAAATGCTCGTGGTAAATGGTATCGAACTGGTTGCCTTCCATGAGCCGCAACAGATGCGGGAACTCCATGGTGATAACGCCGCTCGGCTTCAGCAGAATCTGCATCCCGGCCACAAAGTCGTTGATGTTGGGAACGTGAGCCAGCACGTTATTTCCCAGCAGTAAATCAGCCTGCCCGCTAAGCTCGGCCACGTAGCGGGCCGTGTCGCGCCCGAAAAAGCGGACCAGCGTGTTGATGCCTTTCGCCTGAGCGTGGCCGGCTACGTTGGCAGCCGGTTCAATGCCCAGCACCGGAATTTCCTTCTCCACAAAATACTGAAGCAGATAGCCGTCGTTGGAAGCTACTTCTACCACCAGACTATTCTTGGTGAGGCCGAAACGCTCCGTGGCCATATCGGTATAGCGGCGGGCATGGCGCAGCCAGGAGGCCGAGTAGGAGGAGAAGTAGGCGTAATCGTTCTGGAAGATTTCCTCGGAAGTCACAAACTCATCCAGCTGTACCAGGAAGCAGTCACGGCACACGCGGGCGTGCAACGGGTAAAAGGCTTCGGCCCGGTTGAAGGCGTGGGGCCGCACATGGTCCTGGCACAGCGGCGAGGTGCCCAGGTTCACAAACGTGAAATCGAGCGGAGCCCCGCAGAACCGGCACGGACTAGCCGGCGGCTCCACTGGGGCGGAGCGCAGATTTTCCGGGTTGGTCAGCAGAACAGCACGCACATTGGCAACAGCTAATGCGACAGTGGGCGAGAACGAGGATATCTGTTCCATAGCCTTTTGTAGAGGAGAGAGGGAGTGAAATGGCAGCGGTTTAGCCCGTCCGGAACCGGCTATACTATCGACCGGGCAACGGTTTGGCTGTAGGGCGCAACGGTCAGCCGGAAATACTCTTCCTGCTCGCGGCGCAGTTGGTCAATCAGCCGGCCTTCCGGGAGCAGTACGTCATCGTAGGTGAGTACCTGGTCCTTGGGCACATCGTGGCGCAGAATACAGCCCTCGGCCACGCCAATGGGCAGCAGGTTTTCGCGGCGGGTCACGTCGGCGTTTTCGGCCAACCCGTACGTGTGGTAGTGCCCGATGCCATCGAGTACCTGCCCGGCGAAGAGCGGCACTTTGGCGGCCGTTATGACTTCCACGCACATGGGGCCGGCCGGAGCCAGAGCCGCATCCTGAAACAGCACGGCCCGCGCCACGGTAGTCGGCGTTTCGAAATGGCACAGGTGGTAGGGGGTATAGAAACAGTACAACGGCCCGGGGCCCAGCTTATACAGCTTCAGGTAGTGCTGCTGTACAAGGTCATCAATGGTACCCAGCACAAATACGCCGGGGCCGGGCTCGGCCCCTACCACGTAATCCACAATGCCGGGGCCACCATTGAGCAACAGCTCGTGCGGGTACCAGTCGGCGGCCTTGGTGACGGGCGTGCCAGGCTCCACGGTAGGTCCCAGCATGCCCCGGCGCGCCACCTGCATACCCAGCGCGTTGGCCACTACGGCCTGCTCGAAGCTGATTTTGCTGCCATCGGCAAAGCTGGTAACCATGCTCGGGTTCTGGCCCCACTGGCGAGCAAAGCCTTCCTGAGTGGTAGGGTTGCGGTACGGGTCGTGCAGGCCTTTGATGTTGCCGCACAGTACCGGCGTAACGCCCAGTCCCTTCACGAAGCGGGCCAGGTTCAGAGTCACGCCCGGCTGGTCGCCGTCGGACACGGTGTACACCACTCCGGCCCGGTCGGCGTACACTTTCAGAATTGGTCCCACGGTACCATCCAGCTCGGCATTAAGCAGAATGATGTGCTTGCCGTGCCGAATGGCTTCCAGCACCACCCGGGCTCCGTGCTCCACGGCCCCGGTCACCTCAATGATGGCCTCAATACCGGCGGCGCGGCTCAGCAGCAGGGCATCATCGGTAATAGCGGGGCGCCCCTGCTCCAGGCAGGCTTCCAACTGGGCCACGGAGCCTACTTCCACCACATCCGTAACGCCGGCTTCGGCATAAATGGCGCGGGCTTTTTCGGGGGTGCGGTTGGCAATGGCCACCAGTTCCATACCGGGTACGTAGCGGCAAATCTGACGGGCTACTCCCCGGGCCATGAAGCCCGCGCCCACCATAGCCACCCGAATCGGGCGGCCTTCGCGCTGGCGCTGTTGTAAAGCAGTATCAATGATGAGCATCTTGCAAGGAGTAACTGAGTGAAAGAGTAACTGAGTAAGGGATTGACTGAGTGAAAAACGGCTGATTAGCAGCGCACTTGCCTGAAAGCCACGCATACTGTGCGCGCGGTCCAGGCAAATACTCCGGTACTCAGCTTACTCCGTTACTATACCGGCTCGGGTACCCGCAGGTAGAAGTCGGGGTGATGCTGGTCCTTCTCTGAAATGAGCAGGGGCTCAAAGGGCCACTGAATCCCGATGGCCGGATCGTTCCAGCGCAGCCCCCGCTCATGGCCGGGCGCATACTTAGCCGATACCTGGTAGCACACATCCGTATTATCCTGCAGCGTGAGGAAGCCGTGGGCGAAGCGGCCGGGCACAAACAGCATCCGGAACGAGTCGGCGGTCAGCTCTACGCCCAGCCACTGCCCGTACGTGGGCGACTCTTCCCGTAGGTCCACAATCACATCGAGAATGGAGCCGCGGGTGCAGCGCACCAGCTTGGTTTCCTCGTGGGGCGAGAGTTGAAAGTGCATGCCGCGCAGTGTGCCCCGGTGCGGATTGGAGGAGACATTGGCCTGCAGGGGCGGCATGAGAATGCCGTGCGCGGCAAACTCGTCTTCGCACCAGGAACGGGCAAAAAAGCCGCGCTCATCAGCCATACGGTCGACGTCGATGATGAAAGCGCCGGGCAGCTCGGTTTCGGTGAAAATCATGGATAGTGGCGGTTAAGGTTGATAGAACGGTGGGGACAGGTCAGGGAGAAGAGAAAGTCAGGCCCCAACGGGCACCGGCACCCCCAGCGGCCGGGCGCTAACGGTGCGTACCCAGCTCAGGTCGTCGCCCAGCTCGTGCGTATCGCGCAGGCTGGTGAGTACCCGCAGGCGCATCAGCTCCGACGACCGGAAGGCGGCATCCCGGAAGTTCATGCGCAGCAGACCGTCACGCAGTTCGACAATGGCATCGGTGAGGGTGCGGCGGGGCTGGTGAGCCGGGGCCAGCTCCTGGTACAGGCTAAAATCGACGCGGTAGGAACGTTTATCCGGCGGCGCATCGGTGTTGAGGCTCACGCGGGTGCCGGGCAGGGCGTCGGCTACAGCGTAGGCCAGGTCGCGCACCTGGTAGTTCCATTGGTCGGAACCAGTGTTTACGGCCAGGAAAGTGCCACCCACTTCGGCCGGGCGGCCAATGGCCCACTCGATAGCACGGGCCATATCCTGCACATGAATGAGGGGCCGCCAGGGCGTACCGTCGCTCAGAATGCTGATTTCGCCGGCGGCCACGGCTCCGGCCACAAAGTCATTTACCACCAGGTCCAGCCGCAGCCGGTCACTCCAGCCGCAGGCCGTGGCAAAGCGCAGGCAGGTTACCAGAAAGTTCTCATCGGCCAGCGGGCGCAGGTCCTGCTCACTCAGCACTTTAGAGCGGGCGTAGGCCGTAAGGGGGTTCAGCTGCGAGCTTTCGGTTTTGGCCCCTTCGCCCCCGGCTCCGTACATGCTGCACGAAGAGGCAAATATAAAACTGCTCACGCCGGCGGCTTTGGCCTGGCGAGCCAGTTCAATATTGGCGCGATAGTTTACGTCCAGGGTGGCTTCCTCGTAGGTCTGGCCCATGGGGTCGTTGCTGATGGCAGCCAGGCTCACCACGGCATCAATGCCCTCCAACAAACCGGCCGGCAGGTAGCGTACGTCCCCGAAGATCTGGCGGTCCAGCCGCGACTCGGGCAGCCGCTGCGCGCCGGTCAGGCAATGTGCAAAGTAGCCCATGTCGTAGCCGATGAGTTCAGCCTGCGGAAACTGCTGGCGCAGGTGGCGCACCACGCCGGGCCCCACGTAGCCCATATTACCCGTAATTAGAATGCGTTGCATACAGTGAAATGGTGAAGTGATGAAATGGTGAGTTTGATGTTCGGTAGTGACTTAGCGCAGTTTGATCCGACAAAACGGCAAACTCACCACTTCACAAGTTCACCGTTCAGTCGGCAGGCATGATGGTGGGGGCGGCTACGCGCTCCGTGGGCGGGGCCACCAGCGGGGAGGCCAGGATTTCGGCCAGCACGGGGTCAGGCTCAATGGGTTCGGGGGCGTTATCCCACACTTTCCATTTGGCCCTGCCCTGTTGCCACATTTCTTCCAGCATGTTTTTGTCGCGCAGGGTATCCATGGGCTGCCAGAAACCGGTATGCCGGAACGCGGCTAAGTGGCCTTCGGCGGCCAGGCGCTCCAGCGGCGCCTTTTCCCACACGGTATCGTCATCTGCAATGTAGTCGAGCACTTCCGGCTCCAGCACGAAGAAGCCCCCGTTGATCCAGGGCGTTTCGCCGCCTTCGGGCTTTTCGGTGAAGCTACCTACCATGTTGCTGGTATCGGCGAGGTTGAAGACGCCGAAGCGGCCGGGTTGGCGCACGGCCGTGAGCGTGGCCAGCGCGCCCTGCTGCCGGTGGTAGCGCACAGCCGCCCGAATATCCACGTCCCCTACCCCGTCGCCGTAGGTCAGGCAGAACGGCTCGCCGGGCGTCAGGTAGTCGCGCACCCGGCGCAAACGGCCGCCGGTCATGGTTTCCTGGCCGGTATCTACCAGCGTCACGGTCCAGGGCTCGGCGTGGTTCCGGTGAATCTGCATTTCGTTACGGTCCATACGGAACGTTACATCGGAGTTGTGCAGAAAATAGTCGGAAAAGTACTGCTTGATCATGTGACCCTTGTAGCCGCAGCACACCACAAAATCCCGGATGCCATGATGGGCATAGATTTTCATAATGTGCCATAGAATAGGCTTACCGCCTACTTCTACCATGGGTTTGGGCCGTACGCCGCTTTCCTCGCTGATGCGGGTGCCGTAGCCACCTGCCAGAATCACTGCTTTCATAGGGGTCAGGGTTGGGGAAAGACTATACCAAAGAGAGAAGTCCGTGAGAAGAGCCCCAGGCAGCTTTTACGCTCCTATCTGGTTGGGCGAAAGTTTCAGAAATATAGAGTTTATTATAATCTTGTCAATATTTTTTATTACTATTTTTTAAAATATTTAAACATAAGATTATAATTATCCTGTTACATTTTACACATACAGCCACCGCCCATCACAGATGGGAGGACAGATTAAACAGCAGGCGGTGGGTTGGGAAGCGTGGTACCGCTAAGCGGTGGCACGGGGCGCGGGCCGGCCGACCAGCTGGGCGGCAGCCCGGCGGGTCAGCAGGTACAGAAAGCGGGAATTAGTAATCAGGTAGCGCCGCCACAACCGGCGCGGCTCCAGCCACAGGCGGTAGGCCCATTCCAGCCACAACCGCCGAGCCCAAGCGGGCAGGCGGTTTTCCAGGCCGGCATACACCGGAAACGCCTGGCCCACGCCCAGCATACAGGCCCGGATCTGGCCGCGGTGGGCAGCCATCCACCGCTCCTGCCGGGGGCAGCCCAGGGCTACGAACAGCAAATCGGGGTCGGCGGCGTTGATGGCGGCTACTTCGGCGGCATCCTCGGCGGGCGTGAGTGGGCGAAACGGCGGCGAGCAGGTACCCGCAACGCGCAGGGTGGGCAGTTCGCGCCGGGCCCGGGCTACCATGGCCTGCAATACGTCTTCGGTGGTACCATAAAAGTACACCGACTGCCCGCTGGCGGCGGCGGCTTCTAGCAAAGCGGGCAACAAATCCATACCTGCTACCCGGGGCTGCGGAGCCGCATGCCCGGAGTTCAGCCACTGTACTGCAGCCGCTACCGGGCTGCCATCAGGGGCTACCAGTGCGGCCTCTTTCAGGATCTGCCGGAAACCGGCATCCTGCTGCGCCTCCACCACCATATGCACGTTGGCAAAGCAGACGTAGGCCGAAGTACGCATAGCCCCCAGCTTCAGAATAGCCGCCACGAACTCCGCCGGCGACCCAGTCGAAATCCACGAATCCAGAACGGGCAGCTTGGGCAGCATGGGTGAAATGGTGAGGTGGTGAATCTGTGAAGTAGCGAGGTGATAAGGTGGTGAGTTTGCTGGTACGAACTGCGCGCATTAGAACGACAACTCACCATTTTACAAATTCACCACCTCACCGCTAATAGGCGTTTTTCTCGCCGCGTACCATATTCCAGACGGTGAGGAAGATGATTTTCATATCCAGCCCAAACGACCAGTTCTCCACGTACTTCAGGTCATATTCTACCCGCTTTTCCATGGTGCCGGCCTCCCGGGTTTCGCCCCGGAAGCCGTTCACCTGCGCGTAGCCCGTAATGCCGGGCGTCACAGCATGGCGCATCTGGTAGGTGCGGATGTGCTTGCTGTATTCTTCCAGTTGCGAAATCATATTGGGCCGGGGGCCTACTACGGACATGTGGCCCAATAGCACGTTAAAGAACTGGGGAAGTTCATCAAGGTTGTACTTGCGCAGGTACTGCCCCACGCGGGTGATGCGGGCGTCGCCTTTGGTGGCCTGCAGCTCGTTCTGGCCGTGGTTGATGCGCATGGTACGCAGTTTGAAGCATGGGAACAGCTGGTTACGCTTGCCGGGGCGCATCTGCCGGAAGAATACCGGGCCCGGCGAATCCAGCTTGATCAGGGCGGCCAGCACCGTGAGGACCACCGGAAAAATCAGAAGAATAACCGCCAGGGAAAAGATGATATCAAACACCCGCTTTACAGCCAGGTTGGCCCGGATACCCAGCGGCTCATGCCGGATGGTGAGAATAGGCAGATGGTCGTAGAAGTAAACGTTCACGTCTTTGCGGACGGTACCGCGAAAATCAGGTACGATACGAAAGGAAAGGAAATGGTCGTCGGCGAAGCGGGACAGGTCTTCGATGAGCTGCCGCCGGTCGAGGGGCATGGCGAAGTAGATTTCATCCACCTGCTCGTGCAGGCAATAGTTCTTTAGCTCGGCCAGACGGCCGCGGACCAACGGGCGCAGCTCGGCGGGCAGCGTGTGGGGCGTATCGGTGAAGAAACCCATAAACTGGTTGGCAATCGGGTCGTGCGACTCCAGAAAGCGGTACAGCTCCTGACCGCTGGGGCCACTGCCCAGAATCACGAAACGGCTGTGGGGCCGGGCCAGATGACGGTGGTAAGTGCGGTACAGAAACGTCATCAGGAACCGCCCCGCCACCACGGCCGTCACCGAGAAGGCGTACACAGCAAACAGATACCGGGCAGGCGGCCAGTAAAGCTCCAGCAGCAGAATGGTAAGCAGTACCACTCCGGCATGCAGCACGAAGGTGCGTATGAGGTAAAGCAGCTTTTCGGGGTAGGTAATCAGCCGGTCAGTACGGTAGATATTGGCGAACTGCCCCGAGAGAATCCACCAGAGCAGCGCAAAAATGACGTAGAAAAAGGGATAGTAGCCCCCAAAATGCCAGTCACCCAGCTGTTGGAAGCCGGCCAGCCGGAAAGCCCCGAAAATGAGCAGCACATCGGCCAGCGGCAGAATGATGCGGGAAGTATCAGTGTAGTGCCGGTAACGTTCCATGTGGCAGGGAGTGAGATGTGCGCAGGAAACTCAGACAGAACGGGTGGGGACAGATCAGAGCGTAGCAACTTTCGTCTCCACAAAGGAAGCATTATTTATGTTTTAAACAATAATTTATATGACTATTTAAAATATAAATTCTAAAATAAATTAAAAAGATTCTGTTTTAAATTCAGCAATTGGACACCAAAACCCCGCTCTTTTAGCACAGAAAGCGGGTTTTGCAGCTATACTCAGCCATGCGCAGCTGCCTACTTCCAGCGGCTGAAAAACTGATCGAACTGCTCCCGGTGTCCGTAGCTGACGGGGATGGTCACGTTCTGGATAGGCAGCTTGCCACGCATAACGGCCGTAATGTGGTGGAGCTCCACGATGAAGGAGCGGTGGGTGCGCATGAACTGTGAGAAAGTGATAAACCTGCACCCTTTCGATTACGACTTACGACGCCAATGTACCAGTGACATATACTTACCCCAATCTTACTAGGCAAACGAAGCTCGGATGCTTCACGGCAAGGCGCTACTCACCCGGCCTAATGATGTCACCGCTATTGCCCGCCTCTCACGCGCAATGAAACACAGGCTTAGCATTATAGTATAAAAAGCTGCTGAGAAAATCGGACAGCAAGCCTACTGCTTCGGTCAAAATGAATAACCGGCTAATATCCTGAAAATCAATTACCATAGCTATTATTCACTATAATTCAACCCGATACACTAACGTTTTAACGAGCTTTTATGTAGTTTCGCCTTGCCGATTGGTTACAGGTGTGTGTCTGTCGGCAAGAGCTGCACCTATTGCAATACAAAGGCCCCGACTGACGAGTCGGGGCCTTTTTTATGGTGTTGCCGCCTTCACTAGGGCGTTATCCGGCCGGCGTATTCCGCGTATCTTTGTCTTTCTATGGCAAGCCCCGACCGTATTTCCCAGACACTTACCCACCACAAACTGCGCCACACGCCGGTGCGGCGGGCAGTATTACAGGTGCTGTCCAGCTCTCCGTTTGCGCTTTCGGGCCATGAAGTAGAACAGCAGATTAGCAGTGAGGTGGATCGGATTACCCTCTACCGCACCTTAAAAACCTTTGAGGAAAGCGGCCTGATTCACCGCGTTATTGATACCAGCGATACGGTACGCTATGCGGCCTGCTCCATTGAGTGTAGTGTGCAGGCCCACTTTGATAACCACGTACACTTTAAGTGCACTAACTGCCAGCATATTTACTGCCTTAACCAGGTAGCCATTCCGGCTGTGGCACTGCCCCCTGGTTTCGAGGCTGATACGCGCGACTACCTGTTGGCGGGCGTGTGCCGGGAGTGCAAGGAGTAGCGGGCCCGTTACAGGATGGGTTAGCTGAGAAGAACAGCCGCCCCGAGTTGGTAACCGACTCGGGGCGGCTGTTCTTCTCAACTGTTATTTGCCTTTCAGACGGGCACACGTAAGCGTTTCCACTGTGAGGCCGGCAGGGGCGCGCAGGTGGAGCGTGGTCAGGGGCTGCCGGGGAAAGAAGATGTCCGTGAGGGTAGTCAGGCCGCCATCGGCAAACACTTCCACCGAGGCCGCATCGAAGAGCAGCGTGAGGTCGGCGGCGGGCCCGGTAGCCAGGCGTGGTCCAAGAGCCCGGCCGGCAAACTTCGGGCTGAAGCTGTTGTCGCCTACTTTGCTCCGGTCGATATAATACTCGTTTTTAGCCTTATCGAAGCCGATTACCAGCTCCTCTCCCTGGGCGTTACCCAATACCAGCTGGAATTCCTGGAGCTGTTGGGTACTCATCTTCAGCTGAAACTGCGGGCCGGGATTCTGTAGCTTGCCAGCCAGACTCAGCTCGTTTTTCACCGTGAGGTTAGTGAGCTTTTGGGCAGGCTGGGCCAGCTTGGCTAGTTCCGGAGCCAGCGTAGAGGTCAGGTAGATTTCCGGGCCTACCTGCCGCAGGGCCAGGTCGCGCGGGGCCGTCATGGCACTGCGCCAGGGCGAGGTGGGCACTTGGTTGGCATACTCCCAGTTGCTCATCCAGCCCAGGAAGATTTTGCGGACACCGGTATTAGCCCAGGTTACGCCGGCATAGTTGTCCTTGCCCCAGTCTATCCATTTCTTGGTGGTAGTGGTGGGCGTGAAGGTTTTGCCATCAAACTGCCCCACGAAATACTGCGTGGCCGAGCCACCGTTGGGGCCGCCGGGGTTGATGCTCACCAGCAACACCCAGTAAGTTTTGCCGCCCAGCGTGAGCGGGAATAAATCGGGGCATTCCCATACGCCGCCGTGGGCACCCAGCTTCTCACCAAACTCGCTGAGCTTGGTCCAGGTTTTCAGGTTGGGCGAGCCGTAAAACGTAATACGGTCCTTGGTGGCCAGCGTCATTACCCATTGCTTAGCCACTGGGTTCCAGCTTACTTTTGGGTCGCGAAAGTCTTGGATGCCGGGGTTGGGCAGTACGGGGTTGGCGGTATATTTCGTCCAGGTTTTGCCCTCGTCGAGGCTGTACGCCAGGCCCTGGTACTGGTGCTTGTTGGTATTTTTCTTCTCCTCGTCGGGGTTGTGGTAGGTGAAGATGGCCACCAGGGCATTTTTACCGAAGCCGGCGGTGTTGTTGGCATCCAGCACGGCCGAGCCGGAGAAAATCATGCCCAGCTTATCCGGAAACAGGGCAATGGCCTGCTCCTGCCAGCTCACTAGGTCGCGGCTGGTGGCGTGGCCCCAGTGCATCGGGCCCCACTCCATACCTTCGGGGTAGTGCTGGAAAAACAGGTGGTAAGTACCGTTCACATACACCATGCCGTTGGGGTCGTTCATCCAGTGAGCAGCGGGCGTGAAATGGTAGCTGGGGCGGTACTGGGGCGTAGCGGGCGGCACCAGCTTGGCCGGCTGGGTTTGCGCCGGGGCCAGTTGGGTTCCGAAGGCCAGTGCCAGCGCGAGCAGGAAGGATTTTTTCATATCGGTGGGTGGGAAAGAACAGAAACAACGTCAGTCGGGGGCGCAGCCGAAGCATCCCGCACACCATCGGCGGGCGGCTGGGGCAGTATCAGCACGCGAGATTCCGCGCGGGGCTCGGCATGACGTTCTAGAAACAATAAAAGTGCCTTACACCGCCTGGACGGCCAGCAACTGCCGCACATCGGCTTCCGTGAAGGCTGGCGTGGCACCCTGGTGGGTGGCCACCAACGCCCCGGTGGCGCAGGCGAACCGCAGGGCCTCGCCGGGCTCCTGGCCCGCCTGCCAACCTTTGAGCAGCGCCGCCAGAAACGCGTCGCCGCTGCCGATGGTGTCGCGCACTGATACCGGCACGCCGGGGGCGCGATAAAGGCGGCCGTTGGTCCAGAGCAAAGCACCCTCAGCCCCGCAGGTGACGCACACGGCGGCCAGCTCGAACCGTTCGGCCAACCACTGCATGGCGGCCTCCCGGTTGGTTTCGGGCGTAAACCAGGCCATGATTTCGGCCAGCTCGTGGTGGTTCATCTTGACTAAATCGGCCTTTTCGAGCAGGTATTTCACCACCTCTTTCGTGTAGTGCGGGGGGCGCATGTTCACGTCGAACACCTTGAAGCGGGCGTGTTCCAGCAACCGATACAACGTTTCGCGGGTGCCGGCCTGGCGAGCGGCCAAAGAGCCAAACACAAACACGTCGGCCTGGGCCACCAGCTGCTCCAGGGCCGGCTCGTACTGGATGTAGTCCCAGGCCACAGGCTGCACAATTTTGTAGGTCACCTCGTTGGCATCGTCCACGTTGGCTTTCACCACGCCGGTGAGGTGAGTTTTGCCCTGCTGCACGAAGTCGGCACTAAGGCCCTTGGAAGCCACGAAAGCCGTCAACTCCTGGCCCAGCTCGTCGTCGCCCACGCGACTGATGAGCTCCACGGGCAGGCCCAGCTGGTGCAGGTGTACGGCCACGTTGAAGGGCGCGCCGCCGGGCTGCTTGCCGGTGGGCAGCACGTCCCAGAGAATTTCGCCAAAGCAGACTATTGTCTTAGACATGAGAAGTAAGAGCTTAGAACGTAGAGGATAGAACTTAGAAGAACGAAAACCGGAGCGTGACAGTAACTTTCAATCTTGTATCGACCCTGTCTAGGCTCTTGCTTCTATTTTCTAACTTCTGATTTAGTGCATAACCAGCGTTTTGTCCATCTGCTCCAGGCTGGTGCCTTTGGTTTCGGGCATCAGGCGCCACACAAACAGCAGCTGCAGCACCATCATGGCGCAGAAAAAAGCGAAGGTGTGGCCGCCGCCGAGCTTTTCGGCCAAAGGCGGGAAGGCAAAGGCAATAGCGGCGGCCATGACCCAGTGCGTGCTGGACCCCAGCGCCTGCCCCTTGGCCCGCACCGTGTTGGGGAAGATTTCGGAGATGAATACCCAGATAACGGCGCCCTGCGAGAAGGCGAAAAAAGCAATGTACACGAACAACAGCCCCGGCACCAGCATGCCCCCGAAGGCCTGGAAGTTCTCCGAGTAAAACGCCCACGACACCAGCGCCAGCGTTATAATCAGCCCGAAGGAGCCGATGAGCATGAGCTTACGGCGGCCAAACTGGTCGATAACCTGGCGGGCCAGCAGCGTGAAGATGAAGTTCACCAGCCCCAGCCCCGCCGACGAGAGCAAGGCCGAGCTTTTACCTAGGCCCGTCATTTCGAAAATGCGCGGGGCGTAATAAATAATGGCGTTGATGCCCGACACCTGGTTGAACACCGCAAACAGCACCGCCAGCACCACGGGCGTACGGTACTGCGGGGCCAGCAGAGAGGTGCCGCCGGCTTCATCGGCGGCGTTGGTGGTCAGGATGTCAGTGGTGAGCTGGTCGGCGGTGGCGGGGTCTACGCGGCTGAGCACGGCGCGACCTTCTCCCACCCGGCCCCGGCCAATCAGCCAGCGGGGGCTTTCGGGCACACGGAACAGAAGCAGGAAAAACGCCAGGGCCGGCACCGCCTGCACGCCCAGCATCCAGCGCCAGTCGTTTTCCCCCACGCCCGTGAGCAGGTAGTTGGAGAGGTAGGCGGCCAGAATCCCGAACACGATGTTGAACTGAAACATGGCTACCATTTTGCCGCGCTGGGCGGCCGGGGCCACTTCCGAAATGTACAGCGGGGCCGTCACCGACGAGGCTCCTACCCCCAGGCCACCTAGAAACCGGAACGCCATAAACAACACCCAGTTGGAGGTAACGGCCGCCCCCAGTGCCGATACGAAGTACAGCACCGCAATCCAGATGAGGGTTTGCCGCCGCCCGAGCCGGTCCGACGGAATGCCGCCGAACATGGCCCCGAATACGGTGCCAATCAGGGCCACGGCAATGGTGAAGCCATGCTCCAGGGCATCGAGGCCCCAGAGCTGCTGAATGGCTTTTTCGGCCCCGGATATCACGGCCGTGTCGAAGCCGAACAGAAAGCCGCCCAGCGCCACGACGAGAGACCAAAAGAATACGTTGTTATTTTTCACGGCTTTAGGCAAAAGGAGAAAAGTCGATAATCATGCTGCAAAGCGGTAGTCCGGTAGCGCGTTGCAGCACGCCACCGGACCTTCACTTACCCTGTTACCAGCCGGGGTTCTGCTTGTACAGGCCTTTGCTGAAGTTGATTTGGTTCAGCGGAATCGGCAGGTACTCGTCGCGGCCGACGGTGAAGCGGGCGGTTTGCAGGTACTGGCGCTTGGTTTTCTCCTTATCGAAGTAGGTGTTCAGGTACGGCCCGGCAATGCCCCAGCGCACCAAATCAAAGAAACGGTAGCCTTCCATGGCAAACTCCAGCCGCCGCTCGAAGCGCAGGGCCTCGCGGGCGTATTGCTGCGTCCATTGGCCGCTCTGGTACTGCCCGATACGGTAGTTGGAGGTGTTGGTGCCGGCCGTGGTTTTGAGGCGGGCGGTGCTGTTGGCGGCCCGCTGCCGGATCTGGTTGATGAGGGGCAGCGCCTCGCCTTGCCGGCCCAGCTCAATCAGGGCTTCGGCTTTCCAGAGCAGCACATCGGCGTAGCGGATGAGGGCCCAGTTCTTGGAAGAACCCATGAACGGCGGCGTTTTCTGGAAGCTGGGGTCCGAGGGCAACACCGTTTCCTTCATCGACATATACACGCCGTAGGTGTTCTGGTCGCGCAGCCAGGACGTGTCGAAAATAAACGGCGGCGAGTATTTGTAGGGGTGCGAAGGAATGGCCACCGTGTGGTCGAGGCGCGGGTCCACGGTGTTGGTTTGGAAGTCCTGGGGCGTGGTTAGGTCGGCGTTGTTGAAGGTGGTAAACAGCGGCAGACCCTGGGCATCGGTCCGGAAGGAGTTCACCAGGTTCTGGCTGGGCTGGTGGAAGCCGCAGCAGCCGTAGTCGGGGTTCATGGGGTAGGCCAGCTCGTTGCCGCGCTGCACCCGGCCCTTGGGCGTGCCGTCGTTGCGCGAAAACTGAATGGCAAATACCGACTCCACCCCGTTGTCGCCGATGGTCAGGAAGTTGGTGGCAAAATCCGGGTGCAGGGAGTATTTACCCGAGCTGATAACGGCATTGGCCAGGGTAACTACTTCCTGCAGCTTGGCCTGGTCGATGGTGGTTACGGCGTGGGTTTCGCTCTGCCCGTAAGCTTGGTACAGCAGGGTTTTGGCCAGGTAGGCTTGGGCCGCCGACTTGGTGGCGCGCCCGATTTCGGGCTGGGTGTCGGGCAGGTTGGCAGCGGCGAACCGGAAGTCATCGGCAATTTTCGTCCACAGCTCGTCGTTGCTCAGCGCCACGTTCGATACCTCGCCGTACTTGTCGGTGGGCACACTCTGGTCGATGTAGGGCACGCGCTTGAACAGCTCCTTCAGCAGGAAGTAATAGTGCCCGCGCAGGAAGCGCATTTCGCCCTGGCGCACGGCCTTGGTGGGCATGGCAGCGGCATCCACCGCGTCCAGCCGGCGCAGCGCATCGTTGCAGCGCGACACCCCGATGTAAATCAGAAACCACAGCTCGTCGGTGTTGCCCACGTCCACGCGGTTGAACGAGAAGGTTTCGTAGAAGTGGAACGCGTCCACGTCGGCCGTGCCGTTGCCGCCCTTGTAGGCGTCGCCGCCGCGCACGTTGCCGTAGGGCCACATGCTGGTGTAGGGGGCGCGGTACACGTCGTTGCCGAGCTGGGAATACGCGGCAATAACCTGTTTTTCGATGTTGGCCGGCGTGTTCAGCTGGTCGTCGCTGAGGGCCCCGATGGGGGCCACGTCCAGGAACTTACTATCGTTGCAGCCGGTGGCCGACGCCAGCAGGCCCAGGGCCAGTATGGTGGGTTTGAGGAATTTCATGGGAAGGTGGGAAGTAGAGCGTAGAACTGAGATGATAGAGCTTAGAATCAGGCCATAAGAGTCTTAATTCTAAATTCTCATTTCTAGGCTCTTATCTTAAAAAGTCACGTTGAGGCCAGTGGAGAAAATGCGGGGAACCGGGTACTGGTAGTTGGTTACCTCGGGGTCGGGGCCGGTGAATTCCTTGCTCTTGATGGTGAAGAGGTTCTGGCCCTGCACGTACACCCGCACGCCCTGGAGCTTCAGCTTCGTGGTGAAGCCTTCCGGCAGGGAGTAGCCTACCTGCACGTTACGCAGCTTCAGGTATGAGGCGTTTTCGATGAAATAAGTGGAAGCCCGGCCCTCGTTATTGGTGTTGATGAGCGTGGCGGCCGGAATACTGGAGCCGGCGTTGGTGGGCGTCCAGGCATCGAGCAGGCGCTGGCCCCAGTTCTCACCCGTCGCCAGGGACGCGAAATCGGTGCGGAATTTGGAGTTGTTGAAGGCCTCCAGGCCCTGCACGCCCTGCAAGAACACCTGCACATCGAAGCCCTTGAAGCCCGCGCCCAGGTTCAGGCCGTAGTTGAAATCGGGCACGCCTTCCGTAATCCAGGTCTGGTCGAAGTTGTCCACCTTGCCGTCGTTGTTCAGGTCCTTGTAGCGGATGCGGCCGGGGGCGGCGCCAATCTGGGTGGGGCCTTCGTTTACCTCGCCGGTGTTCTGGTAGAGGCCATCGGCCACGTAGCCGAACACCGCGTTGATGGAGTGGCCCAGGCGCGTTATGTCCTGGCCGTTGCCACCGTAGGCGTTGATAACTTCAGCGGGCAGGTAGGTGAGCTTGTTGCGGTAGCTGGCCAGGTTGCCGGAGATATTGTAGCTGATGCCATTTTCTAGCTTATTCTGGTAGCCGAGCAAAAATTCCCAGCCCTTGTTCTCGATGGAGGCCCCGTTCACAAACTGGTCGCCGCCCTCCCCTACTACCGCCAGAAACGGCAGATTCACGAGGATATCCTTGCTGTTTTTCACGAAGTAATCCACCGAGCCCGACAGCCGATTCTCCAGGAAACCGAAGTCCACGCCCACGTTGGTTTGGGTGGTGGTTTCCCACTTCAGGGCGGGGTTGGGGCGCTGGAAGCGGCGGTAGCCCGAAGGCAAGCTGGTGTCGTTACCGTAGATGTCGTAGGCCGTGCCCCGGTCGTATTCGAAGTTGGGGTCAATGGTGCCCAGCAACGACTGGTACAAACCCAGAGACGCAAAGTTGGCAATGTCCTGGTTGCCGGTCTGGCCCCAGCCGGCCCGCAGCTTCAGGTCGGAAAAGAACCCGGCCTTGTCCTTCACGAAGGTTTCCTCGCTTAAACGCCAGCCTGCCGACAGTGCCGGGAACACCCCAAAGCGGTTATCGGCCCCGAAGCGGGAGGAACCGTCGCGGCGCAGGGTGGCCGACAGCAGGTACCGGTCGGCAAAGCTGTAGTTGATCTTACCGAAGTACGAGGCGAGCCGGTAGGCCGTGGCCCCGCCGCCGTTGTCTTTATTGGCCGCGCCGCCATCGAGGTAGGCGTAGTCGGGGTCTTCGGAGGCGAAGTTGGTGCGCGAGGCGTAGCTGCTCTCGTCGTAGTAGCTGATACGCTCGGCCCCGGCCAGCACGCCTAGCTGGTGCTTACCGCCCAGCAGCACGTCGTAGTTCAGCGTGTTCTGCCACACCCAGTTGCCCCAGAACCGCTCGTTGTTGGTCACGCGGTTGTTCTGCTCGGAAAGGAAACCCGCCTTATAGGTCTTGTAGATCTGACGAAACTTGTAGATGCTGTAATCAATGCCGAAGCTGCTGCGCAGGTGCAGGCCCTTCAGGATTTCGGCGTCGGCAAACAGGTTACCGAAGGCGCGGCCGGTGTTGGAGCGATTCTGCTGGTTGTTGGTGAGCAGGCGCAGGGGGTTGTCCCGGTCGCTCATGCCGGCCACGGGGCCGCCCCAGCCCACACCGTCCACGGTGCGCACCGGCACGATGGAGGGCAGCTGCGTAGTCCGGTCGCGCACCAGGTTCAGGTCGAACTCGGCCCGCTGCGACTTCACGATGGTCAGGTTTTCGCCCACCTTCAGCTTGCCGCCCAGGAAGTTGTAGTCGGAGTTCAGGCGGGCCGTCATCCGGTCGAAGCCAGTGTACTTGAGGGTGCCGGAGTTGTCGTAGTAGTTCAGCGAGAACAAAGCCCCGCCCCGCTCACTGCCGCTGCTCACGTTCAGGTTGTAGCTCTGAATGAGAGCGTTCTGCTGGGTTTCCTTGGCCCAGTCGGTATCGGCGGCCCGCATCGTGCGGTCGGCATCAATGAATTCCGGCGTGCTCACCCCGTTCAGGATGAGGTTGCCAGCCGCGTCGCGCGAGGTCTGGAAGTTGTAGTACGGCAGGCTGGGCACTTTGCCATCGTTGATGGCGGCCCGGGCGTACACCGTGCCGTAGTCCTGGGTATTGAGCATCCGCAGGTTCGGGCCCGGCGTCTGCACGCTGAAAAACGTGGAGAAATCAACCCGGGTAGCCCCCTTCTTGGCCTTCTTGGTGGTGATGATAATCACGCCGTTGCCGGCCCGGGAGCCGTAGATGCTGGCCGCCGAGGCATCCTTGAGCACCTGAATGCTCTCGATGTCGTTCTGGTTGATCTGGTTGATGCCTTCCTTGGTCGGGATGCCGTCGATGACGTACAGCGGGTCGTTGTTGCCCAGCGTGCCGAAGCCCCGGATGCGCACGGTGGCCGCGCTGCCCGGCGCGCCGTCGGTGGTAATCTGCACGCCCGGCACGCGGCCCTGCAGGTTGCGCGTCACGTCGTTGGAGGCCATGTCCCGGATTTCCTCGGTCTTCACCACGGCCACCGCGCCGGTCAGGTCGGCCTTGCGCTGAGTCTGGTAGCCGGTCACGACCACCTCGTCCAGGGCCGCCGCATCGGGAGCCAGCGTTACGCTGATGGCCGCGCCGCTCACTGCCACTTCCTGCGACTTATACCCCACGAAGGAGAACAGCAACGTGGTTACATTATCGGGAACGGAGAGCGTAAAATTGCCGTCGTTGTCGGTGGAGGTACCGATGGCCGTGCCCTTGGCTACCACCGTTACGCCGGGCATGCCGGCGCCTTTTTCATCCACCACGCGGCCCGATACTTTCACGTCGGCAGTGGTGGCGGTGGTACGGGTTTCGGCCGGAGCAGCAGTAGCCGGCGTAGCGGCTGTGGCCGTAAGAGAGGCCAATAGCGTCAGGCCAGCTGCCGGACGCAGGAGGGGGTACCTGTCTTTCATGGGGAGTGGGAATTTGGAAAGGTGTGGGATTCTGCTAGTGCATCGGCGCAGTCCGGGGAACTGCTACCGACCCAAGTCAGGCGGCCGGTAGGTATTTACTCACCTACCTTTCGAAACCAGACTGCTAACTATTATCCGCTGGCTGTCTGCCTGACTTGCTGCCCAAATGTCACCTTACTCCCCACTTTCCCCTTCTCCTATTCGCTCAAAGTATTTAGCTATTGATCCACAGCCAAATATTACTTCAACAATTTTATTTACAGAATTTTACATTAAACACTCAACTTATTATTGCAACCTGACTTTCAGTTTTGATACCTGACTTCCAAAATCTGACGCTCCACCAACCCGCACATACAGCATGGAGAGACGCGACACTTCGCGTCTCTCCGTTGAAGGGCAACCATTGAATGGTAACGTTGTATGGTGCGGCCGACGAGACGCGAGGTGGCGCGTCTCTACATGCTCCACATTACGCCGTGGTGTGCAGCGCCCGGAACTCGGAGGGCGACACCTGGTAGCGCGCTTTGAAGCTGGTGGAGAAGTACGAGGGCGAGGAGAAGCCCAGCTGGTAGGCCACCTCGGCAATGGTCAGCTCATCGGAGAGCAGGAGCTGACGGGCCTTAGTAAGACGGATGCCCTGGATGAAATCCGTAACGCCGGTACCCAGCACGGCCTTCACTTTGCGGTAGAGCTGCACCCGCGAAATGCCCAGGCTGCGGGCCACGTCTTCCACGTTCAGCTCGGAACGCGAAAGGTTCGCTTCCACAATGGCGGTGAGGTCGGCCAGGAATTTCTGGTCCACGCGCTGCGGGGCCACCGTGGCGGTACTCACCGACAGCTCCCGGCGGAAATGCTCCCGCTGCTTCTCCCGGTTACTGAGCAGTGTGCGGATGCTTTCCAGCAAAAACGTGGGGTTGAAGGGCTTGGTCAGGTATAGGTCGGCACCGGCCTGCACGCCTTCCACCTGCTGCTCCGAAGCGCCCCGGGCCGTAAGCAGCACCACCGGAATGTGGGAGGTGCGCCAGTCGCTTTTCAGCCGGGCCACCACTTCCAGGCCGCTCAGCTCGGGCAGCATCACGTCGCAGATAATCAGGTCGGGGATGCTGTCGGCGGCCAGCTCCAGGCCTCGGGCCCCATCAAACGCCGCACTAACCTGAAAATGGGGCCGCAGCTTCTGCACCAGAAAGGCGTTGACTTCGGGATTGTCCTCAATGACGAGGACCAGGGCTTCGCTCCCGCTCACGGCCGCCTCGGGCTCGGGGCGCAGGGCTGGCAGCAAGTCCTCTTCCACCGAGAAGCCCAGGTTGACGGGAGCCACGGCTTCCATCGATTTCAGCTCCTGGGGCAGCTCCAGCGGCAGCGTTACCACAAACGTGCTGCCCCGGCCGGGCTGACTGGTGAACGAGAGCGTACCCTGGTGCAGCCGGGTGAGGCCCAGAGCCAAGGCCAACCCCATGCCCGAGCCCTTCGCCACCGACTGCTGCCCCTGGTAAAACCACTCGAAAATGTGGGCCCGGTCCTGCTCCGAAATACCCCGGCCGGTGTCCTCCACGCTCACGCGCACGGCGTTTTCAGCGGGCACGCGCTGCATACTCACGGTAATCTGGCCACCTTCTGGTGTGAATTTGAGGGCGTTGCTGAGCAGGTTAAAGAACACCTTATCCAGCACGTTAGCATCGAACCAGAGCGGCAGGGCCGGCTCGGCGGGCAGAAACCGGAGCCGGATACCCTGCTGCCGGGCCGGCCGCTCAAACACGTCCATGATTTCGCGCACAAAGGCCACCAGGTTGCCTTCGGTAGCGCGCACCGGCATCTTGCCCACGTCAATCTTGCGAAAATCCATGAGCTGATTGACCAATTGCAGCAGCCGCTGGGCGTTGCGGCGCACCAGGCCCAGGTCGTGGCGCTGGGCGGCGGGCAGGTTCGGGCCGCTGGTGAGCATTTCCTCCACCGGCCCCAGAATGAGAGTGAGCGGGGTGCGCAGCTCGTGGCTGAAGTTGGTGAAGAAGCGCAGCTTGGCCTCCGTTTCCACCCGGGCCTGCTCGGCAAAATCCTGGATCTGGTTGCGCTGCGCCCTGATTTCCTCATTCTGCAAAGCCAGCCGCCGGGTAATGCGCCGGTTGGCCCGGAAGGCCCGCCACACCAGCACGCCCAGCCCGGCCGCCCCCAGTAGGGCCGCCGCCAGCACGTAGAGCACCGTCTGCTGACTGGCATAGGTGGCCCGCTGCTGCTGCAGTAGCCGCTGCTGCCGCTGGATATCCTGCTGCTGACTGCTGAGCTTTTCGGTTTGCAGCTTCATCGTCAGCACGTTGGTGGAGTCGATAACCATCGTACTGAGCGGGTTTTCCTTCTCGAAGGACTGGTGCTGCAGAATGCGCATGGCCGTGCGGATGGCCTCCTCCCCGCCCGGCGAATACAGCAGCGTGGAGTTGATGATACCATCCTGCACCAGCTGAATGCCGCCGTGCGGCCCCGGCAGGCCATCTACGCCCACTATGCGCACCTGCCGCTCCCGCTTCAGCTGCTTGCACACTTGGTAGGCTCCCAGCGCCAGCCGGTCGTTATGGGCAAAAATGAGGTCGACTTCGGGGTGCTGCCGTAGCACGGCGGGCAGCCGTGCCAATACCGAGGGCCGCTCCCAGTTGCTGTTCACCCGGGCCACCAGCTGCATCCCCGGATACCCGGCCAGGGCCTGGGCGAAGCCCCGGTGCCGGTCAGTGGCGGGACTGGAGCCGGGCGCACCCAGCACTTCCAGCACTTGCCCCCGTTCCCCCAGCAGGCCGGCGGCGTAGCGGGCAGCCGTCTGGCCCACCTCCACATTGTTGCCGCCCACGTAGGCCGTGTAGAGTTTGGAGGTCGTGCGCCGGTCCAGAATCACCACCGGAATGCCCCGGTTGTACGCCTCCTCCACAATGGGCGTCACCGGCTCGGTTTCGTTGGCCGATACAATCAGCAGGTCGATGCCTTCCTTGAGGAACTCCCGGATCTGCTGCTCCTGCAGGGCCGAGCTGTACCGCGCATCCTTCATGCGGAAGCGCACTTCAGGGTGAAAGCTCAGCTCCTTCTGCATGCCCGCCAGCATGGCCTGCCGCCAGGCGTCGCCGTTGGTGCACTGCGAGAAACCGATGGTATACTGCCGCTTCGGCGCGGCCCGCGTGCAGCCCGCCAGCCCGCCAACGCCTGCATACACACTGCAACACAACCAGAAACGAACCAAGAAGCGGATAATCATCCTTCGAAACTACATTTTCCATTCCAACAAGTCCGCAACGCCGCCTTTTTTCCCCTAAACGAGTTAGGTTCCCGTTCTTTTCCTCTCTCAATTATCCTTTCGGCTAAAGCAGTTGCACAGGGGTAAAACGAAAAAAGCCCTGCCGCATGCGACAAGGCTTTTGGTGATCCCGCTGGGATTCGAACCCAGGACCCATACATTAAAAGTGTATTGCTCTACCAGCTGAGCTACAGAATCAGTTTCTTTGTAACCAGTGGGCGTTTCCCGCTGATTGTGGCACAAAAGTAGAGGGCCAAACTTAACCGTGCAACTGTTTTGCTGAAAAAAGCGCACCTTTTTTTTCTGTTTCCGGCGGTATTTTTCCAATCCGTTCAGGCACAAAAAGTTACTCCTGCACTCCAGAAAGCCGATTCCCTGTTTCAGGCTGGTCAGGTAGAGCAATCTTATCCGCTGTACCGCCAAGCCCGCGAGCAGGTGGGCGGCGCGCAGTCAATTCGGCAGCTATTACGCATGGCATATGTTCAGGAGGGGCTCGGCCATTACCCGGCAGCCCTCTATTACCTGAGTGTAGCGCAGGCGTGGCAGCCCCAGTACAGCACATGGCGCAAAATGGTGGCGGTAGCACAGGAGCATCGCCTCACGGGCTACCCCGATACGTGGCGGCAAAACCTGGCCATTACCATTCAACGCTATTATTACCGTTTGCTGCAGGCGCTGCTGCTGCTGGCCGTGGTTGTTGGCATCTTGTTGCTATTGCGTCGGCGCACTGCTGATCGGGCCTGGTGGGCCACGTACGCGGTATACTTGCTATTAGTCGGACTGTTTCTGAACCTGCTGGCCCCCGGCCGGGTAGGGCTGGTAGCCCGGCCCCGCGTCCCGCTCATGGCCGGCCCCAGCGCCGGCTCGGCGTGGCTGACTACTGCCGCCGCCGGTGACCGGTTTGAAGTGCGGGGCCAGCAGGATATCTGGTTCCGGGTGCAGTGGCAGGGCCGCGACGCCTACATCCGCCGCCCCGATTTGCTGCTGGTAGAATAGCGGCCGGTCGACCCAGGGGTTTTGCCGGGAGCGGGGCCATCCGGTTCCGGCACTTCCACTTCGGGGCGAGCAGCGGCGGGGTAGGTTTCGTCGCGGTAGGCGCGGGCACGGTAGGCCACGGGCGAGAGGCCAGTATGCTTGCGGAAGAAACGGGTGAAGTAGCCGGAATCGGCAAACTGCAGGGTATAGGCAATTTCTGAAATCGAGGAGGACGTGTAGACCAAATGGTTGTGGGCCCGCCGGATGGTGTTGGCATTCACGATTTCCAGGGCCGATTTACCCTTTACGGCCTGGCAGATGCGGTTCAGGTGCACAGGCGTAATGTTCAGTTCACGGGCATACTCCGAAATCTTCTTCTCGAACGGCGCGGCCCGCGCCACGCTTTTCTGAAATTCATGGAAGTAGTGCAGGTTGCGGTTGGAGCTGCCGTCGGCCTTGTTCTGCTGGTGCTTGAGCAAACGGAATAGCTTCACGAACAATAGTTTGAAATAGGCATTGAGTGCCAGCTGCCGCTCCGGCAGCTGGGAGTGCATTTCAGCATGAATCAGCCGCTCCAGGGCCAGCAGCTCGGCAAAGCTTTCCTCATCGGTAAACTCGGTGAGCACATACAGGCTGTTGAGCTCAATCAGGATAGAAGGACTCACCTGCAGAATCGTGTCTAGCAGGGCTTCCGCAATAGTCAAGGAACGGCCCTTTACCTGGGGGCTGAACGTGAAGCCGTGCACCGTATTGGCCGGAATCAGCACCACACAGGGCGTCTGCAGCTCCTCCGAGTCAGCACCCGCATCCAGAGAAGCCTGACCGGCTTCCAGGAAAAACAGCTGGTAGAGGTTGCCGTGCACGTGCGGCTTGAGGCCCCAGTTAGTGGCCCGGTTACGGGGTGCAATTAGTTGACTGTAGACGTAGGTGTGGGATACCTGCGCTTTGTCGTCGCCATACAGGCCGTTATAATGAGCAATATCCTTAGGCATACGTGCGGTAAACAGGTGACAGTGTCAACTTAACAGTTTTAACAAGTAACGACACTCAAAAATGTTTGTTTTGTCCTGGTAATATACCGAAACATCTCATTCGATTCGGTGCAGCGGCGTTAGTTTTGTATAGCAATTCAGTAGCTCTTTTCCTGCTACCGCCTCCTCAGCTGACTATTGCTCGGTTGCGGTATCACAAGGAGCATGTTTTGTTTGTCCGCATTGCGGTGGGCAGCCACCCGGCCCTCGCAACGCGGATTCCTGCCTCATTTCCCACATTTTCCTCCCACTTCTATGGAAGCCCTCCATTCCCGCCTGACTTCGCTGGGGCTGACGCCCACCACCCCGGTGCACCTGAACCTGACTCCCACCGAACTAGTGGAGCACGCCCTGCGCCGCCAGGAAGGCACGCTCACTGACACCGGTGCCCTCATGGCAGATACCGGCACCTTCACCGGCCGTTCCCCTAAGGACCGCTTCATCGTGCAGGACGCCCTCACCCAGGACGCCGTTTGGTGGGGCGACATTAACATCCCGTTTCCCCAGGACAAGTTTGAGCAGCTTCAGGCCAAGATGATGGCCTACCTCCAGAACAAGGAGTTGTTCGTGCGTGAAGCCTACGCCGGGGCGAACCCCGCCTACCAGCTGAAGCTGCGCGTGGTGAACGAGCTGGCATGGCACAACCTGTTCTGCTACAACATGTTCCTGCGCCCCGCCGAAGGAGCCGACACCAGCTGGGCCGCTGACTTCACCATCCTCTGCGCCCCCGGCTTCGAGGCCGACCCGGCCGTGGATGGTACCCGCCAGAAGAACTTCGCCATTCTCAACTTCTCACAGAAAACCCTGCTCATCGGTGGCACGGGCTACGCCGGCGAGATGAAAAAGGGCATTTTTGGTGTCCTCAACTTCCTGCTGCCCCACCAGCACCACACGCTGCCCATGCACTGTTCAGCCAACGTGGGGCAGGATGGAGACACGGCCATCTTCTTTGGCCTGTCGGGCACGGGCAAAACCACCCTCTCGGCCGATCCGGCGCGCGGCCTCATCGGCGACGATGAGCACGGCTGGACGCCCAATGAGGGCATTTTCAACTTCGAGGGCGGCTGCTACGCCAAGGTAATTGACCTGAGCCGCGAGAAGGAGCCCCAGATCTGGGACGCCATCCGCCCCGGGGCCATTGTGGAGAACACGCGCTTCGTGCCCGGCACCACCACGGTAGATTACGCCAATAAATCGGTAACGGAAAACACCCGCACGGCCTACCCGATCAACTTCATTGACAATGCCGTGGAGCCCTCGGTGGGTGCCGCCCCCAAGAACATCTTCTTCCTGACGGCCGATGCGTTTGGGGTATTGCCCCCCATCAGCAAGCTGGACAAGAGCCACGCCATGTACCACTTCATGAGCGGCTACACGGCCAAGGTGGCAGGCACGGAAATGGGCATCACAGAGCCCCAGACCACGTTTTCAGCCTGCTTTGGAGCCGTGTTCCTGCCCCTGCACCCCACCAAGTACGCCGAGATGCTGGGCCGCAAGATGGAGGAAAACGAAGTGAACGTGTGGCTGGTCAACACCGGCTGGACGGGCGGCTCCTACGGCACCGGCTCGCGCATGAAGCTGGCCTACACCCGCGCCATGATTACGGCCGCCCTCAACGGGGAATTGAACGACGTGGCCTTCACCGAGCATCCCATCTTCGGCGTGCAGGTACCGGCCACGGTGCCCGGCGTGCCCACTGACATTCTGAACCCGCGCACCACCTGGGCCGACCAGGAAGCCTACGACCGCACAGCCGCCGACCTAGCCGAGAAGTTCGTGATAAACTTCCGCAAGTATGCCGATTTCGCCAACGAGGACATCCTGGCCGGCGCACCCAAAATAGCCGTGACAGCCGAAGTTTAAGATTGTAATACCTGAATAGAAAAGGCCGGCCTTCCGTAGCGGAAAGCCGGCCTTTTGCGCGTTTTAGCGGTTTATCAGCGTGCCACGCGCTGCCGCAGCCACGAGGTGAACAACGGCACTGCAAACACAGCTACCGTGAGGACAGTGAGGCCGGCTTCGGCCATTTCGCTGCTGAGGAAATGACTAAAGGGGTGCGCCGGGAAGTAGTGCTCAAACAGGGAAAGCAGCAGTTTCAGGCCCAGTAGCGCAATCACCACAAAAGCGGCTGTTTCCAGAAATGGATACCGGCCCATCAGCAGCACGAAAGCCTGCGCCACCAGCCGCATGGCCAGAATACCGATGAACACGCCGGTACAAATCAGAATCAGGTTATCGGTGAAGGCTACCACGGCAAACACGTTGTCGATGGAGAAGGCTAAGTCCATCAGCTCGATGAGGGCCACCGTAGCCCAGAACTGCCCGAAAAGCCCCAGCGTGTGGCGGTATACCCAACTCTGCTGCTTATCGACGCCCTCCTCCTCGGGGGCGTTTTTGTCGCGGAAGTGGTCGGCCGCGAGGTAGAGCAGGTACAGGCCGCCCAGGGGTTTCAGAAACCAGATTTCGACCAGATACGAGGCAAACAGAATGCAGATTCCCCGAAATACATAGGCCCCGATGATACCATAGCGAAGAGCTTTTTTGCGCTGTTCCTTGGGCAGGTCGCCCACCATGGTAGCCAGTACGGCCGCGTTATCCACGGAAAGCAGGCTTTCGATGATGATGAGGTTGCCGACCACCGCCAGGGCCGCTAGCGGATTATCGAGGATTTGTTGGAGGTGTTGATTCATACCAGAGAAAAAAGGGCGCGTGGCAGCTTCCCGCTACCACGGCGGCCGCGCGGCTTGTACGCCACCGGGCCGCCCGAAGATATACTTTATCGGTGGGTCGGGGTTGGGCTGACTGGCTCCGAAATACGCCAGCAAGATGAAGCGAAGCACAAAAAAAGGCTCCTCCTGCGAAGGAAGAGCCTTTTTTGAGTTATCAGACAATCTGGGGCGGACTACTCCCGCACCACGCGCAGGACCATCCGTTGCCCGTTCGGGAACTGAGCCTGCACCAGATACAGGCCGGCCGGCAGAGCAGCCGTCTGGGGCCAGGTGATGGTGGTGGTACCGGCCGCTACAGTGTTCAGTTGCTGCCGGTGCAGCAAACGACCGGTAGCATCGGTGAGCACCAGCACAAGGCCGGGCTGGGCGACGGGCGACGAGAGAACCAGCCGCACGCCTTCGGCTCCGAAGGGAGTTGGTACGGCTGACATCAACAGGCCGTTTTTAGCTTGCTGGGCGCTGAGCGGACCGGCGGGCGTCAGGAAAATAGGAGTCTGATACGAGCCAGCCAGGGCGTTTGCATTGGTAAACAGTTGTACCTGCTGAATACCACCACAACCGTTTATCACCTGAATGTCATCTACATACCAGCCCTCATAAGCCGTTCCCTCATCTGACTGGGCCTGGAAACGTAGCCGAATAGTCTGGCCGCTGAAAGACGACAGATTGAGCGTAGTGCGAATGAACGCCGCCGAGCCGGTTTCCGTGGACGAGATACCCGAGAAACAGGGCTTATTTGGCGAAGCCGTAGAGGCATCGAACACGGAATTGTAGCCGTTCTGGAGGAAGTATGGGGCCGCGTCGATCCAGGTGGCCCCGTTATCAGTGGAAATAGCCACCATGCCGCCATCATACGAGGGCTCCGTGTTGTAGTAATGGTAGAACGACAGCAGGGAGAAGCCTACTGGCGTGAATGCCGCCGAAGTAAGCGTGGCATCAGAAGGGGTAATGGGCTCAACAGCCTTCCAGGAAGTGGAGCCGCTATACGCCCGGGCGGTGCTGGGTGCCCAGCTGCTGCTACCGGTCAGTACGGCCGGCGTGAAGCCTCCCACGGTGTTGGTTTCGCGGTTGTCATTCACTACCGTAGTCGTGTTGCAGCCTTTACCGGCCGCCGTTACGGCCTGAATCTGGAACGTGCGCGTCTGGCCGGGCGTGAAAGCCAGGTTGGCAAACGTGACGGTATTGTTGCTCCCCAACGTACCGCTGCTGGTGCTGCTTACGTAGCTCAGATCAGCCGGCAGTTGCGCCTTGATAGAGTAAGGAGCCTGCTGGGCCTGACACTCGCAGGTAGCTGAGATATTGATGGCAAGCTGGTTACCTGTCAGCAGCTCGGTGTTTTTGCTCAGGCGTACGCCGGGCAGGTCAAAGGCAGCCGTTTGATCGGTGGCGCTGGTGGAAAGTCCCTGAACAGCGCTGGCGCCCATACCTCGACGGGCAAATGCACTCCAGATCAGACAGTGGTACCGACCATTGTACAATAGGGAGTCGGCGGCCAGAATAGCATCACGTGAATCGAGGAAACCCGGCTGGCAGGGCTGCAGCTTCATGCCCTGCATCACCAGCTGGAGCGCAATGGCGTTGCCGCCGGTGCTGGTACCGGTGTATAGGTTCGGCTCGATCCGGCCCTGCTGCTGGATCAGGGCCCAGGTCATATCCCACAGCGCAGCGCACCATACCTCGCCAATGGCGTGCGACTCGGGGCTGGTAGCAACGTTGCTGTAAGTAAGCGGATTGATGCTCAAACTGGTAGAGTACGGGTACCGACGAATGCCGCCGCCTGCAGGTGCTTGCCCGGAGGCGTACGTGCCCACAGCCCGGCTCGTGGGGCCATCGGTTAGCTGGGCAGTTTGCCAGTTGGTGGTCAGCATCAGGGCCAGATAATCACTCCAGCCTTCGCCGCCCTGCTCGGCATTGCCGAGGCAACTGGCGTTGGCGGGGCCGCCCGTGAGGCGGTTCGACACACCGTGGCCGTACTCGTGCACCACAATGCCGTTGTCAAAATCACCATCCAGCTGCGGCGCGGGCAGACTGATGGTAAGGCTTACAGTGGCGCCATTGGTCAGCTGGGTGGCCAGCAGGTTACCGTCGGTGGTAGAAACCATGACGGCCGGAATAGTTATGGCGTTGTTGGTGCCGCCCATAGCTACTGGGGCACCAGCATTATTCACCATAATAACGGCCCGGGCTCCGGCGTTCTGCGCGTTCAACACCTTATCGGTGTAATTGCAGGTGCCCCGGTAAATGAGGGCTATTTTACCGGTGAGCGTGGTAGATGAAGGGGAAGTACACGCCAGATGGGAAGCCGGGTTGCCGGGGTCGTTATAGAACACCAAGTCGCCGGTTACGGGGCCGGTGCTGACAAGCTTGTTGCTGGTGCTGAAGGCACTTTCCACGGTGGTGTAGCTGCCGGCCACGGGGGCGGGGGCTGTTACCGTCAGGTTGCGGCTGGCGGGCGCGCTCCACAGAAACATCTGCATCCGGCCCGACGCTCCGTCGGGCGGGGTGCTGAAGTTGGCGTTGTTGACGCCGTTGCCATCCTGCGCTTCGGCCCGCACATGGTCCTGCCCGGTGCCACCGCGCCCGATGTTATCCGTCTGGAAGTTGCCGGCCGGTTCAGTAAATCCATACTGGTACAGGACATCGTGCACGATGTTGTTCCAGTAGAACAGGTTTACGGTAGCTGCCCGGCGGTTTTTACCCAGCTGCGGACTGAACGCAAAATCGGGCACGTAGTCGAACACCAGGGAGCTGGCGGAGGCGCCGGTGGAGGCCGCGAACCGGCCGGGAGCATTCGTTTTCAGGCTATCATCGTAGGCCCACACGTTGTTGCCGCGCGTATCGGCAAAATCGGTGCTGCCGTTGAAGTGCCAGCCGTGCGTGGTGGCGTTGTTGCCGCCCCCTGCTTTCAGCCACGGCGACGACTCAGTTTGCAGTCGGCTACTACCCGGGCTTTCCTGCGGATAGGGTATTACATAGTAAGTAGCCGGGGTAACGGCCGCAATTCCTACCGTACCGATAGGCTGCCAAGCGGCGGGGCGGGCGGCACTAGCGGTGGCTGCTGCCGGAGCCTTACGGGCCACTGTCTCATGTACCGTCCAGTTATCCTGATCCAGTACCTGTCCCGTGGCCGCATCTACCCGGATGTTGAGCCAGTCGGAGGAATCCAGCAGGTCTACGTTTACGTTCCAGGCCAGATGCAGCTTCTGGGCGTTATCATACACCCACACCAGACTGGCGACAATGTCGCGGCGGGCTACCCCAGCGGCGGCAAACGTCTGCCGCTGGTCGGGGCCGGTGCGGGCACTGGTGGCCGTGGGGCTGCTCAGGCGGGCGGCAGCCAGCGGGGCCAACGCCCGGTTGACGGCCGTAGCCGCTTCCAGAGCCGGTGTCGCCGAAAGCCCGGTGAACTGGCGGCCCGGGACAAATGTGCCGGCGTGGTGCCTGAACTGCTGGTTTTTGAAGGCCAGGGTCAGCACCCGATTGTACACCGGAATGCCCTTGTGCAGCTGCTGCACATACACGTAGGTGAGGCCGGTGGCCGCATCGGTGTGGGAGCTGGACACGCGCATATCGGCGGCAGTTATATTGCCGCCGGCCCATTGCTGCCGGCTCTGCCAGGCTTGCTCCGTGCCGGCCGGAGCCGCGCTGGTTTGCGCGTGAACCGGGGAGGCACAGGCTAACGCCAAAAGCCCCGCTGCCAGCCAGTTGGAGGAGTAGAGTTGTGTCAAGTAGTTAGGATTTGGTTGTGGAATTGATCAGGAAATGTAGGCCCTGCTTATCCGAAGGGCCAGCCAAAGCATTCGTAACCGGCCGCTGCACCCGTAAAGGCAGCACAAATTGACCGGGAAGCTCAGCAAGTTAAGCCACCTTTTGTCATTATGGCAGAATATAAACGCTTTTTCTGCTTCTATTCCACAGCCCGGCTTTTGTAAGCCGACAAGTCTATACTACAGGGCTTCTTTCTTTGAAAAAACCACATTATTCATTCCGCCGCCGGGCACCTCCATTACTTGCTTATCATTAGGAAGAGCTGCCGGGCAATGCACTGGAATGCAAAGCCCGGCAGCTCTTTTGGCTACCTTTTATCGGGGAATCTGCAGCTGGTTTACAGCACGAAATCCGGCTCCTCTTTTCGAAAGTGATTCAGCACCAGCTTATCGGCCAGCCCCGGCAGCCATTTATTGAGGAAGACGGTGAGCTTGCCCGTGCTGGTAAGCACCAGGTCGCGGCGCCGCTCGCGCACGGCCGCTACCAGGTAGCCAGCCACTTCCTCGCTGCTCATCATCTTCTGCTCGTCCCGCGGCGACTCGCCCTGTCGGGAGCCGTCGGCGGCTAAGGCTACGTTGCGGATGTTGGAAGCCGTGAAGCCAGGGCAGGCCAATAATACATGTACTCCCTGAGGCAATAGCTCGGTGCGCAGGGCCTCCAGAAAGCCGTGCATGGCAAATTTGGAAGCCGAGTACCCCGTACGCCCCGGCAGCCCTCGATAGCCCGCAATACTGCTGATGCCCACAATAGAGCCTTTGACTTGCGTGATGTGCGGCAACGCAAATTTGGTGGCGTACACCGTCCCGAAGAAGTTGGTTTGCATCAGCTGCCGGATAACGTCTAGGTCGGCGTCGCGGAAGAGGGCGCGCATACTGATGCCGGCGTTGTTGATGAGCACATCAAGGCGGCCAAAAGCGGCCACAGTTTCGCGTACGGCCCGCTCCGAGTCGGCCTCCACTCCTACATCGGCGCGTATAGTAAGGTGCTGGATGTCCAGACGGACCAGTTCTTCGGCGGTGCTTTGGAGCCGGGTTTCGTCGCGGCCGGTAATGGCCACGCGGGCCCCGGCCTGCCCGAAGGCCAGGGCCGTAGCCCGACCAATGCCGGAAGTGCCGCCCGTGATGAGGACTACTTTATCTTTCATGAGGGAAGAAGGCGTGAGAAAACCGCAGTAAAAGGCGGGCAAAACTACGGGTATTTTTGGCAGCCCATCGGCGTACAGCCGCAATTTGCCGATTTGGTGGCGGCCGGTTCCTCCCCTGTTTCTATATTGAATTCACCGCCGGGAAAATTGTATTTTGTTCCGGATTGCGGTTACCTTCGACCTTTCCCCCCCCGCCTTTTACGTCCTTATCTATGACGCAACCCTTACGTACTATTTTGGGTGGCAAGGTGCGCTATGCCGCTGGTTTACTGGCCCTGGCTTTACCCCTGTTTCCACTGGTGGCGCAGGCCCAGAATTGCCCGCCAGCTGCTAGTGGCTGTACGCCCGGCAGTGCTCCCACGGCCAATATTCCGTTCGGCATGGGCATTCTGAACGTTACGCTGGGCACTATCAACAACACAACGCCGGGCATCCAGGACGGCTATAAAGATTACTCCTGCACGCTGGGGGCGGCTACGCTCATCATTGGGGCCGATGTTCCCATCAGTATCCGGACCAATACCAACGCCGATGAGAACGTGCGGGTGTGGGCCGATTTGAACAATGACGGTACCTTCAGCCCGACGTCGGAACTCTTGTTCAGCAGCAATACCAAACGCACCCACACCGGCACGGTGCGGCTGCCCAGCGGCACGGTAACGGGCGTGCGGCTGCGGCTGCGCGTAGCCGCCGACTACGTAAACGCTACCCTGCCTTCTCCCTGCTCCACGCCGCAGTACTCTCAGACGGAAGATTACGCGGTTATTGCCTCAGCCAGCACCCAGGCCCCGGTGACGGATTTCGTGGCCGACCAGACGCGTACCTGCTCGGGCACCGTGCAGTTCACTGACCAGAGCCAGAACGGGCCGACTTCCTGGCGCTGGGATTTCGGCGACGGCACCACCAGCATGTTGGCCAGCCCCAGCCACCAGTACACTACGGCCGGCACCTTCACCGTGGCCCTTACCACCAGCAACAGCGTGGGGAGCAATACCCGAACCCGCGCCTCGTATATAACTTACGATAACGTGGTGCCGGTGGCTGCTACCTGCGCCCCGGCCACGGCGGCATTCTGCTGTGGCTACGGCATCACGCAGTTTACCCTGGGCACCCTCACCCAGATTTCGGCCAATGGTCAGGCAGGTTACGAGGATTTCACCTGCAACGGCAAGGTGGAGGTAACCGTTGGCAACCGGTATACGCTGCGCCTGACGACCAGCCCCGGCAACCCGCAGGACACACGGGTGTGGCTGGACCTGAACAACGACGGGACCTTCGGCAGCGGGGAGCAGATTTTTCAGGCATTGAACACGAGCAATCCAACCGGCACGTTGCTGGTGCCGGCCACGGCGGTACTCAACCAGCCTTTGCGCCTGCGGGTCGTTTCCGATTACGTGGGTTCCTCCTTCACGGCCTGCGACGGTATTCAGTACGGCCAGGCGGAGGATTATACCGTAACGGTGCGCGCCAACACCAGCCCGCCCACCGCCGACTTCACCTCCAACTACACTGCCGGCTCCTGCCAGGCTGCCATTCAGTTCACGGATATCAGCCAGAATGCGCCTAACGGCTGGCTCTGGACGTTTGGCGACGGCTCTACCAGTACCCTGCAGAACCCCAGCCACACCTACGCCAACACCGGTTCGTACACCGTGAGCCTGAGGGCGACCAATGCCTTCGGCACCACCACTATTACGCGCACCGACTACGTGGTGGTAACGGTGCCCTGCGTGCAGTACTGTACCGCCCTTGGCGACAATGCGGCTTTCTGGATAACCAATGTGAGTCTGGCTACTCCGCAGGCTACCCCGTTCAGCAACGCCTCCGGTGCCAATACCAACGGCTATGGCAACTATGCCGGCCAGATCATGACGCTGCGCCAGGGCCAGTCGTCTACGCTTACTGTGACTGCCAACGCGAATTTTCAGCGCGTAACCACGGTCTGGGTAGACTGGAACCGGGACGGGTTCTTTGCTACTTCTGAGTTGGTTTCCAATCAGATCAGCACCAACCCCGCTACCATTACGGTGCCGGTACCGGCCCTGCAAAGCGTAGTGGGCTTCACCCGCATGCGCATCATTGCCCGCCTCAACAACAACTCGGCCTACGCCTGCACGGGCACTACTGCGCAGCCCAACACGGAAATTGAGGACTACAGCGTGCAGGTGGTATCCGCTACGGCCACGCAGGAGGCCAAATCCTTGCCGGCCCTGACGGTTTTCCCCAACCCGACCACCGACGGGCAGCTGCACCTGCGCCTCGCCGATGCCCGAGCGGCTGATACCTACTCTGTGGAGGTGGAGAATACGCTGGGGGCCTGCGTGTACCGGGGCCAGCTGCGCCTGGGCACGGCCGCCGATGCCAGCCTCGACCTAAGCGGACTGCCCCGGGGCCTGTATGTGCTGCGCCTGTGGGGCAGCCACGGCCAGAGTGCCATTCGCCGCGTGCTGCGCGACTAGCGCAGGCCAACGTTTTTCCTCCTCAACAGCCGGCCGCTCAGGCAGCCTCCCTCTCTTTACTTCTTATCCTGATTCTGGCGTATGCGCACACTTTTACTGCGTACCTGTTTGCTGGTGCTTATCTACCTGCTGGCGGGAATCCGGCCGGCGGCGGCTACTCACTTGCTGGGCGGCGAAATGAACTACAAGTACCTGGATGCCAATGGGCCGGCCGGGGCCCAATACCGGTATCAGGTAACAGTCCTCGTTTACCTGAACAAGGAAGCTGGCTCGGCGGCTCCCGATGGCCGGCCCAGTGTGGACATTGCGTTCTACAACAAGTCGCAGGGCGGGGCCCGGATTTTAACCATGACGGTGCCGCGTACCAGTTTTGCCGAAATCACGCCGCCTTCTCCCGGGGGCTGCACGCTGCCCGGCAGTCAGCCGCCCCGCGTGACGCTGGCCAAGTACGTGACCATCGTGAACCTGCCGCTGTCGTTTGATGGCTACTACGCCGTGTACACCGACATTGCCCGCAACGTGGACGTCACCAACCTGCAGAACCCCGGCAACACCAACATGACGCTGTACACGGACATGGCCCCGCCCCTGATTCCGAATACGTCGCCCGTTTTTTCGGATACCGCCGTGGCCGTTATCTGCACCGGAGACACCAGTATCATCATCAATAATGCCTACGATGCCGACGGTGACCGGCTGATTTATTCCTTTGGCACCCCTTACCAGGGCAACTCGCCGTTCGGTGGCTTCGCGCCGCCGCCCCAGTTGGTTACGTACGCCAATGGATACAGCGTAACCCAGCCTTTTGGGCCGGGCGTCGGCAGTTTCGCTTCGCTGAATGCCAGCACCGGCCTGAGTCGTTACGCGGCTCCTATTCAGGGCAAGTTTGCGGTAGCGGTAGACGTGAAGGAATACCGCACCATTAACGGGCGTGAAGTGCTGGTGGGCAGCACCCGGCGCGACGTGCAGCTGGTAGCCCGGCAGTGCCAGCCCAACCAGGCGCCGGTATTTACGCCGCCCTCGGTAGTGGTCAAGGATTTCACGGTGGAGGAAGGCCGGCCTATTACATTCAACGTCACCTCCACTGACCCCGAAGGCAAGTCGTTGACGATGAAAGTAAACAGTCCGCTTTTGGATGGCACCGGCCCGTTTGATTTCAGTGTAAACGGCAACCAAGGCGTGGTACCGTCGGGCAGCCCGACGGGCAGCGTAAATATCACGGGGACGGGCAGTGTGACAGGCAGCTTTCAGTTGAACTCCCGCTGCGGCAACGCCCGTGCTACACCCTACGATGTGGTGGTTACCGTGAGCGACAATACCTGCGGCAGCAAAAGTATTTCGGAGATTTTCCGGATTACCATTACCCGCGCCGCCGGCCCCAACCGCATTCTGGGTGACTCTGTCATCTGTGACCGGGCGCAACCCCGCACGTACGCGGCCGCCGGGCCGGCTCCCGCCTCCTACCGCTGGACGGTGCGCGGCGGCACTATTCAGGGTACAGCTACTGCCGGTACGGTGCAGGTGCTGTGGGGCACGGCAGGCACCGGTACACTTACCCTGCGCGGCGTTTCCAGCCTAGGCTGTCCTACTGATTCGATAGTTCGCAACGTAGACATCCGTACCGGTACCCTGAGCGTAAGCTCCGATGTGAGCATCTGCGTGGGTGCCTCGGCCACCCTCACGGCCAGCGGAGGCCAGACGTACACCTGGACCAGCAGCACCGGCCAGACATTTACAGGAGCCAGCATCACGGTAGCCCCTACCCAGACCACCACCTATACCGTACTGACAACGGATGGCGTCTGCACGCTTACCCGGCAGGTAACGGTAACCGTAAACCCACTGGCTACGGCCAATGCGGGCAGCAACCGGGCCGTATGCTCCGGGGAAACGACAGTGCTGGGTTCGGCCACCCTAACTGGCTACACGTACCGGTGGAGCCCAGCCACCGGCCTGAGCAACAGCACCGCTGCTCAACCGGTTTTCAGCCTGGTGAATTTGACCGGCGCGGCTCAGACGTTTACCTACACTGTTACGGCTACCACAGCCCAGGGCTGCACAAACAACAGCACCGTAACCATTACGCTGAATCCGGCCGCCGTGACCGACGCCGGCCCCGACCGGGCCACTTGCTCCGGCATTCCGGTAACGCTGGGAACAGCTGCCATTACCGGTCAGACCTACCAGTGGAGCCCCAACACCGGCCTGAGCAGCAGCACGGCCGCTCAGCCCGTTCTCACCCTCCCAAATACCAGTAACGCGGCCCAGCTGGTCAGCTACGTGGTAACGGCTACCACGGCACAGGGCTGTGTGAGTCGGGATACGGTGCGCATTACCATTAATCCGGCGGCGGTAGCCAGTGCGGGCAGCAGCCGGGCCGTATGCTCGGGGGAAGCCATTACGCTGGGCTCGGCCGCCCTCACTGGCTACACCTACCAGTGGAGCCCAGCTACCGGCCTGAGCAGCAGCACCGCTGCCCAACCGGTTTTCAGTTTAGTGAATTTGACCGGCGCGGCCCAGACGTTTACCTACACCCTTACGGCCACCACGGCCCAGGGCTGCACCAATACCAGCACCGTCACCGTTACGCTGAACCCGGCCGCCGTGGCCAATGCCGGCCCCGATGTAGCGTTGTGTGACGGGAAACAGGTGACTATCGGCACCACAGCCCTCGTGGGCTACACGTACCAGTGGAGCCCGGCCGTCAACCTGAGCAGCAGCAACGCCGCCCGCCCGGTTTTCACGGCCCGTAATGTCACTCAGTCGCCGATTACGCTGACCTACGTGGTGACGGCCACTACCAGCCTGGGCTGTGCCTCCCGCGACACAGTACGCCTCACCGTGAACCCACGGCCGCTGCCCGACAGCATCCAGGGCTCCGTATCGGTATGCCCCACGGTGCAGGGCGTGGCCTACAGCATCCGCAACCCGCGCAACACGGCGTACCAGTGGCAGGTAACGGGCGGTACCATTGCCAGCGGCCAGGGTACTCCCAGCATTACCGTCAACTGGGGCGGGGCCACGGCGGCGGCGTCCGTAAAGGCGTTCCAGCTGAACACCTTCGGCTGCTCATCGGATACTGTTACGCTGCCCGTGCGCGTGAATCAGCAGCTGGCTACGCAGCGGCCTACCGGCCCGGTGCAGGTATGCATCAACGCCGGCCCGTTTACCTACCAGACGCAGTATACCAACGGCTCCGTATATGCCTGGCAGCTTGTGGGAGGCACGCAGGTGAGCACCAACCAAGCCTCCGTACAAGTGAACTGGACGCGTACCGGCCTCGTGAAGCTGGTGGTAACCGAATCGAGCAACCCGGCCGGCGGCATCTGCCGGGGCACCAGTGACACGCTGTACGTAAACGTGCTGCCCGCGCCAGCCACCAACCTGGCTATCAGTGGGCCGAGCCGCGTGTGTGCCGGCTCCGGCAACCTCACGTTTGCCCTGCCCGGCGCAGCCAACTCCACTTACGCCTTCACCTTCAACGGCACCACCGTCACGGGTACCGGCAACACGCTTACGCTGCCCGTACCGGCCGCCAGCGCCACGCCCTACACCGTTACCATCCGCGAAACCAACGCCAGCGGCTGCGTGGGTCAGCCCTACACCAAAACCTTCCTGGTAGTACCGCCGCTGGCCATTACCGGCCCAGCCAGCTACTGCCCCGAGTCGCGCACCGGTCTCAGCTTCTCCACTGCGGCCCTCACGGGTGGCCAATATCAGTGGACGCTTACGGGCGGCACCATTACCAGCGGCCAGGGCAGCGGCACCGTGACTATTGATGTACCGGCCGGCACCACCAACGCCGTGCTGAGCGTGACAGAAACCACCAGCCAGAGTTGCGCCGCCACGTTCACCATTCGCCCCGACAACGCGTCCGTGGCCCTGAACACCGCCTCCGTGGATGCCGCTGCCAGTGACCGAAGCATTACCCTGGCACTGCAGATTCCCAACAACACAGGCAATACCAACCGCGTGCAGATTCTGCGACGCGACGCGGGCAGCACTGGGGCCTACACCACGGTGGGCAATGTGGCCAATACGGCTACCACTTTCACCGATAACGCGGTGGATGCCGACAGCAAGGCCTACCAGTATCAGATCAACCTGACCAACGCCTGCGGTACTGTGCTCAGTAGCCAGCAGCATACCACCATCCTCACCAAAGCCACCGCCACCCAAAGCACCGGCGGCCGTAACGTGGGCAACGTAATGGTCAACTGGTCGGCTTATCAAGGGTTCCCAGTGAAGGAATACCGCGTAAGCCGGGTAGCCGACAACGGCACCGCCGAGCTAGTTGCTACCGTGGCAGCTTCCGCCCTGAGCCTGGAACTACCCAGCAGCACGGCCGGCTTCAACCAGTGTTTCCGGGTGCAGGCTGTCAGCACTGATGCCGTGGCGCGTACGTCGGCCTCCAACGATGCCTGCGTGGCCTTCGAGAACAAGCTGGGCTTCTACAACATCATCACCCCGAACGGCGACGGGAAGAACGACGTGCTGGTGATTGATAACGTGGCCCTTTACCCGCGCAACACGCTCACCATCTTCTCGCGCTGGGGCAAGCAGGTGTACGAAACCCGCAACTACCGCAACGACTTCGGCGGCCAGGAGCAGGGCGCAGGCATGTACTACTACCTGTTCAAGCTCGAGGACGGCACCAGCTACAAAGGCTGGTTTGAAATTGCCCGCTAAGGCGTATTGGTTCGTGGAAAAGCGTCGTTCAGTTCTAAGCTGAACGACGCTTTTGTGTATACTCCAGGCATTTTCCATATGCGGCTATTCTATCTGATTACCCTCCTGGCGTTTCCTGCGTTGGCTCGTGCCCAGGCCCGCCTCAACCTCAATTTTGAGCCGGCCGCCAACCGCCAGCAGCCCCTGCTGCTGTGGCACACCCGCCTCGCTCCTGATCTGCTGGTTCGCCTTGATACGCTCCTGCCTGCCGCCCACGGCCGGGGCAGTCTGCTGCTCGACGCCAGTCGGGCCGAGGAACCGGTGGGCGGGGCCGTGTACACGCTCATCACCCCCATCGACTCCCTACGCGGCCAGACGGTGACCATCAGCGCCCAGCTGCGCACCTCCGATTTTCAGGGCAAAGCCTTCCTTTACGCCTACGCTCAGTCGGGCACTGCGGACGGCAACCTGGCCGGCAACGACGACTTCAACACCCCGCCGGCTCCCGTTACCAGCAACTGGCAGCGCGTACAGATCCGGCTGCCCGTGCCCGCTGCCGCCACCCAGCTGCTGGTGGGTCTGCGCCTACTGGGCCAAGGCCGCGTCTGGCTTGATGATGTTCGGGTGGAATCTGGTAGCGGGCAGCGGCTGTATGCTGATGCCCTGCTGCCCGGCACCGAGCCGCTGCTGCTGACGGCCGTCGCCCGCAAAGCCAACCTGGATTTTGAACGCCCGCTGCCTCCCCTGCCCGACCCGCGCTACCGTGCCACTCCCGATTCCGTGACACCGGCCCAGCACGGCCACCGCAGTCTGCGGCTGCAGGCCGTGGCCGGGACGCCAACGGCTTACCTCGGTCAGGTACCGCTCGATTCCATGATGCGCGGTAAAACGCTGGTTGTGCAAGGGTATGTGCGACGCAGCTCAGCTACAGGCCCAGCCCCCGGCTTTGTGGCCACGCTGCTGGCTGAGAAAACGCGGGGCACCACCCGGCAGGCCGCTCGGACCTTGCTGCCGGAGTTGCCCCTGAACCTGCCTGCCGCCCCCGGCCCCGACTGGCTTCCTTTCGAGGTTGCGCTACCCATCACCCACAACGTCTTTTTCACTCACCTCACGCTGGGCCTGCGGCTCCCGGGGCCGGCACCCGTGTGGGTGGACAACCTGCGCCTGCTGGTAGATGGCCGCCCCTACGTCCCACCCGCCGACCCGACCAGTGCCGCCCTGCCCACCCCGGCCGAGCTGGCCTGGCTGAAGAAAGCCGCTCGCCCCCTACGGACGCTGCTGCCCGACGGCGGCGACTTTACCGACCTGGCTCCGTTTGGCTCTCTAGTAGGCACCAGCCAGGTTATCGGGTTGGGCGAGGTTGGGTACGGGTCGCGCGAAACGGCCCAGATTCGCCACCGGCTGCTGCGCTACCTCATCGAAACCAAAGGCGTGCGCACCCTGGCGCTGGAAACCGATCTGACCGCCTGTCTTGCTCTCAATAACTACCTGCGCACCGGCCAGGGCAACCTGCCGCAACTACTGCAGCGGCTGGGTTCCTACAATTCGGCCCAGACCCTGGCCCTGATGCAGTGGCTGCGCACTTATAATGAGCGGGCCGATACCAAGGTGCAGGTGTGGGACGTGCTGAGCGGCCAGCCAGCCGAGGCCATTGCCTGGCTGCGCGAACGGCTCCCGAAACGAACCGGCACCTTATCCAGTCAACTCACCCTGCTTGAGAAGCAGCTGCGCGAATTGCCCGCTGCTGAGCTTCGCCTCAACCCGTTCACTCAACCCGGTCCGCCTGATGCCCGCCTGCTGGCCGTGCGTGCTACCCTGCGCGAGTTGCGCGCGGCCCTCGATGAGAACAGCCGCCTCTCCGCCCGCTCCGACCTGCTGCTGACCGAAGTAGCTTTGCAGCGGCAGCTGTTTCAGGTGCTGGAGCAATATGTTACCCTGCAAACCCTCGACCCGGAGCTGACTCCGGCTTACCAGGCCGCTGCCATAGCCGAAAACACGTACTGGGTACACAGTCAGCCCGAAGGGGGACGGTTGGTAATCCTGGCCCACAACAACGTACTGGCCACTACCGGGGGCACCGGCCAGCGGCTGCGCGCCGCCTATGGCCCCGGATATCTGGCCGTGGGGCAGTTGCTGGGCGCGGGGAGCCTTCGCACCAATGACGCCGCCGCCGGCCCGTTTCGCAGTGCTCCGGTAGCTGCTCCCGAACCCGGCAGCTACGAGTATTACTTCCGGGCCGCCGGGTTGAAACCCGCCTTGCTGCCGCTGCGCCCGGTGCCGCTCACGCCCGCCACCCAGTGGCTTTACCAGAACCTGCTGCTGCGCGACGTCGGCCACACTCCTCTCCCGAACTCCTTCCTGCGCCATGACCTGCGCCGGGAATTCGACGCCGTGCTGTTCCTGCCTGTCACCACCCCTCTCCAACCGATACCCTGACTTTCAGGGCTTTTAAAACACCTCCCAATCTTCCGCCATGACCTCCCAGTTACCGTTTACAAAATCCGATTAATCCGTCGAATCCGCTTCAATCAGTGAGTATCTTTGCCCTTGTGAGGAAATCAGTTAAAAACATCCCGGCGGAACTGCTCCGCGAAGTCGAAATCACCGACATGGTGGCCGAGGGCAAGTGCCTGGTGCGCCGCGAGAACCTGGTCATCTTTGTCACGCAAGTGGCCCCCGGCGACGTGGTGGACCTGCGCGTGACCAAGGCCAAAAAGAACTTTCTGGAAGCCGTGCCCACGCACTTCCACAAGTACTCCGAGCTGCGCGTGCAGCCGTTCTGCGAGCATTTCGGCACCTGCGGCGGCTGCAAGTGGCAGCACCTGGGCTACGAAACCCAGCTCAAGTTCAAGCACCAGCAGGTGGCCGACACGCTGCAGCGCATCGGCAAAGTGGCCCTACCAGAAATCCTGCCGATTCAGCCTTCCCCCGACCAGACCTACTACCGCAACAAGCTGGAGTACACCTTCAGCCACAACGGCTGGCTCACCAACGAGCAGATTGCCAGTGGCCACAACTACGAGCGGCGCGTGCTGGGCTTCCACACCCCCGGCCGCTTCGACAAGATTCTCGACATCAACCACTGCTGGCTGCAGCCCGACCCCAGCAACCAGATCCGGCTGGCCGTGCGCGACTATGCCCTGGAGCACGACCTGCCCTTCAACAACCTCGTGACCCAGGAGGGCTTCCTGCGCAACCTCATCATCCGGACGGCCAACACCGGCGACCTGATGGTGATTTTGCAGTGCTACTACGCCCACGACGCGCTGGTGCCGCTGCTGGACTACCTGCACGAGCGGTTCCCGCAAATCACCTCCCTTAACTACGTGCTCAACGACAAGGGCAACGAAACCTTCCACGATCTGGAAGTGGTGTGCTACAAAGGCGAGCCGCACATTCACGAGGAAATGGAAGGCCTGCGCTTCCGCGTCGGCCCGAAATCCTTCTACCAGACCAACTCCGACGGCGCCTTCAACCTCTACAAAATCACCCGCGACTTCGCCCAGCTCACCGGCACGGAGCTGGTGTATGACCTCTATACCGGGGCCGGCACCATCGCCAACTTTGTGGCCCGGCAGGCCAAGCACGTTGTGGGCGTGGAATATGTGGAATCGGCCGTGAAGGACGCCTACATCAACTCCGAAATCAACGGCACCACCAACACCGAGTTCTACGCCGGCGACATGAAGGACGTGCTCAACGCCGAGTTCATTCAGAAGCACGGCCGCCCCGACGTGGTCATCACCGACCCACCCCGCGCCGGCATGCACCCCGACGTAGTGGCCCGCCTCCTCGAAATGCGCGCCCCCCGCATCGTCTACGTCAGCTGCAACCCCGGCACCCAGGCCCGCGACCTGGAGCTACTGGACGAAGCGTATAAAGTGGTGAAAGTGCAGCCCGTAGACATGTTCCCCCACACCCACCACGTGGAGAATGTGGTGCTGCTGGAGTTGCGGTAAGATTCAAACGCTATGCTGACCCACGAGAAGCTGGATTTTTATGCGCGCTATAGGGGCACTTGGGACAACTGGCATCGTGGTATGTATTTCCTGCAGGCAGCAGAGCCTAACCTATTGGAGGATGACGAGTGGATATCGATTCACAACAGCGTACACAACTTGTATCTCATTGACAACGGGCTGGCAGCAAAATCATATATAACCGAGCTTGAGGCCAACGTATCGGCCCTTTGCGAGGACTCCACAGTTGTGCAAAAGATGCGAGAACTAGTCCCTTACCAATATGGTCTCTGGGACCAAAAAATCTCACCGGAACAATCTTTGCCGAAACGATTTGTTGACTGGGTATTTCGTCTGTTTGCCTAATACCTTCAGCCTGCTAAATATGGACTACACCAACGCCCCCGAACTGAACGGCAAATACCTCGGTACCATCACCAAGGACTTTACAGAGTTGCAGCCCATAGATATGTTCCCACACACCCACCATGTGGAGAATGTGGTGTTACTGGAGTTGCGGTAATATTATGAAAAGTTATACCCTAGCTTCTACACTCGCATTATTGTTGGGCTGGGGTACAGCTATGCTTTTTCATGTATTTTATTCATTGATAACTGGCGGCAATTTGGAGAGTGCTGATACTACCGTTGTGGCATTTTGTTCGTTCGTTTTCATGATGCTGGCCAATGGGCTCTTTGTGCAATGGCCAGAGAAATACATAAGTCGGTATTGTCGTTCACATACCCAAACCACCTTCTTGTTTGCCTCAGTGGCTTATGCACTAGTAACATTCATTGTGCTAATTGGCTGGCTTTTTCTGAGCACTGATTTCTGGATAGTATATATAGACGCAGCTATCATCGGTTTAGGATACGGCTTTTGCTTTCCACGTTTCTGGAAGCATTCCTTTCCCCATAAAACTTCATCATGGATTACACCAACGACCCCGAACTGAACGGCAAATACCTCGGCACCATCACCAAGGACTTTGCTACCGTTTCCGATACGCTGAGCGAGGCTTCCTCGCAGATCCGCAAGCGGGATATTTCCAAGTATCCCATCTTCGTGTTTGCCCGCCAGGAGGTGCCGCTGGGTGGCCTGCTCATCAACGCCGACGAGCTGAACCTGGAGTGGCACGTATTCGCCAGCTACCTGGAGCTGTTCGTGCAACAGGGCATCGTGGGCCAGGACGGCATCGAAGCCTTCCAAAGCACCTACCGCGACGCCGACGAGTACTGCTGCCTCTTCGTGCTCGACGAGGAGTTCACCAACTTCGTCTACATCCCTTACCCGGAGGATTAGCTGTCATTGCGAGCCGGAGGCGAAACAATCCTTCCTTTTCAGAGTGACAAGCCTTGAGAAATGAAAAGCCCCTGACGCCAGAGCTAGGCATCAGGGGCTTTTCAGTATGTCAAAAATACGCGCCCAGAAAAGGAAGGATTGCTTCGCGCTGCTCGCAATGACAGGGGGCTACTCGAAGTGGTTGAACCCCTGGGCCCGCAGCGGGATGGGCTGACCAGCTTTGGTAATGAGGTTTGCGCCTTCGCTCTTGTCCACCATGTGGCCGATGATGGTGATGTCGGGGTGGTTCTTGATTTTGTCGTGGTCTGACAGGGGCACCGTGAACAGCAGCTCGTAGTCCTCGCCGCCGTTGAGCATGCACATGATGGGGTCGAGGTTGAACTCCTCGGCCACTTCCAGCGTGGGGTTGGCAATGGGCAGGTTCTCCGTGAACACGCGGGCCCCGGTGCCGCTGGCGGCGCACAGGTGCAGCACCTCGGAGGCCAGCCCGTCGGAAATGTCAATCATGCTGGTGGGCACCACACCCAGGTCGCGCAGCTCGTGCACCACGTCCATGCGTGCCTCAGGGCGCAGTTGGCGCTGCAGCACGTAGGGGTATTTGCCGAGCTCGGGCTGGGTTTCGGGGTCGGCCTGCCAGGCTTGCTTTTCGCGCTCCAGCACCTGCAGGCCCAGGTAGGCCCCGCCCAGGTCGCCGGTTACGCAGAGCAGGTCGTTGGGGCCGGCGCCGCTGCGGCGCACGGCTTTGCCGGCTTCAGCCAGGCCGAGGGCCGTGATGCCGATGGTCAGGCCCGAGCGGCTGCCGGTGGTGTCGCCGCCCACTACGTCCACGTTGTAGGCTTCGCAGGCCAGCCGAATACCTTCGTAGAGTTCCTCCACGGCTTCTACCGAGAAGCGCGAGGGCACGCTTAGGGCCACCACAATCTGGGTGGGCAACGCGTTCATGGCCGCCACGTCCGATACGTTCACGGCCACGGCTTTGTAGCCCAGGTGCTTGAGGGGGCAGAACGTGAGGTCGAAATGCACGCCTTCCACCAGCAGGTCGGTGCTGATGACTACTTCCTGCCCGGCCGGGGGCGCGAGGATAGCCGCATCGTCGCCGATGCCGAGGATGGTGCTGGGCTGCTGCAACTGCACGGTTTCCTGAATCCGGCGAATCAACCCGAACTCGCCTACTTTATCCAAAGGGGTCATATACTCAGAGGTTATGCTGATATGGCTGCGGGCACGGCGGAGGCTGAGGGCACCCACTCAAATCCGGAGCGCAAAGGTACAACGCCAAGCGGGTAAGCAGGTTTTCGGACTTGCTATAACGCAATAAAGAGGCTGCCCCACGCAGGAACAGCCTCTTTACCTATACAATCAGCAAGCAGCAGCGCAACCGGAAAGGCCAGCGCCGGGCAGCAGATTACTTTACCATTAGCTCTTTGTAGACTTTCAGCTGGCCATCCTGCGAAACGAACTGCACGAAGTACAGGCCGGGCGTGAGGCGCGAAACGTCCAGTTTCACGGTTTCCTCACTCAGGCCACGCGGCTGGGCCGTGATGGACTGACCCAGGCTGTTCATCACCACGATAGAGCCCACTTTAGCCCCTTTGATTTCCACGAAAGCCTGACCGCTGGCCGGGTTCGGGAATACGCTGATGGCGGCGTTGAACTTTGCCAGGGTTTTCAGGGGGGCGTAGGAGCCGTATGGACCGGTGTAGTCGTTGTGCTCACCCAGGCGGGAATAGCTCTGGGCAGCGGGGTCCTGCACACCGCCGGGGAAGGCCGTGGAATACGATTCCCACTCAGTGGAAATGTTGTAGCCGGTACGGGCAGTGGGCGTACCACCCTGCGGCTGCGGATTTACCTTGGTACCGGCCGAAACCGTAGCGCGACGGATCAGCGACTGGTTGGCCGAGGTAACCAGCACCTTGTTCGCGTCTTCTGCCGACCAGGAAGTGCCCGGATCCTGACCAATCACCCCGAAGATATCTACCAGAATAGGCGTGCCCTGGCCGGCGTTAGCGCCCGTCCAGCGTACGAGCGCCATAGCGTCGTTGCCGCTGAAGTAGGCAGCACCACCTTGCACAATCACCGAGTTGGTAGCGGCCGGAGCCGTGGCATACGGCGCGCACAGCTGGTCTACCACGTTCAGAATCTGGGGCAAGGTAACTTCACCGCAGGCATACACGAAGGCATCGGCGGTATTCAGTGTGTTGGCTCCCGAAGTACGCTTCAGCCCTTCCTCCTGGAACACGGCAGTAGCGCCGTTGGAGTAGCGGCGGATGGAATACGGGTTCAGATTTACGGCGTTGGTAGTCGGGTTAAATACTTCAATGGCCCGCTCGCTACCGGTAGAGGGCGTGGTGCCGCCGTAGGTAACCCCGCTCTGGTGAGCTCCCTCGTCGTATTCGGAGAAAAATAGCTCGGTGCCCTGGGCCAGGGAAGCCGTGGCAGTGGCCAGCAACAGGCCCAGTGTCAGTAAGTAATTCTTTTTCATGCGCGAGAATGATGAAGGTGTGGATGAAGCGGCCACAAAGATAAGGCAATTGCGGCGGCCTCCGGTCATACGACACCTGGAAAAAACCAGATGCGGCAGCCGGGCTACTACGGCTTACTCCTTGTTTATCTGCTATATACCTTTTGGCTTTTATAGAAACCTGCGTTGTGCGCCGGGTTTTCAGCCGAAGAACTTTACCTGGGTTGATTGTTTTTCGGAAAATTTTCGTTGGCTTGCTACTTCATTCTGCCCCTTCTGTTTCATATGATGCGCCTCGCTTCTCTGCTGTTGGTTCTGACCACTTTCCTCACGACCATCGGCTGCAACCGCACCCCCAAACCCATTGACCCCGCCTCGGCCCAAGCCGTGAAGGTGCAGTTGGATATTCTGCAGGACAGTGTGGAAGCCCGCTGGAGCGAAATGGTAGCTTCCGACAACGCCAAGCTGCACGATACCCGCCAACTGCTGCGGGAGCTGACAACCCAGCCCGGTACCAACCGCCAGCAGCTGGCCCAGCTGCAATACGCCAACGACCGGCTGCCCCGCCGCCGCTATACCCAGCAGTCGATGGCGGAATCGGAGCGGATTGACGCTTATGATGCAGCCCAGGACTCCTTGCTGCGCGCGGTATATACTTTGCTGCCGGCTGGCCAGGAACCGACGGCGGCCATCAAAACCCTCACCGACCAGATTCAGGTGGCCGATGGCGAGCTGATCAGCTTTCGGGTGCGCTACGACCAGGCCGCGACCCGCTTCAACAATTACATCCAGGTGCATACTGCCGAGTTGGAGCAGTTGGGCAGCAAATACGCCAACCTGAAGCCCCTGCCGCTGTTCACGCTCCAGAAATAACCCTATTACTCGATTACTCGCGGGCGGTAGACTTGCGGGCAAACAGCTCCGACTTGAGGGTCAGACTTTGGCTGGGCAGAATGGGTTTTTTCTTTTCAATGGCGCGCAGCAGAATCCGGGCGGCTTCCTTGCCTATTTCGTAAGCCGGCTGTGTGATGGTGGTAAGAGCGGGGGCCAACAAAGAAGCCACGCCCAGGTTGGAAAAGCCGATGATTTTGATAGTCTCCGGAATGGCCCGCCCCAGGTTGTGGCAGGCCTGGTAGCTGCTGATGGCCAGCCGCTCGACGGAGGCAAAAATACCGTCTATTTCGGGGCGGCTACGCAGCAGATTGGTAATCAGTTCCGTGTTCTGCTCGTCATCCCCGTAGCCGGTCAGCACCAGGGTTTCATCGAACGGCAGGCCGTTTTCCTGCAACGCGGCCTGGTAGCCCTGCATGCGCATGCGCCCGATGGAAAGGTTGCCCGAAAGCAGCAGGTGCGCAATGTGGCGGCAGCCGGCATCCAGCAGGTGTTTGGTGGCCAGGTAGCCGCTTTCGTAGTCGTTGGTGGTCACATTGGCCGTACTCAGCGCGTCGCACACCCGGTCAAAAAACACAATGGCGGGCTTGCTGGCATACAGCTTCTGCAAATGCCCGAAATCCTGGCTGCCACTGGCTACCGACATCAGCAGCCCATCTACCCGGCCGCCGGTGAGGTACTGCGTAATGTCCACTTCTCGCTCATAATCGTCGTGGGTGAGGTAAATGAGGACGTGGTAGCCGTTCTGGCGGGCCACTTCCTCGATGCCGTTGATGGCCAGGGAAAAGAAGTGGTTGTTAACCTCTGGAATAACGACGCCGATGGTTTTGCTGATGTTGCGGCGCAGGCTGCTGGCGTAGGCGTTGGGCTGGTAGCCCAGCTCATCGGCCAGGGCCTTCACCCGCTCTTTGGTCTGCGCCGATACTTCATGACTATCCTGCAGGGCCCGCGAAACCGTGGCAATAGACAGGTTCAGCTCCTGCGCAAGTCGCTTTAAATTTACTGGGGGCATTGAGACGCTGTAACGAAGCCGAAGATAGGTGAAAGGGCAAAAACCGCAGGTTCGCCTGGGCTAAAGCTACGGGTTTTTGCCTTACGCCCGTACAGCCAAAAACGGCCTGTTCATTTCCAGAACGGCGTTTTATCTCTATCGACAACCAAGAGTAATTACCCACTTACCAGTGCGCAAAAACGCACACCTATGCAAACGTTTACGTAGATAAACCGGCTGCGCTGGGCTTCAACCAGCGGGAATAGTCATGTACTTAGCAGAGCGAAAACTACCCGTGGAGTACAGCGCGGCCTGCTTGCCGGACCGGGCAGTTTTCGCGGTAGGCAGCCCGGTTCCAACCCGCTTGCCACCGCGCCCCTTCGGTTCCGCCTTTGTCACACCCCAATTCCCACACGCATGACCCGTTCTTTACCTTTTTCCCAGCGCTGGACTGCCGCTCCGCTGGTGTTGCTGCCCCTGCTCGGCCCGACCCTAAGCGGCCCGTTACAGGCCGCGCCGGTAGCCAGCCGCCCGGCCATTGCCGCCGATATTACCATCAAAGGCCGCGTACTGGATGAGAAGGGCGCGCCGCTGCCGGGCGTGAACGTGGTGGTGCGGGGTACCAGCAATGGCACCCAGACTGACCCCGACGGTCGTTTTACCCTCAAGGCCCCCGATGATGCGACGCTGGTGTTCAGCTTTATTGGCTATCTGCCCCAGGAAGTGGCTGTAGGGGGCCGCGACGCGGTAAACGTAACGCTCCAGCCCGATAACAAAACGCTGAGCGAGGTAGTGGTAGTGGGGTACGGCGTGCAGGAGAAAAAGCTCTTGGCTACTTCTATTTCCTCCATTCAGGCCAAGGATGTGGAGCTGATTCCGGTGGCTTCGCCCTCGGAGGCTCTGGTGGGCCTGGTGGCCGGTGCCCAGATTACCGAGCCCTCCGGGGAACCGGGCCAGGGGGCCGTTATCCGTATTCGGGGGCTGGGCTCCATTACGGCCGGCAACAACCCGCTGTACGTGGTGGATGGCTACCCGCTCAACAACCCCGACAGCTACTACCAGATTCCGCCCGGTGATATTCAGTCGGTGCAGATTCTGAAGGACGCGGCGGCGGCGGCTATTTACGGTTCGCGCGGCGGCAACGGCATCGTCATTGTCACCACCAAACGCGGCCGCGCCGATGGCAAGACCCGCTTCAACTTCTCAGCTAATACTGGTGTCATTCAGGTAGCCAAGAAGATGGATCTGATGAACCGAGACGAGTTTGTGGACTACCTGCGGGAGTCTTACACCAACGGGGCCCGCACCCTCTCGCCGGAGCTGACAACGTACCTCAACTCGCCGGGCGGCCTGCCTGATACCGACTGGCAGGATGAGATATTTCGCACCGGTACGCAGCAGCAGTACCAGCTGTCGGCCTCGGGCGGCACCGATAAAGGCCGTTTTTACATCTCGGGAGGCTACTTCAAGCAAACGGGCACTCTGAAAGGCTCGGGCTTCGAGCGTTTCTCGCTGCGTGCCAACTATGATGCGCAGCTGAGTAACAAGCTGAAGCTGGGCCTGAGCCTGGCGCCCAATTTCACCCGCACCGATGTGGTACCTACTTCGGGCAGCTTCAACGGCGGCAACATCTCGGGGGGCGGCCCGAGCGGCGAAACCGGCACCATCACGGCCGCCCTGATTATGCCGCCCATTGTGCCTACCCGCCTGGCCAACGGCGACTACGCCGGCCTGCGCAATGGCACCAACAACGGCATCACTAATCCCGGCGACCTGCTGAGTCCTTTGGCCGCGCTGGATCTGTACCAGGACCGCTCCAACGTGGTGCGCGCCCTGGGTTCTTCGTTCCTGGATTTTGAGGTCATCAAGGGCCTGAATCTGCGTACCAACTTCGGGGCTGAGCTGATTAACTCGCGGCGCGGGATTTATGTGCCGGCCACACTGGGTACGGCTGGCAACCAGGCCGCCAACCTCTCCAATCCTATCCTGAACAACATTGACGCGCGCCGCATCAACGGCACCAACATGAACTGGGTGTGGGAAAATACGGCGACCTACAACCGCACCCTCGGCACCGACCATAACGTGACCCTGCTGGCAGGCTATGCCGCGCAATACAATAACTTCGAGGGCAACACAGTGCTGGGCCAGACGGGCACCTACACCAACACGAATATCGACTACCCGACTGCTGCCGGCCAGGTGTTCGGGAGTGGCCTGAGCAACAACGAAAACGCGCTGACCTCAATATTTGGCCGCTTCGACTACTCGTTTAAGGAACGTTACATTCTGACGGCAGCCCTGCGCCGCGACGGTAGCTCCCGCTTCGGGCCCGACAATCGCTACGCCACGTTCCCCTCGCTGGCGTTGGCCTGGCGCGTGGCGGAGGAGAGCTTCATCAAGCAGTTTCCAACCATCAGTGAGTTGAAGCTGCGCGCCTCCTACGGCGTCACCGGCAACAACAACATCGGCGACTACAACTACCAGAGCTACCAGGAGGCGGCCAACTATGTGCTGGGTACCGGCAACGGAGCCCGCGTGTACGGCTTCTCGCCTAACGGCGTGGCCCTGCGCAATCTGGGCTGGGAAACCAATACGCAGTTTGACGCAGGCTTCGACCTGGGCCTGTTTCGGGACCGGATTTACTTGACAGCGGCCGCTTATCAGCGCAACACCACCGACCTGCTGCTGAACCGCAACATCCCCGCCATTCTGGGCTTCTCGTCGCGGGCCCTGGCCAACGTGGGCGAGGTGCGCAACCGGGGCCTGGAGTTCCAGCTGAACACGGCCAACATGGTGGATGGTAATTTCACCTGGAGTTCCTCGGCCAACCTGACCCTGAACCGCAACGAAGTGCTGTCCCTGGCTGGTGCTAATGAGCAGATTACCTTCGACGCCGTATTTGGCTACACCAGTTCCATTCGGGTGGTGCCGGGCCAGCCGCTGGGCGTGTTCTACGGTTACCAGCAGGAAGGCATCTACCGCGACCAAGCCGATATTGACAGCAGTCCGAAGTGGACGGCCAGCAATACGGTGGTGAAGCCCGGCGACTTCAAGTTCAAGGACATCAACGGCGACGGCACCATCAATACCCAGGATATTGGCGTTATCGGCAACCCCTTCCCCAGCTTCACCTACGGCCTGCAGAACAACTTCGGATACAAGGCCTTCTCGCTGAGCGTTATCCTGCAAGGCTCCCAGGGCAATGATGTACTGTACGGCGGCGACCGGTACACCTTCAACGCACCCGGCGGCACCAACGCCCGCGCTGAGCTGACCAACCGTTGGCGCAGCCCCGACAACCCCGGCGACGGCAAAACGCCGCTGGCTACCACCGCTGCCTCTCTGCGCACCCAGTTCAACTCCTACTTCATCCACGATGCCTCGTTCCTGCGGGTGCGCAACGTGACGTTGCGCTATAACCTGCCAACGGACTGGGCTAACAAAGCCCGGCTGCAAAGCGCCAGCCTCTACACCAGCATCCAGAACCTGTACACATTCACGAAGTACATCGGGTACAATCCGGAGGCCAACAACTTCGGCAACACCACTAACCCCACTTACGGCGTCGACCAGGGTTCCTACCCCATGAACCGTACCCTTACGCTGGGCGTGCAGCTGGGCTTTTAATTTTTGGTTTTCGGCTCTTGGTTCGTGGTTTTTGGCTTGCTGATTTTATGCTCCCGACGACTTGGTTCGTCTGCCGCCAGCAACCAGAAACCAGCACCTACAAACCATCCTCTTCCCACCATGACTTTCGACTACAAACACATATTTACCGGGGCCAGCGTAGCGGCGCTGCTGGGCCTTGCTACCCTAGTCACCACCTCGTGCAGCAAAGACTTCATTGACCTGAACGACCCCACCCGCCTGCCCACCACGGAAGGCTACTCCGACTCGCTGAGCATCCAGAACGGAGTAACAGCGGCGTATGCCTCTTTGCAGGATCTGTATGGCAAGTCGTCGGCTAACAACCGAGGCATCTTCGTCTTCGGCGAAATTCCCTCCGACAACAGCTTCACGGTGGTTTCGGGGGAGCGGCTCAACGAGTTCAACGACTTCACCCTGGTCAGTGACAATCCGCGCGTGCAGAGCCAGTGGCTGATGACCTACCGCACCATTGCCCGCTGCAACATTATCCTAGGCCGGGCCGGGGCCATTAAGCTCACCGACGCCACCCGCAACCGCTACTTTGCTGAGGTACGCTTCATCCGGGCGCTGGCCTACTTCAACGCGGTGCGCATCTGGGGTGACGTGCCGCTGGTAACCCGCGAAATTGCCTCTATTGCCGAAGCCTACGAGTTTGGCCGCACCCCGGCCGCGCAGGTGTACACCCAGATTGAAGAAGACCTGGCCTTCGCGGAAGCCAACCTACCCGTTGCGCAAACGGGGGTGAACCTGGGCCGCGCCACGAAAGGGGCCGCGCAGGGCCTGTTGGGTAGGGTACTGCTGACCCAGAAAAAATACGCCGATGCCGCCACCAAGCTGCGCCAGGTTATCGATGCCAACACCTATACCCTGCAAGCTGCGTACGCCAACATCTTCGCCACCAGTAACGAGATGAACAGTGAAATCCTGTTTGCCGTGCGCTACACCAAAGGTGCTTTGGGGTTGGGCAGTGCGTTTACCACCTGGTTTATGCCCGCCTATACCACGGCCCAGACCACGGCTCTGATCGGAGCCTCGTTTACCGGCCAGCAGTTCAACACCGTGGATACGGACCTGGTCAACACCTTTGTGGCCAGCGGCACCACCGATGTGCGGGCCGCCACCTCCTACACGCTGCCCATCAACCCCACGGCAACCAGCACCTACTATACCAAGAAGTACATCGATACGCCTACTACCTCTACCGATGCTGAAAACGACTGGATTGTACTGCGCTATGCCGATGTGCTGCTGATGTATGCGGAGGCCGTGAATGAAGCCACCGGCCCGACCGCGCAGGCCCTGGATGCTGTGAACCGCGTGATTCGCCGCTCCCGCAACCTGCCCGTAGCCACCGCCAACTCCACCGTGGACCTGCCGACCAGTACCACCCGCGAAACACTGCGTACCCGCCTAGAGCTGGAGCGGCGTCTGGAGTTGAGCTTTGAGGGCCACCGTTGGTTTGACCTGGTACGCACCGACCGCGCCATTCCGGTGATGAATGCTTTCTTCACCCGCACCAACAGCACCACCCGCATCGACCAGAACGACCTGCTGTTTCCGATTCCGATTCAGGAAATCCAGACCAACCCCATCCTGACCCAGAATCCGGGCTATAACTAGCGGTGAGATGGTGAACTGATGAGATGGTGGGTTGATGTCAGAACGGCGCTGTTCGCGCAGCTCGAATGTCAACTCACTAAGTCGCCAAATCACTAAGTCACTAAACCCCACTCTCTATGACTTCACGAAACCTGATGAACGCGCTGACGGCTGCGGTTCTGCTGCTGGCGGGCACGTTCAGCAGCCGGCCGCTGCGGGCCCAATCCACCCTGATTCAGAACATGCCAGGCCGTACCGTGCTGAGTTTGAACGGCAGCTGGAATTACATCATCGACCCCTACGAAAACGGCTTCTACGACTACCGCCGCGAGGCCTTCGACCAATCGAAAACCGGCAAGGGCGGCTACTACGACAACGCCAAGCCGAGCAGCAAGCAGGAAACCGAGCTGATTGAGTACGACTTCGATAAGTCGCAGGCCATGCAGATTCCGGGCGACTGGAACTCGCAGCGGCCGGAGCTGCTCTACTACGAGGGCACCATTTGGTACAAGAAAAACTTCAACCTGATGCCCAAGCCCGGCAAACGGTACTTCCTGTACTTCGGGGCTATTAACTACGAGTCGCACATCTACCTGAACGGCAAGAAGCTGGGCATGCACAAGGGCGGCTTCACCCCGATTCAGTACGACATCACCGACCAGCTTGCCAGCACCGGCGAGAACTTCGTGGTGGTGAAGGCCGACAACACGCGCCGCCCCAACGAGGTGCCCACCATCAACACCGACTGGTGGAACTACGGCGGCATCACGCGCGACGTATTCATTGCCGAAACGCCCGACACCTACATCACCGACTACAAAGTACAGCTGGCCAAAAACGACCCGAACACGCTGGCCGGCTACGTGCAGCTGGCCGGCACCGGCAAAGCCAGCCAATCGGTGACGCTGAACATCAACGAAGCGGGCATCAAACAAACCGTGAAAACCGACGGTGAGGGCCGCGCCACGTTCAGCTTGCCGGCCAAGAAGCTGGCCCGCTGGTCGCCGCAGAGTCCCAAGCTATACGCCGTGAGTTTGACGAGCGGCTTGGACGTGGTGCAGGACCGCATCGGCTTCCGCACGATTCAAACCAAAGGCGCGGATATTCTGCTCAACGGCAAGAGCATCTACATGCGCGGCATCAGCATGCACGACGAAAACCCGCTGATTCCGGGCCGGGCTCGGGGCGAAGGCGACTTGCGCATGCTACTGACCTGGGCCAAGGAGCTGGGCTGCAACTACGTACGCCTGGCCCACTACCCGCACAACGAAACCATGCTCAAGCTGGCCGACGAAATGGGTTTGCTGGTGTGGGCCGAGGTGCCGGTGTACTGGACCATTGCTTGGGAAAACCCCGCCACCTACCAGAACGCCGAGCAGCAGCTTTCCGACCTGATTTCGATGGGGAAGAACCGCGCCAGCGTGGTGGTGTGGAGCGTAGGCAACGAAACGCCGCTGGGTGAGCCGCGCCTGAAGTTCATGAGCAGCCTGGCCCAGAAAGCCCGCTCCCTGGACGACACCCGCCTGATTTCGGCCGCCCTAGAACTGCACCGTACCCCCGACAACGTAATTCACGTGGACGATCCGCTGGGCGAATTTCTGGACCTGACCAGCATCAACGAGTACGCCGGCTGGTACTGGGGCGGCAAGCCCAGCGAAATCACCAAGTACACCTTCGACATCAAGTACAACAAGCCGGTGACCATTAGTGAGTTTGGCGGCGACGCCCTCGGCGGCTACCACGCCGACGCCGAAACGCGTTGGAGCGAGGAGTACCAGGAGGCGCTGTACGTGAACCAGCTCAAGATGCTGAGCACCATCCAGAACCTGCGCGGCATGACCCCCTGGATTCTGACCGACTTCCGCGCCACCCGCCGCCAGCACCCGGTGTACCAAAACGGATTCAACCGCAAAGGCCTGATTTCCAGCACCGGCGTCAAGAAAAAAGCTTTCTACGTGCTCCAGGATTTCTACCGCCAAATGGCCCAGAAGTATGACGGCAAGCAAGGTAAATAGTCATGCTACTTATGAAAAAGAACGTCATGCAGCGCAGCGCGAAGCATCTCGCGTGCGGTCATTGCAACGCCAACTCAACGTCAGCACGCGAGATGCTTCGCGCTGCGCTGCATGACGTTCGAATGACACGTTCTGTAATAGCTGCGGCACTTCTCGCCTTCACCCAAACCACCCAGGCCCAACAGCTCGATACCACCGAGTACACGCTACGCGTCGATGCCAAGAAAACCATCAACAACTCCACCGTGGATGGCAAGGCGGGCTTTTCGGCGTATAAGAGCTACCCCACGCGCAGCATTGCGCAGCTGCCGGGCTTTCGGCCGGGCACGGTGAAGCTGAGCAAGTACGGCGGGCGGCTCGACAAGCGCACCAAGGCTACCGGCTTCTTCCACGTGGAGAAGATAGCCGGGCGCTGGTGGGCCGTGGACCCCGAGGGCTACTACTTCCTGCACAACGCCCCGAACGACGTGCAGCCGGGCCGCTCGGAACGGACCCAGCAGGCGCTTAAAACCAAGTTCGGCGACCAGGCCGGCTGGGCGGCCGGCACCCGCAAGTTTCTGCAAGCCAACGGCTTCAACGGCACCGGGGCGTGGTCGGCTACCAAGGATATTCAGGCGGAAAACGCCCGGGCCGACAAGCCGCTGGCCTACACCATCAACCTGGATTTCATGAGCAAGTACGGGGACAAGCGCGGCGGCACCTACGTGCAGCCCGGCCACAAAGGCTACCCCAACGACGTGATTTTTGCCTTCGACCCCGGCTTTGAAACCTTTGTTGAGGAGCAGGCTAAACAGCTGGCGCAGAACAAGAACGACAAGAACCTGTTCGGCTACTTCTCTGACAACGAGATGCCGCTGCTGCGCAAAAACCTGGATGGCTACCTGAGGCTACCCACTACCGAACCCGGCTACCAGGCCGCCAAAAAGTGGGCCGATGAGCGCAACATCACCCTCGAAACCATTACCGACCAGCACCGGCAGGATTTCCTGGCCTTTGTGGCGGAGCGGTACTTTAGTATTGTGGCGAAGGCCATGAAAAAGTACGACCCCAACCACATGTACCTCGGCTGCCGCTTCCACGGAGCCCAGCGCTACTACCCCGAGTTGATGCGCGTGGCCGGCAAGTACCTCGATGCGGTGAGCATCAACTACTACAACAACTGGACGCCAGAACCCCGCTGGGTGCGCGAATGGGAGCAGACGGCCGGCAAGCCGTTCATCGTGACGGAGTGGTACGTGAAGGGCGAGGACGCGCCCGGCCTGGCCAACACGGCCGGGGCGGGCTGGGTGGTGCGCACCCAAACCGACCGGGGCTTGTTCTACCAGAATTTCACGCTGGGCTTGCTGGAATCGAAGAATTGCGTGGGCTGGCACTGGTTCAAGTACCAGGACAACGACCCGACCATTGTGGGCGCCGAACCGTCGAACACTAACGCCAACAAAGGCATTGTGGACAACTATCTGGAGCCTTACACGCCTCTGCTGGACAAAATGCGCGAGCTAAATCAGCAGATGTACCTGCTAGCCGATTACTTCGACAAGCGCCAACCCGTGGTCCGGTAGAACGATGTAGAGACGCGACACTTCGCGTCTCGGCGTCCGCGCAATTAGGATTAAACAACCTCAGCAACGACGAGACGCGAACCGAAGGTCGGCGCAGCCAAGTGTCGCGTCTATACATCTCCACATGAACCACCTTTCTCTCCTGCTTCTGACCATAACCACCCTGCTAACTGGTTCGGCGGGGGCGCAGAGCCTGCGGCCGAAGGCGCGGCAGCAGGTGACGCCACCGGTGCGAAAAGAGAAGTTCCGGCTGTATCTGTTGGTGGGGCAGTCGAATATGGCGGGGCGGGGCACGGTGGAAACGCAAGACACGCTGCCCAACCGGCACGTGCTGCGCCTGAATGCGGCCGGGCAGTGGGAAGTGGCCCAAGACCCTATTCATTTTGATAAGTCTGTGGCGGGCGTGGGGCCGGGGCTGACGTTCGGCCGGACGCTGGCGGCGCAGGACACCAGCGTAGTTATCGGACTGATTACGTGCGCGGTAGGCGGCTCGGCCATCAGCTACTGGCAGCCGGGCGCGTTCTACCCGCCCACCAAAACCAACCCCTACGACGATGCCATCCGGCGGGCCCGCGCGGCCATGCAGAGCGGCACGCTGGCCGGCATCATCTGGCACCAGGGCGAATCGGACAGCAACCCGGCCGGCAGCGCGGCCTACGCCCAGAACCTAACGGCCCTCATTGCCCGTTTCCGCCAGGATTTGCAGGCACCCACCGTGCCGTTTGTGGCCGGGCAGCTGCCAGAGTTTCAGCTTGCCAAGCCCGACAGCGCCGGCCGGCCACACACCAACCAAGCTGCCCAACGCATCAACGCCACAGTAGCCGCGCTGCGAAAAACGGTGTCGCGCTACGCCTACGTCACGGCCGAGGGCACCACCCACATCGGCGACTATACCCACTTCAATGCCACTTCGGCCCGCCTGATGGGCCGGCGCTATGCCGCGGCCATGCTGCGCCTTCAAAAAGCCAGCAAGAAAAGCTCCCGGTAATTGCTCCTACCCTCACGCCCCTACTTCATTCCCATGAAAGCAACCATCCTGCTGAGTGCCCTAAGCCTGACCTTGCTGACGCAGTGCGGCAAGAAAGATTCCGGCAACGGCAACCCACCCGAGCCGCCGCTGCCGGTGGCCAGCCTGAGGGCAGTGGCGCCGTTTCCGGTGGGGGCGGCCGTGAACATCAACCTGCTGAAAACCCGCGCCGCCTACCGGCAGGTGATGACCACCGAGTACAGCAGCATCACAGCCGAAAACGCCATGAAATTCGGCGCCCTGCACCCGTCAGCTACCACCTACAACTGGACTGATGCCGACTACCTCGTGGATTTTGCGCAGCAGAACAACATGCGTGTGCACGGCCACACGCTGCTCTGGTACAATTCGCTGCCGGGCTGGGTCACCAACTTTCAGGGCGACTCCATGGCCTGGGAAAACCTGATGCGCACCCACATTACAACCGTGGTGACGCACTTTCGGGGCAAGGTGGCCTCCTGGGACGTCGTGAACGAGGCCATCGACGATGCCGGCAACCTGCGCACTGCCAACGTGTGGCGCCAGCACCTCGGCGACCGGTACATCGACCGGGCCTTCCAGTACGCCGCCGCCGCCGACCCCGCCGCCCTGCTCTTCTACAACGACTACGGCAACGAGTACAGCACTACCCGCCGCACCGGCATCCTGAACTTAGTGAATGCCCTCAAAAGCCGCGGCGTGCCCATCCACGGCATCGGGTTGCAGATGCACACCAGCAGCAACATCTCCGATGCCCGCATTGCCGAAGCTATAACCACCGCCGCTGCTACCGGCCTGAAAGTGCACGTGGCCGAGCTGGACATATCCATGAACCCCAACCGCACCGCCACGGCCACGTTCACCGAGGCCCTGGCCGCCGCCCAAAAAGCGAAGTACAAGGCCCTCACCCAAACCTTCAAAGCCCTGCCGCCCGCCCAGCGCCACGGCATCACCACCTGGAACGTAGCCGATGCCGACACCTGGAAACGCACCGATTGCAGCTGCCCCGAGTGGCCCCTCCCCTTCGATGACAACTACCAGCGCAAACCCGCCTACGACGGCATTGTGGAGGGTTTGCAATAAGGTATAGAGACGCGACACTTGGCTACGCCGACCTTCGGTTCGCGTCTCCACGTCCGCGTAAACTGGTTCGTCCGGTTAAACAACATCAGCACATCGAGACGTGCAGGCTAAACAACATCAACAACGTCGAGACGCGAACCGAAAGTCGGCGCAGCAAAGTGTCACGTCTCTACAGCCACCCAAATCGCCAGGCTCCCCCTCTCCTTTTCGGAGAGGGGCCGGGGGGGTGAGGCCCCACCAGAACGAATTCCAACTACCCGGATGCTTCCCCCTGAAGGCAGCCTTCCCAGCCAAAGGGAAGTGTAGCCAGGTTTCTTTCAACGCGTCGGCCAGCCCGTGGGAATGCTGTCCTGACCGAAAAAAGGAAAGAACCGCTGTGCTACGCTTCTCTTTGGCCGGGAAGAATCCGACTTTTCCACGGCCCCGCGCCGTTTGCTTTTACTGCCTTCCGAATGCCAGTATCCCTATCCAAACGCCTCCTTTTTTCTAGCCTGCTGCTGTCGGCCAGCCTGACGGCCACGGCCCAGAAAACCAAAACGCCCGACGCCGCCACCATCGAGCAGCGCATCGACGGTCTGCTTCAGCAAATGACGCTGGAAGAGAAAATCGGCCAGCTCAACCAGTACTCCGGCCGCGAGGTGACGGGGCCGGCCAGCAACCGCAAAAACGACCTGCTCAACAGCATCCGCAGCGGGCAGGTGGGCTCCATGCTCAACGTGAAAGGCGTGGCCGACACCCGCACCATCCAGGCCGAGGCGCTGAAATCGAGGCTGAAGATTCCGCTGCTGTTCTCGCTCGACGTGATTCACGGCTACCAAACCGTTTTCCCGATTCCGCTGGGCGAAGCCGCCTCCTGGGACCTGGCCGCCATCCGCGAATCGGCGCACGTAGCCGCTCGTGAGGCCGCCGCCTCGGGTATCCACTGGACCTTTGCGCCGATGGTGGACATTGGGCGCGACCCACGCTGGGGCCGGGTGATGGAAGGCGCCGGCGAAGACACCTACCTCGGCTCCCAGATTGCGCGGGCCCGGGTGTTGGGCTTCCAGGGCGAAAAGCTGGGCGGCACCGATGCCATTATGGCCTGCGCCAAGCACTTTGCTGCCTACGGAGCCGCCCTCGCCGGCCGCGACTACAACGCCGTGGACATGAGCGAGCAGCAGCTGTGGGAGGTGTACCTGCCGCCGTTCAAAGCCGCCGCCGACGCCGGCGTAGCCACATTCATGAACTCCTTCAACACCCTGAACGGCGTGCCCGCCACCGGCAACAGCTACTTGCAGCGCGACATTCTGAAAGGCCAGTGGCAGTATCCCGGCTTCGTGGTGAGTGACTGGGGCAGCATCGCCGAGATGGTGCCCTGGGGCTACGCCCAGAACAAAACCGACGCCGCCCAAAAAGCCCTGGCCGCCGGCTCCGACATGGATATGGAAAGCGACGCCTACCACACCACGCTGGCTCAATCGGTGAAAGACGGTAAGGCCGACGTGAAGCTGGTGGACGATGCCGTGCGCCGCATTCTGCGCAAGAAGTTTGAGCTGGGGTTGTTTGATGACCCATACCGTTTCTCGGATTTGAAGCGCGAGAAAAAGGTACTCAACGACCCGCAGCACCGCGTAGCCGCCCGCGACGCGGCCCGTAAATCGGTGGTGCTGCTGGAAAACCGCAACAACACGCTGCCCCTCGCGCAGCAGCGCACCATTGCTGTTATCGGGCCGCTGGCCAAGGCCAAGCGCGACTTGGCCGGCAGCTGGATTGTGCTGGCTGACACCACCCAGATTACCTCCCTGCACGACGGCCTGACCAAACGCGCCGGCAAAAACGCCCAAATCCGCTACGCCAAGGGCTGTGAGGTAGAAGGCGACTCCCGCGCTGGTTTTGCGCAGGCCGTAGAAACCGCCAAAGCCGCCGACGTGGTGGTACTGGCCCTGGGCGAAACCTGGGACATGAGCGGCGAGGCCAAATCCCGCACCGACATTCACTTGCCCGGCGTGCAGGAAGAATTGTTTCAGGCCCTGAAAGCCACCGGCAAGCCCATTGTGATGGTGCTGCTGGCGGGCCGGCCGCTCATCTTCAACACCATTGCCGACCAGGCCGACGCCGTGCTCTACGGCTGGTTTCCGGGCTCGGAAGGCGGCACCGCCTTGGCCGACGTGCTCTACGGCGACTACAACCCCGGCGGCAAGCTGCCCAGCACGTTTCCGCGCGCCGTGGGCCAGATTCCGCTCAACTACCAGCAGTACAACACCGGCCGTCCCGTCACCAAGCCCGGCGACATCCGTTACAAATCCGCCTACATTGATGCGCCCAACACGCCGCGCTACGCCTTCGGGCACGGCCTAAGCTACACCACCTTCAAGTACGATAACCTCAAACTCAGCCAGCCGACCATGCAGGCCGGCCAAACCGTGACGCTGCAATGCACCGTTACGAACTCCGGCAAAGTGGCCGGCGAGGAAGTGGTGCAGCTTTACCTGCGCGACCTGGTGGCCTCGGTGGCCCGGCCGCTCAAGGAACTGAAAGACTTCCAGAAAATCAGCCTCAAGCCCGGCGAAACCAAAACCCTCACTTTCACCATCGACCAAAACAAGCTGGCTTTCTACAACCGCAAGCTGGAATGGCAGGCCGAGCCCGGCGACTTCCAGCTGATGCTCGGCTCGGCCTCCGACGATATTCGCCTCGAAAGCAAGCTCACGCTCCTCCCCTAACCTTATTCTATGACTACGCCATCATCTGAGCCGGCGGCTGCGTCCGTTCCTGCTTCCCGCCCTGCCTCTGCTCTCGACCAGTTTTCGCTGCGCGGTAAAGTAATTGTGATTACCGGCGCCACCGGCGTGCTGGGCGAAGCCATGTCGCGGGCCGTGGCGGAGGCTGGGGCCAAAGTCGCCATTCTGGGCCGTGATGCCGGCCGCGCCGCCGAGCGGGTGGCCGCCATTGAAGCGGCAGGCGGCGAGGCCCTAGCAGTGCTGGCCGATGTGCTCGATAAAGGCCAGATGCAGGCCGCCTGCAACGAAATTCTGACCACCTGGGGCACCATCGACGGGTTGGTAAATGCGGCCGGCGGCAACATGCCCGGCGCCACCGTCGGCCCCGACCAGGATTTGTTTGACTTCAGCATCGAAGACACCCGCCGCGCCGTGGACCTGAATTTGTTTGGCACCGTGATACCCACCACCGTATTTGGGCGCGTGATGGCCGAGCAAGGCAAGGGCTCGATTGTGAACATATCCAGCCTGACCGCCCAACGGCCCCTGACGCGGGTGCTGGGCTACACCATGGCCAAGAAAGCCGTGGAAGCCTACACCCAGTGGATGGCCGTGGAGCTGGGTTTGCGCTACGGCGGCGGCATCCGCATGAACGCCATTGCCCCCGGCGTGTTCCTCACCGACCAAAACCGCGCCCTCCTCGTGCAGCCCGACGGCACCCACACCGACCGCGCCCGCAAGTTCATCAACCACACGCCCTTCCAGCGTTTCGGCGAGCCGGAAGAGCTAACCGGCACGCTCATCTACCTACTCAGCGACGCCTCCCGCTTCGTGAGCGGCGAAACGGTGCTGGTGGACGGCGGCTTCAACGCGTACAGCGGGGTGTAGCTGTATGCTCCGCTCACGAAGCACGTCATTCCGAGCCTGCGAGGAATCTCGCGTGCTGACGTTGCCAAACTATTTCTGTCATGCTGAGCTTGCCGAAGCATCTCTACCGCAACAGTATATAATTTACTGTTGCGGTAGAGATGCTTCGGCAAGCTCAGCATGACGTTCTAATTTCCCGCTTTCAAACGCTACCTACAATGCCCATTATCCAAAGCTGGCGCTGGTACGGCCCCAACGACCCCGTTAGCCTCGCCGATATCCGCCAGGCCGGCGCCACCGACGTGGTGACGGCCCTACACCACATTCCGAACGGCCAGGTGTGGACCGTGGAGGAAATCCGGCAGCGCCAGCAGGAAGTGGCCGCCGCCGGCCTGACGTGGAGCGTGGTGGAAAGCGTGCCAGTACACGAGCAGATCAAAACCCGCACCGGCAGCTTCCAGCAGCACATCAGCAACTACCAGCAGAGCCTGCGCAATCTGGCCGCCTGCGGCATCTTCACGGTCACCTACAACTTCATGCCGGTGCTGGACTGGACCCGCACCGACCTGGCCTACGAAGTGGAAGACGGCTCGAAAGCCTTGCGCTTCGAAAAGGCGGCGTTTGTGGCCTTTGATGCGCTGCTGCTCAGGCGCCACGGGGCCGCCGAGAAATACTCCGCCGAAGAGCTAGCCGAGGCCGAAGCCCGCCTGAATGGCATGAGCGACGACGAAAAGCAGCTGCTCCAGCGCAATATTATTGCCGGGTTGCCGGGCTCCGAGGAAAGCTTCACGCTCCAGCAGTTTCAGCAGGCCCTGGATGCCTACGACGGTATTGACGCCGCCCGGCTGCGTGAGCACCTGGTTCTGTTTTTGCAGGAAATCGTGCCGGTGGCTGAGGAAGTCGGTATCAACCTCGCCATCCACCCCGACGACCCGCCCTACCCCATCCTGGGGCTGCCCCGCGTGGTGAGCACCGCCGCCGACGTGCAGGCGCTGGCCGACGCCGTGCCGTCGGTGCGCAACGGGCTGTGCTTCTGCACCGGCTCATTCGGGGTGCGCCCCGACAACGACCTGCCCGCCATGGTGCAGCAGTTTGCCCAGCGCATTCACTTCATCCACCTGCGCAGTACCCAGCGCGACGCGGCCGGCAATTTCTACGAAGCCAACCACCTGGAAGGCGACGTGGACATGTACGCCGTGATGCGCGAGCTGGTGCACGCCATGCAGCAGCGCCAGACCAGCCTGCCCATGCGCCCCGACCACGGCCACCAGATGCTCGACGACCTGCACAAACGCACCAATCCCGGCTACTCCGCCATCGGCCGCCTGCGCGGCCTCGCCGAGCTGCGGGGCCTGGAAATGGGCATTGCACGCGGCATGGAAGATGCCTTGGCAAGTACGCGGCAGGTGCGCTGATGGAGGGCATCAGCGCACCCGTTAGCAAGCCGCTGCCGCTTTCTGACTTAACGCAGCAGCGGGGCTACGCGGTGACCAATCAGCTCGGTAGCCTGCAGAATTTTCTCGTGCGGCAGCACGGCTACATCCATCTGAAACGTCACGCGGGAGATGCCACCCAGCGCCTCGCTGTGGCGCAGAATCTTGGCGGCTACTTCCTCGGGGCTGCCCACCAGCAGGGCGCCCAGCGGGCCGGCCTGCGCCTCTACATGCGCCCGCGTCGGGGCCATTCCGCCCCGCTCCCGGGCCCGTTGGCCGAAGGTCTGGATGTAGCCGGGCGCGAAACCATTCAGCGCCTCTTCGGTGGTAGGGGCAACATAGCCCAGTGAGTGCAGACCTACTTTCAGCTGCTCGGGCGCGTGCCCGGCCCGGCGGCCGGCCTCACGGTAGAGGTCCAGCAGGGGCCGGAAGCGGTGGGTTTCGCCCCCGATGATGGCCACCATCAGCGGCAGGCCCAGCGCCCCGGCCCGCACAAACGACTCAGGTGTGCCGCCCACGCCCAGCCAGATGGGTAGTTGCGCCTGCGCCGGACGCGGGTACACGCCCTGTCCCGTGAGGGCGGGCCGGAACCGGCCCTGCCACCGGATTTTCTCAGCGTCCCGAATGGCCAGCAGCAGCTCCAGCTTTTCGGCAAACAGCTCGTCGTAGTCATTGAGGCTGAAGCCGAATAGCGGGAAGGCTTCCGTAGACGAGCCACGGCCCACCACCATTTCGGCCCGGCCCTGCGAAATCAAATCCAGCGTGGCGAATTCCTGGAACACGCGCACCGGATCGGCAGCCGACAGCACCGTGACGGCACTGGTAAGACGAATGCGCGAGGTGCGCGCCGCTGCCGCTGCCAGAATTACGGCCGTGGCCGAATCGAGGTACTCGGCGCGGTGGTGTTCGCCAATGCCAAACACATCGAGGCCAACCTGGTCGGCGCGTTCAATCCGTTCGAGTAGCAGGCGCATGGCCTCCGTACCGCTCAGCAGGTCGCCGCCGTTTTGAAGTAGGTGGGAGGCAAAGCTATCAATTCCGACTTCCATAAGATAAATCAGTAGGTGAAAAAAGGATTTCTGCCTGGCCCTCCGGAGAAAGCCGGGCATCTGAGCTTCAACCGGACAAAGCCGCCGCCGGTTGCCCCGTAGCCGGTAGTTGCGCCGATACGCCGCTTCGGCGCGATGATAACACCCTTTTTCAGGTCTTCCGCAGTCTGGTTTACCTGGCCGACCTCGCAGCGCGCTGCGCAACCGATAAAATATGCGTGATTCGTCGGCAGCCCGGAATTTGATGGCACCTTTGTGGCCTGTTTTTCAGAATCAGCCCGTGATGAACGCAACCGAGCAAGAAGAGAGAGAATATCTGGAGGAAATCAAGGAGAAGCTCACGCTGGCCGTGCGGCGCGTGGATGACGCCGTGAAGCAGTTTTCTAGTGAGCTGCGCCAGAAAAAGCAGTATATCCACGAGCACCAGTCGGGCATGGATGAGGCCGACATGGTGGCCGCCGACCAGTCCATCAACCGCATGGCTCTCACGGGGGAAGGGGCCGTGGCCCGGAAGCGCCGCCTGCTCAAGCTGGTGCAGTCACCTTACTTCGGCCGCCTCGATTTCGGCCCGAAGAACCAGGCCGTCGCGCCGGTGTACATCGGGGTGCATTCATTTTTTGATGAGCAGCAGCGTCAGAATCTGGTGTACGACTGGCGCGCGCCCATTTCCTCTTTGTTCTATGATTTCGAGCTGGGTGAGGCCTCCTACGCCACGCCGTCGGGCACCATTCATGGCCGCATTGAGCTGAAGCGGCAGTACAAAATCCGGGACGGCCGCCTGGAGTTTCTGCTCGACAGTGATGTGAACATTCACGACGACGTGCTGCAGCAGGAGCTGGCCAAGTCCTCCGACGATAAGATGAAGAACATCGTCGCCACCATCCAGCGCGACCAGAACGCGGTAATCCGCAATGAGGAGGCCACGGTGATGATAATTCAGGGCGTGGCCGGCTCGGGCAAAACATCCATTGCGTTGCACCGCATTGCGTTTCTGCTCTACCGCTACCGCGAAACCATTGCCGCCAAGGACATCCTCATCATCTCCCCCAACAAGGTCTTCGCCGACTACATTTCTAACGTGCTGCCCGAGCTGGGCGAAGAGCACCTGCCGGAAATGGGTATGGAGGAACTGGCCGCCGACTTGCTGGAAAACCGCTACCAGTTCCAGACGTTTTTCGACCAAGTAGCGGCCCTGCTGGAGCACCACAACGCAGCCTTTATTGAGCGTATCCGGTTCAAGTCGTCGTTTGAGTTTCTGAGCCAGCTGAACCAGTATTTGCTGCACATTGAGAATACCTACTTCACCGTGAAGGAATTGCGGGTGGGCCGCACCGTGGTGCCGGCCGCCTTCATCCAGCAGAAGTTCCGGACTTACCACCGGGTGCCCCTGCTGAAACGGTTTGCCTTGGTAGCCAACGACGTGCGGGCCTACGTGCGCGACGCCGCCGGCCGCAAGCTCACGGGCCAGGAGAAAGGCACGATTGGGGAAGCCCTACCCCGCATGTTCCGGCTGCATAATGTGGCGGATCTGTACCGGGACTTCTACCGCTGGATTGGGCGGCCCGAGCTGCTGAAGTTCAACCAAGGCCAGCCCCTGGAATATGCCGACGTGTTTGCCCTGATTTACCTGCGCATCCGCCTGGAAGGCCTCCCCGGCTACGACCACGTCAAGCATTTGCTGATAGATGAAATGCAGGATTACACGCCCGTGCAGTACGCCGTGCTGTCGCGCCTGTTCCACTGCCGCAAAACCATTCTCGGCGACGTGAGTCAGACGGTAAACCCCTACAGCGCGTCGTCGGCCGAAACCATTGAGCGGGTGTTTCCGCAGGCCGATGTAGTGCGGCTTTACCGCAGCTACCGCTCCACCGTGGAAATTACCGCCTTTGCCCAGCGCATCACGCCTAATCCGAACATTATTCCGCTGGAACGGCACGGCCCCGAGCCCACGGTAACGCGCTGCACTACCCAACAGGAAGAACTGCAGGCCATCCGGCAGCTGCTGGCGGACTTCCCCGGCTCCGGCAATCAGTCGCTGGGCATCATCTGCAAAACCCTCCAGCAAGCAGAGCAGGTGTACGAGGCATTACAAGCGCCCGGCGTGTATCTGCTTACCGATGAGTCGACCAAGTTCAAGGAAGGCGTTATCATCACCACGGCGCATCTGGCCAAAGGCCTGGAGTTTGACGCCGTCATCGTGCCGTTTGCCTCCTCCCGCAACTACAAAACAGAGGTCGACCGGAGCATGCTGTACGTGGCCTGCACCCGCGCCATGCACCAGCTCACGCTCACGTATTCCGGTGAGTCTACCGCCTTCATTTGAGCGTGATAAGTCCTGTCATTTCCTGCGTTGTGGGTTACGTAAGTAGCCGGGGCTTTTCCTGGTACACCTTCCAGAGGAACTCCCCAAAGAGCGTGTTGGCCCAGGCAAACCAGGCCCGCGTGAACCTGCCGGCGTCGTCCTTGTGGAAGGATTCGTGCATGTAGCCGGTGCCGGCGTGGGTGGCGCGCAGGCTTTGCACGCAGGCCCGGATTTCGTCGTCATGCAGGCTGGTGAGGCCGCGTATGGCAATGGCAATGGGCCAGATCATGTCCTGCCCTACGTGGGGGCCTCCAATACCTTCCGCAGCCTGGCCTTTGAAGTAGAACGGGTTGTTTTCGGAGAGCAGAAACCGGCGCGTATTCTGGTAGATGGTGTCGGTAGCCGGCACCGCGCCCAGATACGGCAGGGCCAGCAGGCTGGGCACGTTGGCATCATCCATCAGCACCTGGCTGCCGAAGCCATCTACCTCGTAGGCGTAGATTTTGCCGTGTTTCGGGTGGTCGACAACCGCGTACTGGCGTAGGGCGGCTTCCACTTCGTCGGCCAAAGCAGTGAGCTCCCGCGCCGTGGTGGCGTCCCGGGTTAGCTGGTTCAGCATCTCACTGGCCTGGCGCAGGCTGGTTACGGCGAAAAAGTTACTGGGTACCAGGAAGGAATAGAGCGTAGCGTCGTCGCTGGGGCGGAAGGCCGAGCAGATCAGACCCACCGGACGCACGGGGTAACCGTAGCCGTTCATGGGCTGGGTGTCGGTGGCGGTGGCGGTTTCGCGCTGGAACTTATAAGGCCCCAGGCTGGCTTTGCGCTGCTGCGTGCGGAAAGTTTGCAGCACCGCCTTCATGGCCTGCTGCCAGGCCGCATCGAACGGCGCGGTATCCCCAGTGGTTTTCCAGTAGTGGTAGGCCAGCCGGATGGGGTAGCAAAGCGAGTCGATTTCCCACTTCCGCTCGTGCACGCCGGGCTGCATGGCCGTCAGGTCCGACTTCCACTCCCCCACCCGCGTGTCGTCGCCGTAGAAAGCGTTGGCGTAGGGGTCTTTGAGGATGCAGCGCGTCTGCCGGTTAATGACGCCGGCCACCAGCTGCCGCAGCTCCGCATCCTTCCGGATAAACTGCAGGTAGGGCCACACCTGCGCCGAACTGTCGCGCAGCCACATGGCGTCAATGTCGCCGGTAATAACGTATGTATCGGGCCGTCCCTCGCGCGTGGTGTAGGTAACGGTGGTATCCAGGGTGCTGGGGAAACAGTTCTCAAACAGCCACCCCAGTTCCGCATTGGACACTTTCTGCTGAAACTCCCGGATGGCCGCCTCCACCGCGCGGCTCCGGAACCGCCGGATGGCCGCTACCGGGCGCACCACCGGAAAGCCGGGTGCCGCTGCCAGCAGCGCAGTAGGTTGCAGCAGCGCGCCACCGGAAAGCAGCGTCAGGCCCTGGAGGAAGTGTCGGCGGTTCATCGGGTAAGTGGAACTTGGTGAGGAGTATTTTTTGGAGTGGGAGGATACAAGAACGTCATTCCTCGGCTCCGCTCGGAATGACATACCTCCTTCCGTGTCTACCAGGCAAGCTGCTTCGGGTGGCAGCTTCTGCGTGGCCGTGCTGGTGCCTTACTTACAGTACCGATTTCGGCCGGTCGGCGGGGGCCACGCCCCAGCTGGCGCTGGGTCTGGGGCCCATTTCAAACGTGAGCTTACCGCCCTGTAGTAGCTGCTGGTGCGTGATGTAGGACCTGGAGTAGGCCCGGCCGTTGAGCGTAACCGATTGAATGTATTTGTTGGCCGCGCTATTGTTTTTGGCTTCGATAGCCAGGGTTTTGCCGGCGGCCAGCTGAATAATCGCACGCTCCACGGCCGGGCTGCCGAACACGTACGCGCCATTGGCCGGGTTGAGCGGGTAGAAGCCCAAAGTGGAGAAAACGTGCCACGCCGACATCTGCCCGACATCCTCGTTACCGATGATACCATCGGGCTTAGTCGTGTAGAAATTATCGGTGATAAACCGGACTTTGTCGGCGGTTTTCCAGGGCTGGCCCACGTAGTTGTAGAGGTAGGTGATGTGGTGGCCGGGCTCGTTGCCGTGGGCATACATCCCTATCAGGCCCGAAATATCCGGGGACGCCTCCTCGCCCATGCTGCCCTTCACCAGAAACAAGGAATCCAGCTTCTGGCTGAACCGCTGTTCCCCTCCCAGCAAACCAATTAGCCCCTCCACGTCCTGGGGCACCAGCCAGGTGTACTGCCAGGCGTTGCCCTCCGTAAAGTCACTCTTCATGTGCACCGATTTGAAGGGGTCGAAGGGCGTACGCCACTCAGTTTGGGCCACGCGGCCACGCATGAAGCCGGCTTTCTTGTCGAAGTAGTTCCGGTAGTTGTTGGCCCGCTTGCTGAAGTAGGCGTAGTCCGCCGTTTTGCCCATTTTCCGGGCCATCTGCGCAATGCACCAGTCGGCCAAGGCATATTCCAGGCCTTTCGATACGCTTTCCACTTCGCCGTTAGCCGGAATATAGCCCAGCCCCTTCACCGCTTTCAGCCCGAATTCGTCGCGCATGGCGGTGGCCTTTACGGCCTCGTAGGCCAGGGCCGCATCAAAGCCTTTGAAGCCTTTCAGGTAGGCATCAACCACTACGGGTACGGCGCTGTAGCCCACCATGCAGTTGGTTTCGTTGCCCATCAGATGCCACACGGGCAGTTTGCCCTGCTGCTGGTAAATGGCTAGCATGGAGTTCACCATGTCATTGACGCGCTCAGGCTGCAGAATGGTGAACAGCGGGTGCGCCGCCCGGTAGGTGTCCCAGAGGGAGAAGGTGGTCAGGTTGGTGAAGCCGGGGTTGCGGTGTACCTGCTTGTCGGTGCCCCGGTAGTCACCGTTGTGGTCGTTGAAAACCGAGGGCGCAATCATGGTGTGGTAGAGGGCCGTGTAGAAGGTTTTCAGGCGGGTTTCATCGGCCTGCACCTGCACTTTCCGCAGCTCTTTGTTCCAGGCAGCGTCGGCCTGCTTCACTACCTTATCGAAGTTCCAGTGCGGAATTTCGGCTCGGATATTCGCCAGCGCCCCCATGGTGCTTACGGGCGAAATCCCCACTTTCAGCTGCACTCTTTCGCCTGCCCGCGTGGCGAAAGTCAACACGCCTTTGATGCGGTTGCCGGTGGCGGCGGGCTTGGTGTTGCCCAGCGTATCGAGCACCTGCACGCTGCTGAAATTACGGATGGGTTTCGAGCAGACTGCCGCGAAGTACAGGCGCTGATCTACGGCCCAGCCCCTGGAGTTGCGGTACCCCACGAGGGTGCTGTCGTTGAGCTGCTCAATGTGGGTATCAGTAGCCAGATCCCAGCCGATGCCCTGCTGCAGATCGAACACCAGGTGCGCCGCGTCGGATTTTGGAAACGTGTACCGGTGGAAGCCGACCCGCTCGGTAGCGGTCAACTCGGCCCGGATGTCGTAGCGCTTCAGGCGCACGGCGTAGTAGCCGGGCCGGGCCTCTTCTTCCTTGTGCGAAAACGTCGAAATCAGACCCCGATCGGGGGTTTTCACCCGGCCTTCGGTTACGCGCACCGGCCCGGTGGTGGGCATCACCGTCACGTCGCCCAGGTCGCCGATGCCGGTACCGCTTAGGTGAGTGTGGGAAAACCCGACGATGGTGGAGTCGGAATAGTGGTACCCGGAGCACCAGTCCCAACCCTCCGTAACGTTGACCGGCCCCAACTGCACGCCTCCGAATGGCACGTTGGCTCCCAGAAATACGTGCCCGTGAAACCCCGTGCCAATGTACGGGTCCACGTACCGGGTGAGGCTGGATTCGGGGGTTTTGGCGACTTTCTTCCGGTTGCTGGCATGAGGAGGGGCCATAGCCGTAGCGGCACCACAGATCAGGACAGTAGCGGCCAGGATAAATCGGTGGGCAATACGCTGCATAGGGTGGGGCTTGAGCCAGTAAACAGAGCAGAAATGGGCTGGTTTGGCATGAAGATAAAGCCCGTCATGCAGTATCCCTGGGCGGGCATACTGGGCGGCCAGCTTCAGCGAGGCCACCCAACGGCCAAACGGCCAGGACTACCAGCAGCGCAGTGTGTAGATGCTTCCTCATTCGAAAGAGCCCAGGGAAATAACGCAAGGCTTTACTGTACCACAATTTCACCGGCAAACAGCCAGGTTTCGGGCTTGGAGGCTCCAACCGCCTGGGCGTTCCTGGCCGTGATTCTGATAAACCGGGCCATGGTTTTCTGCACGTCGGCCCGCACTTCGCTACTGGTAGGCTTAGCTTGCGTGGCCTGCGCCGGCACGGGGGCGGAGTACACCGTTCGGTAGGTTTTACCGTCCTCCGATACCGCTACTTCCACGTTCGTTGGCAGCAGAATTCCGGAACCGGCAGCCCGCAGAAAAGTGCTTGTAACTGTGTTGATTTCGGTGGCTTTCTGCAGATCCAGCGTGGCTACCAGATCGGTGCCGTAGAAGCCCAGCCACTGCCCGTCGGCATGGTTGGTGGAGCCTTTCTGTCCATCCACCAGCGTTACAGGTCCGGTGCCTTTGTAGCTTTTGTTGGGCTCGTTGGTCAGCGTCACGGGAGTGGCAAAGGCCTTGTGCATCATTACTTCCCGGGTCGTGACTTTGCCCATCAGCTTCCCCTTTTCGAAAGATGCGGCTTTGATGACAGCCGAACTCGATACGGGAAACGGCTGAGTGTACACCCGCGACACAGCAGTTGGGGTCGAGCCATCAAGCGTATACATAATTTGCGGCCCCGCGGCGTCCGTTTGCAGGGTAACGAGGGTGGTGCGCCGGGCGGGGTCAAGGGCGAGCTGCTGCCGCACGTTGAAGGCGCTGCGGGAGTAGGTGGCACCCCAGGCTTCGTAGCGGCGGTACTGCTGCTGCATGCGCTGCTGAAAATCGGGCCAGCTCCGTTGCCGGGCCGGGGTCCAGAGCACCTCCGCCAGCGCCGACATGCGGGGAAACGCCATGTATTCCACCTGCTGCTCGGTGGGGATATACTCGGTCCAGATGTTGGCCTGCGCCCCCAGAATGTACTGCTGCTCGGCAGCGGTCAGCTCTTTGGGCGTGGGCTCGAAGGAGTATACCTTCGAGAGGGGCAGGTAGCCGCCAAACGACAACGGCTCCAGACTAGCCTCGCCCTGGGCATGGTCGAAGTAGGCGTGCGAGCCAGGGGTCATGACCACGTTGTGCTGCTGCCGGGCAGCCATGGTGCCGCCTTCCATCCCGCGCCACGACATCACGGCCGCGTTAGGTGCCAGGCCGCCTTCCAGAATTTCATCCCAGCCGATAATGCTCTTGCCCCGGGAGTTCACAAACTTCTCTATGCGCTGCACGAAGTAGCTTTGCAGCTCGTGCTCGTCCCTGAGGTTTTCCGCCTTCATGCGGGCCTGGCATTTGGGGCATTCGTGCCAGCGGGTCTTGGGTGCTTCGTCGCCCCCGATGTGCACGATGTTGCCCGGAAACAGAGGCATCACCTCCGTCAGCACGTCCTGCAAAAACGTAAACGTCTGCTCATTGCCGGCACAGAAAATATCGTCGAACACGCCCCAGAGCCGCTCCACCTTGAAGGGCCCGCCCGTGCACGACAGCTCCGGGTAGGCGGCCAGCGCGGCTACGGCGTGGCCGGGCATCTCAATTTCCGGCACCACCGTGATGTAGCGGTCCTGGGCATACTGCACCACCTCCTTAATCTGCTCCTGGGTGTAGAAGCCGCCGTAGCGGATGTTATCGAACTGGTGGGGCTGGTCGGTGTAATGCCCGATGAGCGTACCGTCGCGCCACCCGCCCACGGAGGTCAGCCTAGGGTATTTTTTGATTTCGATGCGCCAGCCCTGGTCATCGGTGAGGTGCCAGTGGAAAGTGTTCATCTTGTGCCGGGCCAGGTAGTCGATGTACCTTTTGACGAACTCCACCGGGAAGAAGTGGCGGCTTACATCCAGGTGCATGCCGCGCCACTGGTACCGGGGTTTGTCTACCACCTCCAGTGCCGGCAGGCGCACGGCCATAGCTGAGCGTTGCGTGGGCAGCAGTTGCCTGATGGTTTGCAGGCCCAGAAACACGCCCTGCGGTTTGCCGGCCGCCAGCACTACCTGCGTAGGCTGCACGCTGAGCATATATCCCTCGGTACCCAGGCTATCGAGCGGTTGTCGCAACATCAGGAAAATACTGCCGGGGCCCGGCCTGCCCGATGGTGCCGTCACTACCGGCAGCTGCACGCCGGCGGCGCGCTGCAGGTCCTGGCTCAGCACCTCCCCGATGCGGCGCAGTTCCTCATTTTTGGGGTCGACGTAAATTTTGGTGGCCGGCGTAACCGCAAAGCTGCCGCTACCGGCCGTAAGGCGCACCGGCTGCGGAATGATGGATAGGGCACTACGGTTTACGCTGGCCGGCTGGGCAGAAGCCGGTGCCCCGGCCAGTCCAATACCGCCGCCCAGACCCAGCAGCACCGCCAATGACACCCGGATTTTCTTTTTCACGAAGAAGGTAGAGTATAATAGAAGTGGCAAGAAACTTTGCTGCAACTGGGAAGCCCCGTTGTTGGGGGACAAAGGTGCAATAACCAGCCGCTTCGCCACTCCCTGAAGAGGAAAGGCACCTCACCGGGTGCTGTGTCATCGTTGGTTTGCGAAGCACCTGTAAAGTAAATAGTGTGCGCGAATCCAGTTCCGGGTGCTTGCCGCGAAGTATGCACTGGCTCAATCCAAAGGTGAGTTCAGGCACGCTGCCAATTCCCGCACGATAGTCGCATCGGTTTCCCAGCGTGGCGTATCAAACTCCGTGGCTTTCGGCGCAGGCGGAGCGGCCAGCTGCCTTTTGGCGCTGGCGTGAAACTCATGGGCACCCGTATGCCGGGCTAAGTCCCGGATGGTAGCGGGCGTCACTCCCGCGCCCGGCATAATGCTGATGCGCCCGGTTGCCTGCTGTACCAGCGCGGCCAGCTGCGTACGCCCTGCCGGCGCGGTGGGCTGACCGCCGGAAGTTAGAATCCGCTGGCAGCCCAGGCTGATAATTTCCTCCAGAGCCTGGTGTTGATCCGGGCATGCATCAAAGGCGCGGTGAAACGTAACTGGCAACGGTCCGGCCGCCGCCAGCAGCCGCCGACAAGCCGCCAGATCCACGCGGCCCGCCTGGTTCAGAGCCCCCAGCACCACGCCCGCGCACCCCAGCGCCCGGCACTGCCGGATGTCTGCTTCCATGATGGCTAGTTCCTCCGCATCGTAGCAGAAGTGCCCGGTTCGCGGCCGAATCAGCACGAATACGGGAATGGCAAGCCGGGTCAGTACGTGCCGGATGGTGCCGTATGAGGGGGTCGTGCCGCCCTGCTCCAGGTTCTGGCACAGCTCAATGCGGTGGGCGCCTCCGGCTTGCGCCGCCACGGCCGACTGCACCGAGCCCGCGCAGATTTCAAGCCCGCGCGCCCTCATTTCAGCAGGTAATCGGCCTGAATGAGCTGCTGCTGGTTGCCGGCGTCGCAAACGGCGTAGCTAAAGCCTTTCTGTAGGGCAAAGGCGCCGTGCTGGCCCTGGGCACTAATGGCAATAAAGCACACCTGAATGTCGCGGGCTTTGTCGCCTTTGATTTTGGCAATGCGCTCCACGGCGGCTTTACAGGCCGCTTTCGGTCCCATTCCCTGGCGCATAAGCTCCACCACGGTGTGCGCCCCGGCTATGCGAATCACATCCTCGCCCTGGCCGGTAGCGGCGGCGGCGCCCACGGCATTATCCACAAACAACCCCGAGCCGATCAGGGGCGAGTCGCCGAGGCGGCCGCGCATCTTAAAACCCATGCCGCTGGTGGTGCAGCTGCCGCTGAGCCGCCCCTGCGCATCCTGGGCCAGCATGGCAATGGTATCGTGGTTGTTGGCTCCGCCTACCGGGCCGGTTTTGCGGTTCCCGGTGTTTTCTATGTTGACGACGGGCTTGTACTGGCTGGTTTTGAGCCATTCGCGGTAGGCCTTTTCGGCGTCGGGGCTAAGCTTTTGGGCTTCCAGCGGAAAGCCCTGCGCCACGGCAAACTGCTGGGCACCCTCTCCTACCAGCATTACGTGCGGGGTACGCTCCATCACGCGCCGTGCCACGCTGATGGGGTGCTTAATGCGTTCCAAGGCCGCCACGCTGCCGCAGTTAAACTGCTCGTCCATGATGCAGGCATCCAGCGTCACGATGCCTTCCCGATCGGGGTTGCCGCCCAGGCCTACACAGCAGTTTTGCGAGGCTTCCGTCACCATCACGCCGGCCTCCACCGCATCGAGGGCACGGCCACCCTGGCTGAGCACTTTCCAGGCCCCGAGGTTCGCCGCCAGACCGGTGTCCCAGGTCGAAATTACCAGCGGTTTGCCAGCCACCGGAGCTGGTGGCAGACTCAGTGCCTCGGCAGACGGGCTGGCAGCCAATGCGGCTAAACTAGCGGCAGAGGAGGAGAGAAACTTACGACGGGTAGGCATACGGAAAGCAGGCAATGTGGACTCTCTCAAAGAAAGAGATTTTCGGGTGATGTTCCACAAAGTCCAGGCGGGGCGTAGCTTCCGGTTAGCTCGCCTCAGTGCGCTTGCTGCGCAATTGCCGCACTGTTGAGCGGCGGCAGTTACAGCCTGGTTATCCCGAGCTTTTCACGGGTGCTTCGCGCAGTCTGTCAATACTCTTTTCGCAGTAGCCTCCAGGAGTTGCGCATGTTCGCCTACGATGCGGGAGTTGCCTCGCGGATGAGCTGGGTCTGGTTGTTGCGCGCGTGACAACACCGGCATTCCGCCCTCGGCTACTTGGCCCCTAACCACTTTGAAACCCAATTTAAAACCACGCCCCAATTGTGTCCGGCTTAGCTGGACCACCTCATGATTCATTCAAACGGCATTGCCTTCGCAACCGAAATGGGCCTTTATCGAACCGGCCGGGCCAATGCAATTTTCCGCACAATTGCCTCAACTACAACAATTAACAGAAATAAAAAATCCCGCTTTACGATACCGTAAAGCGGGATAATGTGGGCCCAACTGGACTACCAACCATTTGCCCTATCTTATCATAATCATTCTTAAAACATCCATTTAAACGCTTTTTAAGCGGTTCATCGCAAGGATAGGACAAGTAAAAACAGGGTGAAATAAGAATTTTTGTCCCGTGAATTGTCCCGTTGACTTATCCCTCTACCTTTGACAGGGCCATTAACCCCTCCCCTGTGCTACGGACAAAATTCTACCTTACGGATGCCCAATCGGCATCTCCCACGGCTATCTATGCCGCTTGCTATCTGGATGGCAAACGCAAAAAGCTTTACACGCCCTTGTCCGTTTTACCCAGCCAATGGGACAGCAAAGCCCAACTATTTCGCCGAAGCTTCGCCAATTACTCAAATGCCAACCGACTGCTTCGGTTTCTGGTAACTGAACTGGACGACTATTTCTTGGCCACTGTATCGAAGGGCAAGTTGGTGCTGATAGAAGATCTACGCACTATCATCGCCCGCATCCTCACCGGAGCTGAGCCCCCAGAAGTCACTTTTACCGATCATCTCTCCAACTGGATTGAGGACAGCAAGCGGGATGTGAAGCCCTCCACTATCAAGAGTTACATCACGTTTCGAAACCACATTCTGGCTTTCGGTAAAGCCAAACGCTACGCCTTGGACTTCTCGACTCTGGACCTGGCATTCTCTGAGGCGTTCAAAAACTATCTACTCCAAACAGCAAGACTCACCAACACATCCGTCAATAATGTTATCAAGAATCTGAAGGTGTTCCTCAATGCCACCCATAATAAGGGCTTACATGAGTTCCAGCATCATACTCGCTTCAAAAAGCTAGAAGGGCATACTCCGGAACTCATGTGTCTTTCAAAAGAAGAGAAGGCTGCCATTATTGGCCTTAACCTGGACTACTTCCCCCGTCTGGAAAAGACGCGTGATGTGTTCCTTTTTGGTTGTGAGACAGGGCTCCGCTTCTCCGATATCATCGCGTTGTCGCCCCACCAAGTGCACAAAGATTATATCCTACTCACGACCCAGAAGACTAATGATTTTCTGAAAGTCCCACTATCAAGTCTGGCACACTCTATTCTGAAGAAGTACGCTGGAAAGCAGGTGAAGGCGCTACCAGCGAAAACAAACCAGAAAACCAATGCTGACTTAAAGCAAATTGCCAAACTCGCTCGTCTGGAAGCTCTGGTATCGGTTGCCACTGTGCGCGGCACCGACCGACAGAAACTGATGGTGCCCAAATGGAATCTATTGTGCACACACACTGCCCGCCGTACGTTCGTCACGCTGGCTCTTGAGGCTGGAATGCGGCCGGAAGTAGTGATGCGTATTACCGGCCACAAGAACTATCGAACTTTACACCAGTACACCAAAATTACCGATTCGGTGGTGCAAGATGAATTCCTAAAGCTACTAAGCTAAATAATAGAACAAAACCAATAAAAACGAGTGGCATCCGGTTAGTCCAGGTGCCACTCGTTTTTATTGGTTTCGTGTAGCAATCTGATCTTCAACCAGCCGATTTTTATCCTTAACGCAACTATAATCGGACATAATCGGACATAATCGGACATAATCGGACATCCGTGGACACGCGCTTTTATCTTCCATGTTCTTGCCTTACCCTTGCTCAACAATCACAAAAACCACCTAAACACACGTAGAGCAAGATGAAACATGATGTAGTAGAAATCCTTTGGGAACAGTTTGAAGAAAGAATTTTCCGAACAGTGTGTAAAGCACTACAACAAGCCCCACAGGATGCCGCCACAGGCAAAGCCACTGTAGACGACCGCCTGTACACGAAGGAAGAGATATGTCAGGAACTAGATATTTCTAAGACTACCCTGACCTCTTGGATGAATGACAACAAGGTTCCATTCATCCGGCTGGGCCGGCGCATCTACTTCCAAAAAAGTCTGGTACTGGAAGCTGGGCGTGCTCATCAGAAGTATCAGCGCCGGAAGTAATGAACCAGCTCACAAGCCAGTCTCTCTTTGCCTTACAAGGTGCGCAGCAAGCTCTTCGGACTATTATACATATCCGAATACAGCACGAGAAAAAGCAAGCTCAGAAAGGCCTACTGGTACCTGCATTTGTGCAACGCGAAACCAGACAGTTGGCTGAAATCCATGACGATCTGGATGACTTGATCGAACAAAGCGAAACACTGCTGCCGAATGAGGCATTACAAGGAGCTGAACTAGGGTTTTTCAAATGCTTGGACATTATGGCCAAACAGGGAATTCTATCTACTCAACCAACGGGTTCAGCCGGACGCTTACTCGACTCGTCGAAGAGAAGTGTTGACCGAATCCTTGCCCAGCGTCAATTAAATAAAGGCTCCGTAACTGCGTCTACTCATGGCCAAGTTTAATTTACCAGTCAACGAATTGCCGCCAGCCCCTAGCATGGAATTAGCGGCAGGCAGGCCTCGCATCCGGTATTCAGCTGAGCAATTACGACAGTACCGCATTACTTCTGACTCACAGGTAGCCAAGCCTGAGCCTGCTATCTACATTCGAGATTCTGTTATTGCCATGAAGGGCGACTTAGCGGTAATTTCTGGCCCAGCAAAGGGAGGCAAAAGTGCCGTTTGTCTTAATATGTTAGCTAGTGCGCTATCGCCGGATGATACGGATATCGATACGCTTAGCATCCAGGTACCTCACGCTGGTACCAAGCCGGTAATTTATGTGGATACCGAGCAGGGTGATTATGCGGTGGCTGGCATGCTCAAGCGGCTCTGTAGCATTCTGGGGCTTGACAGGGCCCCAACCAATTTGCACATGCTGTCCTTACGAGAAGAACCCAAAGAACGCGCTTACGATATCATCACAAGCTATCTGGAGGCAGAGGCCTGCCCCCACCTAGTCATTATTGATGGAATCGGTGACTTGGTTGGCAGTGCAAATGATGAGGTAGAGGGCATTCGCATCCTTCGAGAGTTTATGGCTCAGGCCTCCCGGTTGAAAACGACCATTGTGACGGTGTTGCATGATAGCCATGCCAACAGCGCCAAACCACGAGGTCACCTAGGCAGCGAAGCCGAACGCAAAGCGGGTGGCCTGATAGCGGTGGCTATGGAGAATGGGGTACGCTATTTAGTTGCCCGCAAATTGCGCTACGGAGCCAATTTCGACCCAGTACCCTTCATGTGGTGTGATATTTCCAAGCGTTTCATCTCCATGGAGCCCTCCGATATTCCGGCTCGGTTGCAAGTAGACAGAGCTGCCAACCGAGAAGCGGAGGCCCGGCTATTAGCCAAGCAGTGTTTCCCGTATGGCACCGCAGAGGTGCGCTCTAAGGCACTAGTTGACTTAGTAAGAACCACTACCAAGAAAGGCGAGAGTATTGCCTACAAGCGCATTGAGGATATGGTGGAGTTTGGGTTCGTGACGGCCCGCAAAGACGGATCAGCCACCTACTACTCCATTGCCGCTGCCTTGCAGCCCCAGCCCGACCCGCAGATGGAACTTTCCCTGCCTTAAATCGGCACTTTACTTTACTGTAGTGGGTGTATATAGGCCGCCCCACAGTAAAGCACCCTTCTCTTTTTCCTTCCGGCAGCTACTTCGGCGCTTTGCTTTACCCCTCCTTCATATAGAGAGGAAAAGTAAAGTAAAGCCCTCCTATGCCCTATTGCGAAGTTGCTCCCACTTCACCTACACTGTAATGGCTCACACTAAAAACTGTCAATCTTGCGGCACCACAATCATTGGCAACATCAACCGCCGGTTTTGTACGGATGCCTGCCGTAAATACTACAAAGCACACGGTAATACTGGGCACTCTGGTTTGTCGGACAACCGGTTGAACAGAACAGAAAAATCCGGAGAAAAGCGGAAATCAGCCTCCTCTTCCATTGGTGATTATGCTGCTAAGCGCCTGATTGACTTTGCCGGCAAAATGGCCGGAAACCAGCTTCTATCGGCTTCAGCAGAACCCAAACTGAGCAATATTGCTGGCTTGGTAGGGCAAACACCACTGCTTACTGCTACCCTCACGGGTGAAATACGCGCTGGCCGGCAGCCGGGACAGTACCGACCGGCGCTCCCCACTACTCTTCGGCACTTCCTGGGCGAGCTTATGCACCCGTTTCAGATGCTGATTTGGGGCTTGCCAGGCAGTGGCAAATCAACCATGAGCATGATAATGGCCAATGAAATGGCAGCCTTCCGTAAGGTGCTCTACATTTCCGGGGAGGAAGGACTGAATAGCGCTACACTCCGGCAAAAACAGGCTCGTACCATCACCCGCCCCGACCGGTTTTTATTCGCCAACCGGTTACCTAATTCTAAGCTGGAATGGCGGCAGATTTTGCTTACCGGTGCCACCGGTCAAACGTCCGGTCAATTGTCTGGAAACGCACTTTTTCCCACCGGTCAGCATACCGGAGCCACCGGTCAGGCAACCGGTGGCGCTCCTGAATACCGGACCATTGTGTATGACTCTATCACAATGCTGGGAATTCACCCTTTTCATGTGAAATCCACCGCTAACGACTGCCAGCTTCCAGCGTTCAGCCAACATATCAGCCACATCTTCATCAGCCACGCTCATAAAGACGGGAAAGAGTATCGGGGAGATGGTAGCTGGGGCCATGAGGTGGATATTATCATCCGGTGCCATGAAGGCGTTGCCACCATTCAGAAGAACCGTTTTGCCACGGCCGAACAGGGCCGAATAGGTACAGAATATAAAATCTATTAACCGGCTTAAAGACCAGTTGGCCGGAGTCTAGGCTCATAATTGGCTGCTCACTTTGTACCATCTGCCTGGAAGCGCAAAACGCCTACCGTAGCCAACGGTAGGCGTTTTGCGTCTATTCTGATTGCGAGTTTGCTTAAATCAGCGGTGGGCCCCGCTCGGCCAGGAATTGGTTGTGGTGGGCGGTGGCTTTGCTTGATTTCGACCAGCTGTTGGTGTACGCCTTGCAGGTCAATTTCCTTAGCGGAGGTGACCGTTCTGTGTCACCTCTACCAACAGCACCCTCATGAGCAACAGCGTACTCTAAGGCAGGTTATTCGAAGTGTAGCCTACAATTTGTTAACGCATTTAGCAGAAGTTCACTAAAAAAAATGGCACTTTAAACTAAAACATAGTCAGTTTTACTTGTAATTTAACATGAATTATTTCAGACAGCATTTAATAAAGCAAAGCACATGTCAAGATGTACAGCACCAAGATACGGACATCGCACATCGAGCGGAAGAGAGGCATGTCCAGCCTGTGGCGGCCGCTCTAGCTACAGTTCGCCCTCTTACTATTCTACACCATCCTCCCAATCATACCCTACTACATCTTTCTCGTCGAGTTATAATTCAGGGACTAGAAGTACTGGAGGCAGCAGATCAATTAAGCCACGCTGGTCGCGGGGAAGTACGGGGGTGAGAGACAGCTCGGGTTCGGCAGGGAGTTCAGCGATTCTGTACACGCCTGCCGAGGTACGAATGCTTACACCGGTTCGCGAAAACGTCGAGAAACAGCTTGCCATGGAGAAGCAATTAGTCGAGCAGCACTTGCCCGTACCGGATACCCGAGACTATTTTCTTTGCCACGCATGGGCCGACCGCAAAGAGGCTGCTAAAGAGTTGTATGACCAGTTGGTGTCGCACGGTGCCTCAGTTTGGTTCAGTGAGAAAGATGTGCTTCTCGGTTCAACGCTACTCCGTGAAATCGACAAGGGATTAGTAAAGTCCCGAGTTGGAATCGTACTAGTGACCCCTGCATTCCTAGCTGGCATACCAAAAATGGGAATCGCCGACAAAGAACTTTCGGCACTCTTGGCGCAGGATAGACTCATCCCCATCGTACACAACACAACGTATGATGCCCTGCGTGGTGTTAGCCTACTGCTCGGCTCGCGAAGTGGCTTGGATACCGCAGAGGAGTCAATGAAAGACATTGCAGCCAAGCTGGCAGAGTTGGCCGCACCCGATTTGGTCGCGTCGTAGCACTTTTCAAGTGCAAAGCAAAAGCCCGTTTCCTATCTATATCACGTACGATATAGACAGGAAACGGGCTTTTGCTTTGCGTCCCCCCTAAATTAACGGCAGCCCCAGCTCCGCCAGGAAAGCGTTATGTCGCGCAGTGGCCTCAGCAGCTTTCTGCTCTATTTCCTGTAGCTGCTTGTGCACGGCCAGCAGGTCGATTTCCTCGGCGGAAGTGGCGGTGCTCACGTAGCGCGAAATGTTGAGGTTGTAGCCGTTCTGCTCAATCTCGGCCATGGGCACGCGGCGGGCGTAGCGGTCTTCCTCGCTCCGCTCCCGGTAGGTGCCCACGATTTTGTCGATGTCGGACTGGCGCAGGAAGTTCTGGCGCTTGCCCTTTTCGAAGTAGTCGCTGGCGTTGATGAACAGCACATCGTCGGGCTTCTTGCACTTCTTGAGCACGAGGATGCAGACGGGGATGCCGGTGCTGAAAAACAGGTTGGCGGGCAGGCCGATGACGGTGTCAATGTGGCCGTCCTTGAGCAGCTTGGTGCGGATGCGCTCCTCGGCCCCGCCCCGGAACAGCACGCCGTGGGGCAGGATGATGGCCATGGTGCCCTCGGGGCTGAGGAAGTGGAAGGCGTGCAGCAGGAAGGCAAAGTCGGCGGCCGACTTGGGGGCTAGGCCGTGGCTCTTGAAGCGGAAGTCTTCGCCCAGGGCCTCGGTGGGCTCCCAGCGGTAGGAGAAGGGCGGGTTGGCCACGATGGCGTCGAACTCCATCTTTTTGGCCGGGTTGGGCTCGTTGAGCAGGTCCCAGTCATTTTTGAGGGAGTCGCCGTGGTGGATGTCGAACTCGGTGTCCTTCACGCCGTGGAGCAGCATGTTCATGCGCGCCAGGTTGTAGGTGGTGATGTTCTTTTCCTGGCCGTAAATCTTGCCGATGCCGTGCGGGCCCATATGCTTGCGCACGTTCAGCAGCAGCGAGCCCGAGCCGCAGGTGATGTCGAGCACGCGCTCCAGCTTGGCGCGCTTGCCGGCAGCGGGGTTCTGGCCGTCGAGCACCACGATGTCGGACAGGATGGTGGAGATGGGCTGCGGGGTGTAGAACTCGCCGGCCTTCTTGCCGCCGCCGGCCGCAAACTGGCCGATGAGGTACTCGTAGGCGTCGCCCAGGGTATCGGCATCGGTGGAGAAGTCGCGGATGCCTTCCGAGATTTTCTGGATGATGGTGCAGAGCTTGGCGTTGCGCTCGGGGTAGGTGCGCCCGAGCTTCTCGGAGTTGAGGTTGATTTCGGAAAAGAGGCCCTGGAAGGTGCTGTCGAAGGACTCGTTTTCGATGAACTTGAAGCCTTCGCCGAGGGTCTTCAGCAGCTCGTCGTGCTGGGTGCGGGCCAACTCGGCGATGTGGCTCCACAGGTGCCGGGGCTCGATGACGTAGTGCACGCGGCGGCGCATGAGCTGCTCAAACTCGGGCACGTCGGCCGCGTTGGCGGCGTACCACACGGCCAGCGGGGCGCGCTGGTCGCCGGGGGGCAGGGTGGGGTAGTCGATGCCCAGCTCCTTGCGGGCGGCGGTTTCGTAGTTGTCGGAGAGGTAGCGCAGGAAGAGGAACGACAGCATGTAGTCGCGGAAGTCGTCGGCGTCCATGTTGCCCCGCAGCTGGTCGGCAATTGCCCAGAGGGTTTTGCCTAGTTGTTTGCTCTGTTGTTGGGTACTCATGCGATGGGTTCGGCAGTGGTGGGGGTTACCTCCGGAAACAGTGCCGGATTAAAGCGGTAGTTAGTCATGAAATCAAACAGAATTTGTCGGAAATATCCTTTATTCTCTGGCAGCATCTCTCGGGGCTCGAAAAGCGAATAGTTTCCATGGCTCAGGATATTAATTATCCTTGCATGCACAGTACCTTCCGGGTCATCGGCTGCTTGCTTTATGCAGGCCGAAAAATTACTAAATCCGTGGAAGCTAGCTGTCTTTTCCAAGATGCCGCGTAAGATATTAAAATGGTAGGTATAGAGTTTGCCATCTGCGCCGTTAGCTGCTTGGTACAAATCCTTAATTAGCGAAACATGGTGAAAAAAAGGCGTATCAGTAGTATCTTGTATAGTATAAGATTCATCAGCCGTATTCTTGCTCAAAAAATATTTTTTTGCGTTACCCAATTCATTACACATCACATTGAAAAAAAGCGAGTGATGCGAGGATATAACAGTTTTTAATCTATTGCCTGGCCTTTTGAGCATTTGGGCCAAGTGGCTGGCAACGGCAATAGCATTATTATCATCAAGTGAAGAAATCGGGTCGTCAACGTATAGATACCTTACCCAACTATAAGGAATTGGTGTTTCAGTTTCAGTATTGGGTTCAGCATCGATTGCAAGCTGTGCAACTGCTAAGAAAAAGCACCATATGAATATGTTCTCCTCGCCTCTGCTGACTTTTATAAATTCAACCCTCTCCGTTGACTCCTCCACCCGGATGTCGCGGTAGAAGTTAACAAAGCCGCCATCGTAATTAATTGTAAAGTCAAAGTCAGCATAGCGCTGCAATAGAGGGCGGATTCGGTTATCCATCTCTAGTTCACGTAGCCCGTCAAAAAAACGTGACTGAGTATTTAGAAGCAATCGACGTTCGGTATCATTTTCCAAATCATTGTTCCAGGAAAATAGGTCTTCCGTAAACGCATTGAAGTAAAGAGTATCTCCCTGTACGTCGGCATCATCCTCGCCTTCGGCATCAACTGTGTTATTAGTCTTGCCCGCATCTTTGAATGCAACTGATAAGCGCGTTTTGCCTGTACCGTTGTAAGCATAAAGTAGAACGCACTTTTTGGACGTGGGGTTATCGAAATCTATTGTCGTACGGAGGTGAGTAACTAGTTCAGATAGAGTCATGCCTCTGGGTTCTTAAGAGAAGAGAATAGGCCCTGCATTATCCCTTTTTTATGGAGTTTGAGAGCTTCCATTTTTTGCGTTTGCGCAGTGATGCGGTTGTCGAGTGAGGTGAGACAGTCGGCAATTTTTGTCTGCTCCTCAAGTTTGACAGGAAGTTTAACTATAATAGTCCTCAACGTTTTTTGGTTAATTCCTTTCGCTGTAGAGCCAGTCGAAAGCTTTTCAAGTTCGTCTTGAAACTGTTTGCTCCAAATTAGTTGAATAAGAAATTGGTTATTTACTAAGGATTTTGTTTTGAACGCGACTACGCGCTGACTTAGAATGTATTTCTGAGAGTCAGGAACTAAAAGAGCTTTGCCTAACGGGGCTTCCATCGTGAAGACAATATCTCCCTTTTCGAGATTTACTTTCCCCATCCATTTGTCATATAACTCCTCACTGCCCAAGTTGCATTCTGCATCAAAATCAATGAACCCATTTTTTACATTGTTTGCAGAAAGACTGATAATGTTGCCACCGCCCCAACTCATTCCAAGCTTTGGAGGTGTCCTTCCCCTAAAATCAAGAACATCATCGAGCAAATCATAAAAGCTAACATCCTTCCACTCCTCCCCATCCTGAAACTCCGAAAAACGCAGTTTCGGAACTGTTTCTCCTTCGGCAGGAAAGAGCCCCTGCATCAAACCCCGCTTGTGAGCTTGGAGAGCAATCAGCTTGGTATTTTGCGCGGTGATGAGGTCGTCTAGAGAAGAAAGGGTATCAGCGATTTTTTGCTGTTCCTCAATTGAAGGAATAGCTAGCGGCAGAACTTTGATTCTTTCCGCGTTCAAGTTTAATACTGCGGCACCGGCGGCATTAGCAATAAAGTAGGTTTGGCTCGCTTCTGAAGAAATAGCATAGTACAAATAATCCGTCAGGACATCATCTGCGATGTGTCTTATTGCTATCCATCCGTCATGAATACATGATTTTGTTTTCATGATGTATGGTCTGCCGAAACTCATAGAGTTAGACAGAATCAAATCACCAGGGCTAACTTCTCGGGTTTTGGATAAGGCTTCCCGGATTACCTTCTGCTGCGTTTTGAAAATGTATTTAGCTTCTGGCGCGACGTCGCCAATTTTCAACCAGTTTAACCCGTCGGGGTCAGTTGTAATAAAGTCTTCTATCGGACGAGGCGAGCCACCTCGGACTATCTCAGAGACTTCACCAAGTTTACTTTCTTTCCAACTATTCATCTCGCGGAACTCCGGAAACCGCAGCTTCGGCAGCGCCGTCTTTTTCGTTTCGTTACTCATAGGTTTTCAGTCCGGATATTTCGCGGCCTTGGGCCATTTTCTTCAATAGGGGAATCAGCTCGGCCATGAGCTCCTTTTCTTTGGCGGCGCGGGTTTTCCAGCCCAGGCCCAGCGGGGCCAGCAGGTCGCCCAGGGCTTCGCTGTCGAAAATCATGCGGCGCAGGATGCCGGCCACGAAGGCCGTGAGGGCTTCCGGGGCTACGCCGTGCGCGGTGGCGATGGCTGCCTGGGCGGCGGCGGTTTGGGCGGCTTTGTAGGCGTCGAAGCCCGCGCGGATTTCGGCTTCGGTGAAGCCGCGGTCGGTGGGCAGGCCGGCGAAGTAGGCGGTCAGGTCGTCGGCCTCGTCCATGAGGTTGGCGCTGGAGCCCAGCAGGCCGATGATTTGCTCGCGGGTCATCTTCTGCTTTTTCGGCCCCGGCGCGGTGCTGGCGGCCATCAGGCCCAGGATGTAGTCGTAGTCGATGACGGCCGAGGCGAAAAGCACGAACTCAAAGTCGAGCTGGAGCTGCTCCCCGCCGGCGTCGGGGCCGTCGGGGCCGGGGTGGCGGCCCTGCTGGTCGCGCAGGCGCTTGGCGGTTTCGAGGTACTGGCTGCGGAAGGCGCGCAGGTCGTCGGTGGGCAGCAGGGTTTCGAGCTGGGCTTTTTCGGGCTCGCCCAGGTCGGTGTACTGGTCGAGCTGGGTGCGAAGGCGCTGCACCTCCTTGAACTTCTCGATGAACTGGCCGCGGGCGGCGTCGCCCTTCAGGTTGGCTACTTCCTCGGGCCGGGCGGGCAGGTGCTGGCCTTGCAGGAAGGTTTCGAGCTGCTGCACGGCGGTTTCGTAGCGCGCCAGCACCACGGGGGCGGGGTCCACGAGCCAGATTTCCTTGGGGTCCTGCTTGTTTTCGAGGCCCGAGAACAGGGCAATGGCGGCATCCACGGCGGGCTGCTGCTGGCGGAAGTCGAGCACGTTGCCGTAGGGCTTGGTGTCGTTGAGCACGCGGTTGGTGCGCGAAAACGCCTGGATGAGGCCGTGGTGCTTGAGGTTCTTGTCGACGTACAGGGTGTTGAGGTACTTCGAGTCGAAGCCGGTGAGCAGCATGTCGACCACGATGGTGATGTCGATGCGCTGGGCGCGGGGGTAGTCGGCCACCGGCCACTTCTGGGCCTTGATGCGCTGCTGCACGTCCTGGTAGTACTGGTCGAACTCGGCGATGCTGTGGTTGGTGCCGTACTGTCGGTTGTAGTCGGCGATGATGGTTTTGAGGGCGGCCTTCTTGGTGTCGGGGTCTTCCTGGTTGTCCTGCTTTTCGTTGGGCAGGTCTTCCTGAATCTGGCGCACGTCGGCGTTGCCCTCGGCGGGCGGCGAAAACACGCAGGCCACGTTCAGGGGGCGGAAATCGGGGTCAGCGGCCCGTTTAGCCTGCTCCTGCTTGAACAGCTCGTAGTAGGCAATGGCGTCGTTGATGCTCTGGGTGGCCAGCACGGCGTTGAAGCGGCGCTGGAGAGTGGCCCCGTCGTGCTTGGCCAGAATGGACTCGACCACGGCCTGCCGGGCCGAGGCGGTGCCGGGCTTGGGGCTGGCCGCGCCGTCGGGCTTGAAGTAGTCGACGTGGAAGCGCAGCACGTTCTTGTCCTCGATGGCGTGCGTGATGGTGTAGGGGTGCAGGCGCTTCTGGAAAATGTCCTCCGTGGTCTGGTACGACGCTTCCTGCCCGTCTACCTGCGTGTAGATGGCATTAGCCTCAAAAATGGGCGTGCCGGTGAAGCCGAATAGCTGGGCCTTCGGAAAAAACTCCTTGATGGCCTTGTGGTTTTCGCCGAACTGCGAGCGGTGGCACTCGTCGAAGATGAGCACCACGCGCTTGTCGCGCAGGGGTTGCAGTTGGGTTTTGTAGTCCTTGGGGTGGCTGGGGTCGAGGGCGAGGCCAAGCTTCTGGATGGTAGTCACGATGACCTTGTCGGCGTAGTCCTGGGAGAGCAGGCGGCGCACCAGGGCGCCGGTGTTGGTGTTTTCCTCCACGCAGCCTTCCTGAAACCGGTTGAACTCCTCGCGGGTCTGGCGGTCGAGGTCTTTGCGGTCGACCACGAAGAGGCACTTCTCAATGTCGGGGTTGTCCTTGAGCAGGGTCGAGGCCTTGAAGGAGGTGAGCGTTTTGCCGCTGCCGGTGGTGTGCCAGATGTAGCCGTTGCCCCGGTTCTGGTGGATGCAGTCGACAATGGCCTTCACGGCGTAAATCTGGTAGGGGCGCATCACCAGCAGCTTCTGCTCGCTTTCCACCAGCACCATGTAGCGGCTAATCATCTCGGCCAGCGTGCACTTGGCCAGAAATTTCTCGGCAAACTCGCCGAGCTGGGTGATTTTGCGGTTGTCTTCGGCCGCGTACTGGTACACGGGCAGAAACTGCTCGTCGGCCGAGAAGCTGAAGTGCTCGGGGCGGTTGTTGGCGAAGTAGTAGGTGCTGCTGCGGTTCGAGACGATGAACAGCTGCACGAAGCACAGGAGGGTGTTGGTGTAGCCGTTGCCGGGGTCGGCCTTGTAGTTCACAATCTGCTGCATGGCCACGCGGGGCGACACTTGCAGGGTCTTCAGCTCAATCTGAACCAGCGGCAGGCCGTTGAGCAGCAGCAGCACATCGTAGCGGTGGTGGCTATTGGCGGTGTTGATGCGTAGCTGGTTCACCACCTCAAAGTCGTTCTTGCACCAGTCCTTGAGGTTGACCAGCGTGTAGTGCAGCGGCGTGCCGTCTTCGCGGGTGAAGGTGTTTTGCTGCCGCAGGGTTTTCGACGCTTGGAACACGTCGGGGTTCACGATTTCATCGCGCAGGCGGCTGAACTCGGCGTCGGAGAGCGTCACGCGGTTCAGGGCCTCGAATTTCTGGCGGAAGTTGGCTTCCAGCGCAGCCCGGTCGCGGATGTCGGGGCGGGGGGTGTACTTCAGGCGTGTAAGGTCGCCAATGAAGCCATATTCAATTTGCTGTTCGTTAACCATATTTAGATACAGTACTATTCGTGTAGATGGCACAAGGAGATGTCCCGCTAGCTGTCCCGTGAAAAAATTTAAGCTGCATAAACTACTGAAAATCAATAGTTTATGCAGCTTAAATGTGGGCCCAACTGGAATCGAACCAGTGACCTGCTGATTATGAGTCAGCTGCTCTAACCGATTGAGCTATAGGCCCGATGCGTGGCCAGCTGCTAAAGCAGTTGGTTTCGGCAGCACAAACTTCGACTTTTACGGTGGATTTTGCAATTACCCTGATCAGGAAAAGCAGCCTGCCTGTCCAGTACCCCAGCTACTCAGCCTTATGCCTCAGAAACTACCTAACCTGCTTTTCGATTTCGGCGGGGTCATTATCAATATTGATTATAGCCTGACGCTGGCGGCCATGCGTCGACACGGCGGTACCATTGAATTTACCCAAGCCGCTCAGGCAGAACTATTCGATCAAATGGAAACCGGCCGGCTCAGCGCGGAAGCCTTCCGCGCCGGTTTGCGGCAGCACTACCAGCTCATGGCTACCGATGAGGAGTTGGACGCGGCCTGGAACGCCATGCTGCTGGATGTGCCCGCCGAACGACTGGCCCTGCTGGCCGACCTGCGCGCTCAAGGCTACCAGACGGCCCTACTATCAAATACCAACCAGATTCACATTGAGGAAATAAACCGGCGGCTACAGGTGCAGTATGGGTTGGAGCACGGCATTGCCGACTGCTTGGACCGCGTATTTTACTCCCAGCAGGTAGGGTTACGTAAGCCGGGAGAGGAAATTTTCCGGCATGCCCTGCGGGAGATGAACTGGAAGGCCGAGGAAACGTTGTTTATTGAAGATAGTCCCCAGCACATTGAAACGGCCCGCCGGCTGGGGCTGCATACGCTTTTCCTGACGCCGCCTCTCACGCTGCAAGACGCTCTGCCCGCTGCCCTCCGTGCCTTCCCCAACCGATAATGCCCCGCTGTTGCCCCTGCCTGATGTACAGGCCTCCATTCACGATACCACGGCCGGGCTACGGGAAGCCGAGGCGGCTTTTCGTCGGTATGAGCGGCCGCCCTGGCCCCGCTGGGCGCGTTACACGCTACATCTGCTGCTGTTTCTGGTTACACTCCTGACCACTACGCTGGCCGGGGTGCAACTGCGCACCGGCGGCCTCGATTTTCTGCCGGTACAGTTGCTGCTGCAGCCGCTGGCCAACAGTTGGGCCGCCCTGCAACCCGGCTTGGCGTATTCGCTGCCGTTTCTAGGGGTGCTGACGGTACACGAGTTCGGGCACTACTTCACGGCCCGTTACCACCAGATTCGGGCCACGCTACCCTACTTCATTCCGCTACCCTTGGGTATCGGCACCTTCGGGGCCGTCATCCGCATCAAGGACCGGATTTTCTCCCGTCGTGAGTTTTTTGATGTGGGTTTAGCCGGGCCGCTGGCCGGCTTTGTGGTGGCGGTGGGGGTGCTGGCTTACGGTTTTTTGCACCTGCCACCGCAGGAAGATATAGCCCCATTTACATCCATTCCAGATTTTACCCTGGCTCAGCCGTTACTTTTTCAGGGCATGGCGGCTCTGCTGGCCGACCCCACCCGGCTGCCGCACCCGAACGAGCTGCTGCACTACCCGGTGCTGACGGCGGGGTTGCTGGCGCTGTTCTTCACGGCCCTGAACCTGCTACCCATCGGGCAGCTCGATGGCGGCCATATTGTGTACGGACTACTGGGGCCGCGCCGGGCGGCGCGGGTATCGGTGGTGCTGTTCGTGGGGTTTATCTTCTATGCCGGACTGGGGCTGTTTTCACTGCTTTCTGACCTTGATACTTGGCTGTACTGGGGCGCGCCGTACGCACTCTACCTCTGGACGGTATTCCGACGGGCTGTGCCCACTGCCCGGCGCGCGGTGCTGCTGGCGGCAGCCGTGTGGCTGGGGCAGGTGGCCCTGGCCTCGGGCGTGCCCGGCCTCGATGGCAACCCGGGCTGGCTGCTATTTGGCCTGCTGCTGGCCCGCGTTATGGGCATTTTCCACCCGCCCGCGCCCGATGAGCGGCCACTTTCTAGGGGGCGCCAAGTGCTGGGCTGGCTGCTACTGGGTATTTTTGTACTCTGCTTCTCCCCTTCTCCTATCGTACTTCGCTGAAGATTTCAGCCGGTTAATCGTTTTTTTTTTCGACTCCGGCACCATTGAATGACTACTGCTCAATTCGCTTATACGCACTTTTCCCGGGGCTCCACGCTGCTGCTCATGCGCCAGCACGGCCTGTACGTGAGTCAGCGCAACCGTCGGGGCGTGGCCTGGCTGGAAACCGAAATTCCCTACGAAGAGCTGCTGCCCGTGGAGCTGGAATACCACGAGCCTGCCCCGCTGCACCTGCCCCCGGCCGGTACCTGGGTAGCCGTTTGGATAGTCGTGCAGGGCTTGAGCCGCCTACTGAAAAGTGAGCCGGGACTTTCGACCGAGCTGTGGGTGGCCTGTATCGGGTTTCTGGCGGGACTGGCGGGCGTACTGCTGACCCGCCGCTACTGGGGACGCACGGTCACCATCAGCACCAACCGCATCCGCGTTACGCTGCCCAACCGTCGTGGCCGCCGCGACGCCCTCGAAACCTTCATGGAAGCCCTGCGCCTGCGCGCCCACGCCTACCTGCGTGACGAGTACGCTCAGGTAAACCCGCTTGGCCCCATCGAACTGCAGCTGCACCGCCTCAACTGGCTCCATCACCTCAATGTCCTCTCCGAGCAGGAGCTACGTACCCTCAGCACCCGCCTCACTGGCCGCCTCTCCCTAGACTCCATCAAGCTCATGGGCCAGGATCTGGAAACGCCTTATGTGAATTAGGGTTAGAAGTGAGAACAAAGAAATGAGAGCTGAACTTTTCGTTCTGGCAACGCGCCATTGAACGAAAAGCTCAGCTCTCATTTCTTTGTTCTTACTTCTGAATCTCTACCCTAGCGCCGTTACGCCGGGCAGTTCTTTGCCTTCCATGTACTCCAGCAGCGCGCCACCGCCGGTGCTGATGTAGCTCACTTGGTCGGCGAAGCCGAGCTGGTTGACGGCCGCGGCCGAGTCGCCGCCGCCGATGAGGCTGAAGGCACCCGACTCGCGGGTGGCGTCGGCAATGGCCTGGGCTACGGCAGTGGTGCCTTTGGCGAAGGTGGGCAGTTCGAACACGCCCATCGGGCCGTTCCAGAGGATGGTTTTGGAGTTGCGCACTACCTCGCTGAACGCCTTGATGGAGTCGGGGCCGAGGTCGAGGCCGAGCCAGCCGTCGGGAATCTGGTCGTTGGCGGCCACCTTGGTTTCGGCATCGTTGGCGAATTTATCGGCAATGAGGCTGTCGGTGGGCAGCAGCAGGTTTACGCCTTTAGCTTTGGCCTTCTCGATGAGTTCCAGGGCCAGGTCCATCTTATCGGCCTCCAGCAAGGAGCTCCCAATGCTGCCGCCCTGGGCTTTGGCAAACGTGTAGGCCATGCCGCCGCCGATGAGCAGGTTGTCCACCCGGTCGAGCAGCTTCTCGATGATGAGGATTTTATCGGAAATCTTGGCCCCGCCCATGATGGCGGTGAAGGGGCGCTCAGCTTCTTCCAGCACCTTTTTGGCGTTGTCCAGCTCACCCTGCAGCAGGTAGCCGCCCACGCGGTCCTCGGGGGCAAACGACTCGGCAATAACGGCGGTGGAGGCGTGCTTGCGGTGGGCCGCCCCGAAGGCGTCGTTCACGTACACGTCGCCGAGCTTGGCCAGCTTGGCAGCAAATTCGGGGTTGCCTTTCTCTTCTTCGGCGTAGAAACGCACGTTTTCGACCAGCAGAATCTGGCCGGGCTGCAGGGCGTTAGCCTGAACTTCTGCCTGTAGCGCATCGGCGGCAAACTGCACTTCCTGCCCGTACTCTTGGCCTAGACGGGCCACCAGATGCTTGAGGGAAAACTTGTCCTCGGGACCGCCTTTGGGCCGGCCCAGATGCGAGAGCAGCACCACGGAACCACCATCCTTCAGAATTTTTTTGATAGTAGGCGTGGCAGCCCGGATGCGGGTATCGTCGGTAATGGCGAAGCTTTTGTCGAGCGGCACGTTGAAATCTACGCGCACCACGGCGCGCTTGCCGGCGAAGTTGTACTGATCGAGGGTTTTCATGGAAAGAAGAAATGGGTTTGGCTGAGGCGAAGATAGGTAATGGGGGAATGAGAGGATGAAGCAATGAATGGATGAGCAGGCGGGTAGCACGCGAGATTCCTCGCTCCGCTCGGAATGACGTGCTTGTTTTCATCAGGCGCCTTATTCCGTCCTCACCTCTTGAAATACTACCTTTGCCTCCGATATGAAAATTGGCATCTTCTTCGGTGGCCCGTCGCGCGAACGGGAAATCAGCTTCGCGGGCGGCCGCACCGTGTACGATAATCTGGATAAGTCCCTATTTGAGGCCGTGCCCGTGTTTGTGGACAGCCGGGGCAATTTCATCCTGCTGAACTGGGAGTACATCTACAAAGGTACCATCCGCGACTTTTACCCGCCCGTATCGGCGCTGCCGCACACGGAGCTGCCGGTTCAGATGTACTTCGAGAGCCTGGGCGAGCTGAGCCTGGAAGAGCAGGACCGCATCATTTTGGAAGTGGGCCGCCGCGTGGAGCCCCGGGAGCTGGCCGACCTCCTCGATTTCGCCTTCCTGGCCCTGCACGGGCCCGCCGGCGAGGACGGGGCCGTTCAGGGCCTGCTGGAGTGGTACGGCATTCCGTACTCGGGCTCCGGCATCCTGCCCTCGGCCTTCGGTATCGACAAGATTGCCCAGAAGAAACTGCTGAAAGCATTGGACCGGCCCACGCCAGATTTCCGCCTCATCACGGCCGAGGAATGGGACGCGGCCGATCCGCAGGCCACTCTGGAGTATCTGGTACGTGAGCTGGGTCTGCCACTGGTATTCAAAGCCCCGCGTCAAGGCAGCAGCATCGGCATTAGTATTTTGCGCGAAGCCGACGTAGCGAAGTTTGCTACCGCCGTGGAACGTAGCCTGTTCCGCAAAACAGTGACGCAAACGGAGTGGCAGGCACTATCGGAGCAGCAGAAAACCGTGTGGCTCCAGCAGCTGGTGGATATTCGGGATGGGATTGGGCTGCCGGTTGTTTTAGCTGATAGCTCAGAGCTGTTAGCCGTTGGCGCTTCTTTGAATGACGCTAACAGCCAACAGCCAACAGCTAACAGCCAGCACCTCATCTACCAACCCGAGGAACTGCTGCGTGCCCTGGATACGCACCTTGCCACGACCGAAGCCGTGCGCCTGACCAGCATGGAGGGCGAAACTCAGGTGCTGGTGGAGAGCTTCGTGCAGGGCCGCGAGTTTTCCTGCATTGTGGTGGAGGATGCCGCCGGTCAGCCGCTGGCCCTGCCGCCCACAGAGATTGTGAAGGGCGAGGAAATGTTCGACTACCGCTCGAAATACCTGCCCGGCCTCTCCCGCAAAATCACCCCCATCGACCTGCCCGAGGCCGACATCCAGCGCATCCGGGAAGCCTGCGAGGAGATGTTCCGCACCTTCGGTTTTCAGGTATACGCTCGCTTGGACGGCTTTATTGGCCCCGATGGCAAGCTGTTCCTCAACGACCCGAATACTACTTCGGGTATGCTGCCGGCGTCGTTCTTCTTCCACCAGGCGGCCGAAATCGGGCTGAACCCCTCGCAGTTCCTGACGTTCCTGATTCGCACCTCTTTGGCGGCGCGGCGACGCGGCGGGCTGCGGCCGGTAAAGCTGGCGGGCCTGCTGGCGCAACTGGATGCGGCCGTGGCAGCCCGGGCGTCGGAGGAGCGCACGCGCACCAAAGTGGCCGTTATTATGGGCGGCTACTCATCGGAGCGGCACATTTCGGTGGAAAGCGGCCGGAATATCTATGAAAAGCTCAGCTCCTCTGTCAAGTACGAGCCGGTGCCCGTGTTCCTGACCGGCAGCAGTCAGGAGTTCCGCCTCTACGTGCTGCCCATCAACGTGATGCTCAAGGACAACGCCGACGACATCCGCGAGAAGGTGGAGTACATGGAGGCCGGCCACGCGCTGCACCCCATTCTGGAGCGCATCCGCCGCGAGGCCCAGGGCATCACCAGCACCTTTGCCGGTCAGCCCACGGCCCAGCCGCGCCGGGTGAGCTTTGAGGAGCTGGCAGGCATGGTGGACGAGGTGTTTATTGCCCTGCACGGCCGCCCCGGCGAGGACGGCGCGCTGCAACGGGAGTTGGAGAGATTTGGCCTGCCCTACAACGGCTCGGGCGTGGAAAGCTCCAGCATCACCATCAACAAGTTCGAAACCAACAAGCGCCTGCGCGAAGCCGGCCTACGCGTGGCCGAGCACCGCATGGCCGCCCGCCTGGAGTGGGATGCCGATGCCGAGAGCTTCTACCGCAGCCTCGAAACCCAGTTCCCCTACCCATTCATTGCCAAGCCCGCCGACGACGGCTGCTCCTCGGCCGTGAAGAAAATCAAGAACCGGGCGGAGTTGGAGGCCTTCACCCGCCTCATCTTCCGCAGCCAGGAGGACCTTATGCCCGCCGATGCCACCACGCTCAGCCTGGGCTTTAAGGAGGAATTCCCGCAGAAGGAAGCCTTCCTGGTAGAAACCCTGATTGACCGCGACGGCGCGGCCCACTTCCTGGAAGTAACCGGCGGCCTGCTCACGCACTGGGACGAAAACGGCCAATTAAAAATAGAGGTGTTCGAGGCTTCCGAGGCGCTGGCCACCGGCGAGGTGCTGAGTCTGGAAGAGAAGTTCTTGGCCGGCGAAGGTCAGAACATCACCCCGGCCCGCTACGCCACCGACCTCATGGAGCGCCAACGCGTGTCGGAGGAGGTGAAACAGGAGCTTCGCCGGGTGGCTGAAATCCTGCACATCCAGGGCTACGCCCGCATCGATGCCTTTGTACGGGTGCGCCAGAACGGGGCCGTGGAGGTCATCATCATCGAGGTGAACTCCCTGCCCGGCATGACGCCCGCCACCTGCATCTTCCACCAGACGGCCCTGGCCGGCTACACGCCTTACGATTTCATCGACCGGATTCTGGAGTTCGGCAAGCAGCGCACGGAAAAGCAGATACCTACCACCCATGGATAATCAGCAAATAGCGCATTACTTGCAGCAGCAACGTGATACTGCCTTAACTTCATTTCAGGCAGTAACAACCATGCACCCGCGTATTCGGGCCTGTTTTGCCACGTTGCAGGCGTTTGATTTTGCGGCGTACCGTCAACAGTTGCACGGCGAAATACTTCGCAACTTGGCCCAGTGGCAGATTCTCGCTAAACCGGAGGAAGCGTTGCAACCGTTGGATGCTTTGCTGTTCGAATTTAACAGCATTTATGAGTACGCGGAGCAGGCTGACGCCTATGGCATAGTCGATTGGCAGGACGCTGCGCCACATATAGAGGGCTTCGATATGGGCTATAAGCATGACTTTCGAAAGGGTTTTGAAGCCGTGCCAGGCATGTCACTCAGCTTTCTAAAACCGCTCGAAGTTCTATTGGACCCTGGAACAATAGATGAATTGGTGGATGATGAACAGGATATGGAGGAAGTGCCTGGGTTCCAGCCATTGGCCGACGCCTATTTGTTCAGTGGGTTGGCTGTGGTGCACGATGTACTAGCAGAACTGAACCAGCAAAACCATTTCGCGGGTATTGGCCTCAAGCCAGCCGCACAAATTTTACTTGGTGGGCATGATACGGGGATAGTTTATCCGTTGCTTTTCACTGCTTCCAAGTAATTCCTTTTCTCTCATTTTCCCAACGACTTCCACCGAATGTCCTTTTTCCGTTCCGATACGCCGGCCGACCTGCTCAAGCACGTGCTCATCATTGTGGTAGCCACGGCGGCCTTGGTGTTCGGGTTCTTTTACGTGTACCTGCCCATCACCACCAACCATGGCGAAACCATTGTGGTACCGAAGGTCACCGGTATGAACCAGGCCGACTTGGAGAACTACCTCGACGAGCGGGACTTGGCCTATTTCGTGGACGACAGCACCTACGACGCCAGCATCAAGCCCGGCACGGTGCTTACGCAGGAGCCCAAGGCCGGCGAGAAGGTGAAGGAAGGCCGCAAGATTTACGTGTCGGTTTCAATGAAGAATCCACCCGTTATCAAGATGCCCAAGCTCACCGACGGCTCGGTGAAAAACGCCCAAATGATCCTCAAAAGCTATGATCTGGTGGTAGGCCAGTTGAAATTCGTGCCTAACATTCAGAAGGATGCGGTGCTGAAGCAGCTGGTAAACGGCAAGGAAATAGCGGCCGGCGCGGCCATCACCAAAGGCACCCGCGTAGACCTGGAAGTGGGCGACGGCCTGGGCAACCAGGAATTTCCGGTGCCCAACCTCGTGAACATGCCCGCCGATGAGGCCAAAATCCTGCTCGTGGGCCAAGGCCTGCAGGTGGGCGAAATCTTCTATCAGGAGCCCGAGGACGGCCAGACGGAAGGCACCGTGGTAAAGCAGCGCCCCGTACCCGGCCCCGGCACCACCATCCGGATGGGCCAACTGGTGGATCTGTGGGTGGCCGGCAGTGAGCCGGTAAAGGCGGTAGATTAAAGACCCTTTTAAAGAAGTTAGTACCGGTCATTTCTTATGCCTTGAAATGACCATCTGATAGCTGCAGAGGCAGCAGCATACCACTGGAGAAGAAAGGTTCGTTGGGATACAACGAACCTTTTTTCGTTTCTGACCGTGAGCAGATACGAAACTGGTACTACTCCGCCTCTATTCCTTTTCTTTGCTTCAATGACTGATTTGTTACGCTTTTTGCTTGGTACTGCCGGGCTGTTCGGCCTGGTCACGTTATCGGGCCAGGCCCAGGTAGTGCAGCCGCTGGGGGCTGAGCCTGTTCACCTTACCCCTGCCCCGACGACAACGCAACGCCCTGCTGCCCTGGCGTTGCCTTTTTTGGATGACTTTGCAAGCCAACCGGAAGGCGCCCCGGCAGTAGCCCGCTGGGAACCGGCCGGCGGGGCCCTCATCAACAACCGCTTCCCGCGCCGACCCATCAGCCGGGGCGTGGCCACCCTGGACGGGCTGGATGGCCGGGGCCGGCCTCGGGGCACCGTTTCGATGGTGGGCGACGCGGACACGCTCACGTCCCAGCCCCTGAATCTGAGTGGCCTGACAACGGGCAGCAACGTGTTTCTGAGCTTTTTCTGGCAGGCCGGCACGCTGGTAGGGCCACCCTCGCCCAGCGGTACGCGGCCCATTGCGCTGTATGTCGATTTTAAGGACGCAGCTGATCAGTGGCAGCAGGTCTGGCAGCTGCGCAGCCCCGCCGACACCACCAATTTCCGGTTTAAGGCCCTGGCCGTGAATCAGGCGGCCTTCCTGCACGATGATTTTCAATTCCGCTTCCGGGTGAGCGGCTACCTATACAATGCCCGCGACGCCTGGAGCGTGGACTACGTACGCCTAGACCGCAACCGCACCGCCACCGACTCGGCCTACCGGGATATTGCCATCAGCAAGCCGCTGCCCAGTGCCTTGAAGCGCTTTGCGGCCATGCCCGTGACGCAGTTCAATCTCAACCCCACGCAGGAACTCAACGACCGGACCGCCACCAGCATCAACAACCTTGACGCCGGCCCTGCTCCCACGCCTATCAGCTGGGAAGGCTATCTGGAGACGCTGCCGGACAATACCAGCCGCCGCTTTCTTACCGGTGGCCGTTCTCTTGATGCCGGGCTGCGCCAGCAGCCCATTACGGGCAATCCGCGTCTGGCTACGCTGCCTGCCACTGCGGCGGCCAAGCAGCTACGGCAGCGGGTGGTACTCATCAGCAACGAAACCAACCCGCTCACGCTGCCCAACGACACCATTAGCCGCGTTACGGACCTGACCGACTACTACGCCTACGACGATGGCACCGCCGAAGCCACCCTCAGCCTAGCTCCGGCCTCTACTGGGCCAGCCAGCTACCACGCGCTACGCTTCGACCTGAACCGCCCCGACCAGATTCGGGCTATCCGGCTAGCGCCATTGCTCCTCACGGCGGGAGGGCGGACTATTACGGTTAACATCTGGGAGGATAACGGCAGTGGCCAGCCCGCCGCCACACCCAAAGCCAGCAAAAGCTTTACCATTCCTACCTCTCTACCAGCCGGGCAAGTGTTTATCGAAATTCCCTTCGATAATCCAGTGCCGGTGAGCGGTCGGTTTTATGCCGGTTATGGCCATCCACCGACACTTCAATTCGTGCAGTTTCAAGTGGACTTGAATAACGCTCCGCCTGCCAACACGTTTTTCCGTAACGAATTTGGCGCATGGAGTGTAGCCTCTACGGCTACCCCTGGCGGCTACACTCCCGCCGGCTCCTTGATGCTCCGGCCGGTGACGACCGGCGTGGTAACCGGCACGGCCGCTCCGGCTGGCGTGGCAGCGGCCTATCAGCTCTATCCCAATCCGACTACCGATGGGCAGGTACAGGTAGTAGGCCGCTACGTCCGGGCCTTGGTCCTGGATGCAGTTGGCCGCGTGGTATGGGAGCAGCCGGCCAATCAGGCGGGCCAACCGATACTGCAGGTGCCGCTGCCGGCTGGGCTGTATTTCGTGCGGCTAAGTCTGCCCGATGGCCAGACGGTCACGAAGCGGCTATCCATTGCCCAACCCTAAGGTTAGCTTACCGGTTTTCTCGTTAATCTTGCACACACGGCCGTAGCTGGTCTTTTCACTACCCTTCACTTTGTTGTAAACATGAACGACATCACCTCCCCCGAGCTGAAAGAGCGCCAGCATAATGGCACGGCCCCCGTTATTATTGATGTGCGCGAAACCTGGGAGAACGAAGAAAGCCATATCAGCGGCAGCCGCAACATTCCGCTGGGCGAGCTGCCCGGCAAGCTTGATGAGTTGGAAGATCTCAAGCACCAGGAAATTGTGGTGCATTGCAAAAGCGGTGGCCGTTCGGCCTCGGCCAAAGCCTTCCTGGTCCAGCACGGGTTCGACCATGTGCGCAACCTTCTCGGAGGTATGCAGGGCTACCAACAGGCTTAAGTGGCACTGCAACTTGCCAAAAGGTCCGCTGGGCAGTGCCCAGCGGACCTTTGTTTATTAATATAACAATCAATCATTCTGCATGTTACGCTATTCATATAGCGAGGATAGCAAATTTAATTGTATACAATCAAACATTACACAACCATAAAGCGTTTATTTGCCAACGATGACTGCAACGCCTCTTTCTCCCGCTGACCAGAACCCGCTACAGAAGCTGGAAAACCAATTGTGCTTCCCGTTGTACGCTGCTTCCCGGATGCTCACAAAGGCGTATCTGCCGCTGCTGCAGGAGTTGGACTTGACGTACCCGCAGTACCTGGTGCTGCTGCTGCTGTGGGAGCACCAGGAGCTGACGGTAAAGGAGCTGGGCGACAACCTGCTGCTGGATTCCGGTACGCTCACGCCCTTGCTCAAGCGCATGGAGCAGAAGCAGTGGGTAAGCCGCCGCCGCGACCCGCGCGACGAGCGGTCGGTCATCATCGGGTTGCAACCGGCCGGTACGGCATTGCGCCGACAGGCCTGCCACATCCCCGAGCAGCTGTTTGCTAGGCTGGGCATGCCCCAAGCCGAGTTTGAAGCCCTGCGCGACCAGCTCACCCAACTACTTACCCGGCTGCAATAGCGCGGCCGTTTTGCCCTTCCCTTTTCTTCTTTTCTTTCACTTCCCCTTCTCACTTCGCATGAAAATCGAGAAAATCTTCACGGCTCAGGCCAAAGCCAAAGGTGGCCGCGACGGCGCCATCACTACCAGCAACGATGTGCTGAACCTCAACCTGAGCACGCCGAAGGAAATGGGCGGCCCCGGCAAAACCGGTGCTACCAACCCCGAGCAGCTGTTTGCGGCTGGTTACGCTGCCTGCTTCGAGGGCGCGCTGGGCGTAGCCGCCCGCCAGGCCGGCGTGAAGCTGAACGATGTGACGGTGGAAGCCCTCATCGGTTTCGGCAAAGCCGAAGATGGTGGCTACGGCATTTCGGCCGACCTGCACGTAAACCTGCCCGGCTTCGAGCAGGCCCAGGCTGAGCAACTGGTAGAAGCAGCCCACGGCATTTGTCCTTACTCGCGCGCTACCAAAGGCAATATTGAAGTAAACCTCACGACTACCACCGACAACGCCTAAGCCGCGACGGTACTTTCCAGAGGGTTGAATACGGACCGGCCGCCACTTGGTGGGCAGTCCGTATTCAACCCTCTATCTTTTCTACCGTTGAGCTTATGAGCCCTCCGTACGTCAGTGCGTCAGGCGGTTCCACCCTATTTCCTTCCTTTTCCTGCTCCCTATGAAAACCAACACCATTCTGCTGGCTAGTCGGCCCCAAGGCGAGCCGACAGCGGCCCAGTTTCAGTTTGAAATCCGCGAAGTGCCCGCGCCCAAAGCCGGCGAAGTACTGCTAAAAACCCGCTACGTCAGCGTCGACCCCTACATGCGGGGCCGCATGAGTGCCGCCAAATCATACGTGGCGCCGTTTGAGGTGGGCCAGCCCATTGCCGGCGGCGTAGTGGCCGAGGTGGTGGAAAGTCAGGCCGAAAGCCTACCTGTGGGTAGCATTGTGGTGGGCAACCTGCCCTGGCAGGAATACAGCGTGGCCCCGGCCGCCAGCCTCAACCACGTACCCGCCGACCAGGCCCCCATCAGCTACTTCCTGGGGTTGCTGGGGATGCCCGGCCTCACGGCTTACTTCGGGCTGCTCGACATCTGCCAGCCCAAGCCGGGCGAAACGGTGGTGGTATCAGGAGCGGCCGGCGCGGTAGGCATGGTAGTGGGCCAGCTAGCCAAAATCAAAGGCGCCCGCGTGATTGGCACGGCCGGCTCCGACGAGAAAGTGGCCTACCTCAAGCAGCTGGGCTTCGATGAGGCCATCAACTACAAAACCGCCGACGTGGCCCAGGCCCTGGCTGCCGCCGCGCCCAACGGCGTGGATTGCTACTTCGATAACGTGGGCGGCGTCATCACCGATGCCGTGTACGATCTGCTCAACAAGCACGCCCGCATTGCCCTCTGCGGCCAGATTTCCACCTACAACAACACCGAAGCGCCCGTGGGGCCACGCCCCGAGGGCAAGTTGCTCAAAACAAGCACTCGGCTCCAGGGATTCATCGTGAGCGACTACCTGCCTCAGTGGCCCGCGGGCGTGAAGCAGCTCACCGAATGGTACGGCCAGGGCAAGCTGCAGTTTGAGGAAACCATTACCGAGGGTTTCGAGCAGATTCCGGCCGCTTTCCTGGGCCTGTTCAAGGGCGACAACACTGGCAAGGCCATCGTGAAAGTGGCCTAGCGTTTTTCGGCGCTTCGGCGCGAAACCTAACTTTCTGTCCCATGTCAACTACCGCTGAAATCATCTGCGTGGCCGCCGAATGGCGCACCCGGCCCGAGCACGTGGACACCATTTGCCGCCTGATGCGCGAGGCCGCCACCGCCGTGCGCGCCCACGAGCCGGGCAACCTGCTGTACGTGGCCCACCAGGACCCCAAGGACCCGGCGCACTTCCTGTTCTACGAGCAGTATGCCAACCAGGCCGCGCTGGACGCCCACGTGGCCTCGGCGCACTACAAAGAGCTGGTGGCGGCCCAGATTGTCCCGCTCCTCACCGAGCGCAACGTGACGCTTTACCGGTTGCTGGCCTAGCGACCAGCTTCATTTTTCCTCTTTTTTCTCTCTAAAATTTCCTTCCGATGAAAATTCTGATGGTGCTCACCTCGCACGACCAACTGGGCAATACCGGCCACAAAACCGGTTTCTGGCTGGAAGAATTTGCCGCGCCTTACTACGTGTTCAAGGATGCCGGTGCCGAGCTAACCCTGGCCTCACCCAAAGGTGGCCAGCCGCCCCTCGACCCGAAAAGCGACGACCCCAGCGCCCAGACCGACGCCACCACCCGCTTCAAAGCCGATGAGGCCGCCCAGCAGGCCCTGGCTCATACCGTGAAGCTGGATTCGGTTTCAGGCACTGATTTCGACGCCGTATTCTACCCCGGCGGCCACGGCCCTTTGTGGGATCTGGCCGAAGACAAGAAGTCGATTGAGCTAATTGAAACCATGTATGCCGCTGGCAAGCCCGTGGCGGCCGTGTGCCATGCCCCAGGCGTACTGCGCCACGTGAAAGCCGCCAATGGTGAGCCACTGGTGAAAGGCAAATCGGTAGCTGGTTTCACCAATACCGAGGAAGAAGCCGTGCAGCTGACGAACGTGGTGCCTTTCCTGGTGGAAGACATGCTGAAGGAAAACGGCGGCGACTACTCGAAAGGTGCCGACTGGGCCCCCTACGTAACCCAGGTCGACAACCTCATCACGGGCCAGAACCCGGCTTCCTCGGAACCGGCTGCTGAAGCCCTGCTGAAGCTGCTGAAGAAGTAGTCTGACGACCGTACTTCGCCCGAAAGCCCCGGTGGCTCCCAAAGCGGGAGCTGCCGGGGCTTTTTGATATCGGCTCAAGCGTGGGGAAATAGTGGCAGAACTGCGGCCTGAAATCCGGACATATTTCTATATTTCCCGCCTGCTGACCTGCCTTTCTGCGCTATGAGTAAGATTCTGGAGGAAATTGACCAGGCCCTGGCCTCCTTCGACCCCAGCCACGGCCGCCCCATTGCCATTGAGTTGGGCGAGCGGAAATACACCCAACTGGTCCTCGACGTGGCCCACCTGCACGCCGATGGTGGCTCCCTGACCCACAATACCGGTCGCCCCCTGGCCTACCGTGGCCTCGAAATTCTGCGCGACGACACCAACCGTGACCGGGTGCGGGTGATATAGGATGAGGAGGCAGGAGGCAGAAGTAAAAGAACGTCATTCCTCGCTCCACTTGGAATGACGTTCTGCTTTTTACCATTCCTTACTTCTTCCCGGCTTCTAACTCCTAGCCCCTACCTTTGCGGCATGAATTTGCTTTCCGCTGAGAATCTTTCGAAGAATTATGCCGACCGGTGGCTTTTCCGGGACCTGAACTTTGGCTTGTTGCAGGGCCAGCGTGTGGCCTTCGTGGGCATCAACGGCACCGGCAAAACCACCCTGATGCGCATTCTGGCCGGCCTGGAGCAGCCCGATACCGGCCTGGTAAGCACGCGCAAAGGTATTCGGGTGACCTATCTGGGCCAGCAGCCGGTGTTCGATGAAAGCCTGACGGTGGAGGAAACCATCTTCGCCAGCCAGAACGATACGCTCCGCGCCATCAAGGAGTACGAGCACGTCGTGAACGACCCCGACCACAAATCCGACGACCTGCAACGGGTGCTGGAGCGCATGGACGCGCTGAATGCCTGGGACTACGAGGCGCAGGTGCAGCAGATTCTGAGCCGGCTGGGCATTCTGGGCGAGCTGCTCAACCGCAACATCAGCATGCTCTCGGGCGGGCAGCGCAAGCGCGTGGCCCTGGCCCGCGTCCTCATCGAAGAGCCCGACGTGCTGCTGCTCGATGAACCTACCAACCACTTGGACCTGGCTACCATCGAGTGGCTGGAAAACCGCCTGTCGTCGCCGAACCTGACGCTGCTCATGGTCACCCACGACCGGTACTTCCTCGACAGCGTAGCCAACGAAATTGTGGAGCTGGACCAAGGCCAAATGTATCGTTACCAGGGCAACTACGCCTACTTCGTGGAGAAAAAGGCTGACCGCGAGATGCGCCAGGCCACCGAGGTGGAAAAGGCCCGTCAGCTATTCAAGAAGGAGCTGGACTGGATGCGCCGCATGCCCCAGGCCCGCGGTACCAAGCAGAAGGCCCGCATCGACGCCTTCTACATCACGAAGGAAAAAGCCAGCACCAACCTGAGCAAGCAGCAGGTGGAGCTGAGCGTGAAAACCACCCGCCAGGGCGGCAAAATCATCGAAGCCAGCCACCTCAATAAGTCCTTCGGCGACAACGTGGTGCTCGATGATTTCAGCTACGTCTTCAAGAAAAAGGACCGGATCGGCCTCGTGGGTCCTAATGGCGCGGGCAAATCCACGCTGCTGAACATGCTCACGGGCAAGCTCCAGCCCGATTCCGGCACCATTGAGGTGGGCCAGACCACCGTGTTCGGCTACTACACCCAGACGGAGCTGGAATTCGACCCTTCCCAGCGCGTGATTGACATTGTGAAGGAAGTGGCCGAGGTGGTGGAGCTGGCCAACGGCGACGTACTCACGGCCAGCCAGTTCCTGAGCCTGTTCCTGTTTCCGCCGGCCCAGCAGTACACGCTGGTTACCAAGCTGAGCGGGGGCGAAAAGCGCCGACTGCAGCTGCTGCGCGTGCTCATCAAGAACCCCAACTTCCTGATTCTTGACGAGCCCACCAACGACCTGGACCTGGGCACGCTCAACATTCTGGAAGACTTCCTGCTGCACTTCGGCGGCTGTCTGCTCATCGTCAGCCACGACCGGTACTTCCTCGACCAGCTGGCCGAGCACCTGTTTGTGCTGGAACCCGGCGGGGCCGTGCTCAACTTCCCCGGCAACTATACCGACTACCGCGAGTACCTGGCCGAGCGCGAAACCGAAGCCGCGCTGGAAGCGGCCGAGAAGGAAGCCAAAGCTGCCCGCGCTGCCGCCAAAGCCGTAGCGACGGCCCCGGCTCCAGCACCGGTAGTGGCCCCGGCTCCGCCCGCCGCCCCTAAGCGCAAAGCCACTTTCGCCGAGAAAAAGGAGTACGATACGCTGGAAAAGGAAATCGGACAGCTCGAAATTCGTAAGGAAGAACTCATCGATAAGCTCAACTCCGGTACCGGCTCCCACCAGGAGCTGGCCGACTGGGCTGCCGAGCTCAAACGCACCGAAACCGCCCTCGACGACAAGGGCATGCGCTGGCTGGAACTAGCTGACTTTGTGTAAGCCTCCCGCAAGTGGTTTTCAAACCAATCGGCCACCATTTTGTAATTTACCCAGCCTCCCGCCCGAGGCTGGGTATTTTTTTCACTCTCTTTCCCATATCATGAAAAACCTCCGCCTTTTCCGCGTATTGACCTTGCTGCTCGCAGTTCTGCTTTGGTCCAGCTACAGCCAGGCCCAGGATGCTCCTAAAGAAAAGCCCAGCCCAGCTGCCACTGCTACTGGCAAAATTGGGAAAGCCACTGTCACGGTGGCTTACAGCAGCCCGGCCGTGAAAGGCCGCGCCATCTGGGGAAGTTTGGTGCCTTACGGGCAGGTATGGCGGGCCGGAGCCAACGAGGCTACCACGTTCACCACCGACCAGCCCGTGCAGATCGAAGGCAAAACCCTGCCAGCCGGTACGTACGCCCTCTTCGTCATTCCCACTGAAAAGCAATGGACCGTTATTTTCAACAAAACGGCCAAGCAGTGGGGTGCCTTCAAATACGATGAGAAACAGGATGCGCTGCGCGTGATAGCCACACCCCGCAAAACCGCCACTCTCGCGGAGCGGCTGGTATACGAGGTAAATCCGCAGGGCTTGGTGTTGCGCTGGGAAAACCAGGAATTGCCCATAGCCATCAAATAGGCAGCTGAATAGATCAACCAACGAGGCCCTTTCCACTGCAGTGGAAAGGGCCTCGTTGGTTGATAGAAACCTTCTTCTACTAGTAGCTTTTCAGGTGCTGGGTGAAGTTGAACTGTACCGGCCGCTCATCAAAGAACACGACTACGCGTAACTTACGGGCAGCATCCAGGCGCGGGAAATAGAGTTGGCCCGTCATGCGCTGGCCCGGTTGCAGCGTATCATGCCGCAGGGCTACTGTTTCCAGGGTACGGGTGGTGCTGTACAGGTTGTCGGCGTTTTGCGCATGGGTTTCGCGCTGCTCATCGAAATATGCGTTGTCGGACTGGTGACGATACTCCCGTTCGGCAATCTGCTCGGCGGTTTCTTTTTTCTTGATGCTGGCCACATCCTCCACTGCGTGCGTGGCAAGCGTCAGTATTTCGAACCAGCTGACGTTTTCCGCTTTTTGGGCTTCCTTCGCCAACTTAGCCTTGAGTTGCGCCAGACGTAGCTCGGGGTCGGCGGCCAGTACGCGGGCCTCGAAGTACTGTGCAGGTGCCGCTACAGTGTCAGCCAGTGTGTCGGGCAGGGCCATGTAGTAGAAGGTTTCGGGCGAGATGCGGATCGGATGGTCGGAGTAGTTTTGGATGTCCGTTTCAAAAACCAGCTCCCGCTCCTCGGCCCGAATAAACCCTAGACGCACATATACGCTGTCGGGGTGGCTGAAGAAGCTGGTGGGGTGGCCGTTTACCCAGGGGCCATCGGGGCGGGTGGGGCTCACATTCAGAAAGGAGGTGGCACCGCAGGCAGTGAGAAACAGCACGGCAGCCAGGAGCAGCGCACGCGCAGCCAACGAAGTAAACGTAACCATCAGTAGGGAAGGAATAACGGGTAACCGAATACTAAAAAGGCCGGGCCGATCATCGACCCGGCCCTGTATAGTGCCAAAAGCAAGAATAAAGCCGATTTCAGCTCAGCCCAACTCCGGGGGCAGTTGCGCGCTACCATCCGGCGCTACTGGGAAGGGCCAGCAGCGGCTTATGGAAGCCAGTGGAATGCGGCCGAATACATGCGGAAACCATGCCTGCCGCCCGGCAGCCCACTCCCGCTCTACCCGCACGCCTGCCGCTGCTAAGCCCTTTTCCGGCACTTCCAGCAGCACCGCATCGGGACTGTTCCGATAGTACAGCCGGGCCGTTTCCAGCACCTGGGCCAGCTCCGAAGCGTGAATGAAGCCCTCGGCCGTTAAATCGGCACTAGCGAAAAAGCCGGTGTCCTGGGCCTGCTGCCAGTCGGCCGGTTGGGCAATGCGGTAGAGCATGTTAAAAATTGAGAAGCAAGGAGTGAGCAGTGAAAAGTAAAAGCCCGCGCATGAGCTTCTACTTTTCACCTTTTACTGCTGTTTCACTTCCGGTTTAGGCTTGCCACAGCTCCTGCTGCACGGCTTTACCTACGGTAAGCACAATGCGGGTGGGATTGGGAATGAGGGTGATGCGGGCTTCTTTGCCGGGGTATTTTTCTGAGTCAACCCATACGCCTTCTTTGGGCGAAGGGGTCCCGCCGGTGCTGGAGGGCAGGTAGGCGGTGGGCAGCAGCACATCGGTATCGGAGTTCAGGTCGTTGTGGACTTTCTCCAGGGCCGCTTCCAGGAACGCGCCGTATTCGTCGTTGAAATCGTCTTCCAGGTCGTGCAGCTCCTCCTCTACTTCGTCGTAGCGGGTGTCGTCGTACGAAAGCTCGTGCAGAGTCTGTTTCTTCTCGATTAGCGCGGTAAGGGCGCGGTTGAGGTCCTCCTTGTTCATAGCCACGGGCAATAAAATGGTGTGCCACAAAGGTGCGTAGGTTTCGGGAAAATCCCATGGCCGAGGCCGGGGCCTTGCCTAAGCCGACCACCAACTCGGCGCAGATTCGGGTATTCCCGTATTTTTACTCCCGTCAACTCATCCACCCGCCACCCAACTGCTTCCCGCCATGGAAACCATGACTTCGCCGGCCGTGCAGGCCCACCCCGCCCACGACTTCCTGCCCCTCAACGGCACCGATTACCTAGAATTTTACGTGGGTAACGCCAAGCAGTCGGCTTACTACTACCAAGCCGCTTTTGGCTTCGAGCTAGTGGCCTACGCCGGCCCCGAAACCGGCCTGCGCGACCGGGCCAGCTATGTGCTCCAGCAGAACAAAATCCGGCTGGTGCTCACCACCTCCCTCCTGCCCGATTCCGACATCACGCGCCACGTAGCTCAGCACGGCGACGGCGTGAAGGTAATGGCCCTGTGGGTAGACGACGCCCGCAAATCCTTCGAGGAAACCACCAAGCGCGGAGCCAAACCCGCCTTTGAGCCCTACACCATCGAGGATGAGCACGGCTCGGTGACAATGGCCGGTATTTACACCTACGGCGAAACCATCCACACCTTCGTGGAGCGCCGCAACTACTCGGGGCCTTTCCTGCCCGGTTTCGTGGCAAAATCCAGCGGCATTCCGCAGGGCGCGCCCGTGGGCCTGCAGGTAGTGGACCACTGCGTGGGTAATGTAGGCTGGGGTGAGATGAACCAGTGGGTGAAGTTCTACGAGGATGTGATGGGCTTCAAGCTGCTTATCACCTTCGACGACGACGACATCAGCACCGAGTATTCGGCCCTGATGAGTAAGGTGGTCAGCAACGGGAACGGCTTTGTGAAATTCCCCATCAACGAGCCCGCCGAAGGCAAGAAAAAGAGCCAGATTGAGGAGTACCTCGACTTCTACCACGCGCCCGGGGTGCAGCACATGGCCCTGGTCACCAACGATATCCGCACGACCGTCACGGAACTGCGCCGCCGCGGCGTAGAGTTCCTGCAGGTGCCCGCCACCTACTACGACGACCTGCTGGAGCGCGTGGGCCACATCGACGAGGATCTGGACAGCATCCGCGACCTGAACCTGCTGGTGGACCGCGACGAGGAAGGCTACCTGCTCCAGATTTTCACGAAGCCCGTGGAAGACCGGCCTACCGTATTCTACGAAATCATCCAGCGCAAGGGAGCCAAGAGCTTCGGCAAAGGTAACTTCAAGGCTCTGTTCGAGGCCATTGAGCGCGAGCAGGCGTTGCGCGGCAACCTGTAAGCCGCTGTCATTGCGAGCAGGCCCGACGAAGCGCCCGAAGGACAGCGCAGCTAATCCGTCCTTCACGCAGTCAGAAGTTCAGACTCGCTCAAAAGCCCCTGACGTCAGATCCAGTCGTCAGGGGCTTTTCATTTTCCAGGGCTTTGGGAAATAAAAAGGACAGATTAGCTGCGCTGTCCTTCGGGCGCTTCGCTGTACCTCCTCGCAATAACGGAAAAACCTCTTTTCTTTACTCCCGTTCTCTGAACCAGTTCAATCCCCCCAAAGCACCTACTCTATGGCCCTCACGCCCACCATTCAGGACAAAATCAATACCTGGCTCACCGATAGCTACGACGCCCACACGCACGCCGAAATCCGGCAGCTGCAGGCCGAAAACCAGGAGGATTTTCTGTCGGACGCTTTTTACCGCAACCTGGAGTTTGGCACCGGCGGTCTGCGCGGCATTATGGGCGCGGGTTCTAACCGCATGAACCGCTACACATTGGGCATGGCCACCCAGGGCCTGAGCAACTACCTGTTGCAGTCGTTTCCAGGCCAGGAAATCAAGGTGGCTATTGCCCACGATTCGCGCAACAACAGCGCCGAGTTTGCCCGCATTGCGGCCGATATTTTCTCGGCCAACGGCATCACGGTGTACTTGTTTGAGGCCCTGCGGCCTACGCCGGAGCTGTCGTTTGCCATCCGGGAGCTGGGCTGCCAGAGCGGCTGCGTAGTCACAGCCTCGCACAACCCCAAGGAGTACAACGGTTTCAAGGTGTACTGGAACGACGGCGCGCAGGTAGTGGCCCCGCACGATAAAAATATTATTCGCGAGGTAGAAGCCATTCACTCGGTCAGCGACGTGAAGTTTCAGGCCGATACCAGCCGGATTCACGCCCTCGGCTCCGACCTCGACGCGGCCTACCTAGCCCGGGTAAAGCAGCTCAGCATCAACCCTACCGCCATCCAGCGCCAGCATGATCTGAAAATTGTGTACACGCCGCTGCACGGCACAGGCATCACGCTGGTGCCCCAGGCGCTGGCGCAGTTAGGTTTCACTAACGTGAGCATCGTGGAAGCCCAGTCTACGCCTGATGGCAATTTCCCCACGGTACAGTCGCCGAATCCGGAGGAGAAAGTTGCCATGCAAATGGCCCTCGACCAGGCCAAAGCCCTCGACGCCGATTTGGTGCTAGCCACCGACCCTGATGCTGACCGCGTGGGTATTGCCGTAAAAAACAACCACGGCGACTGGGTGCTGGTAAACGGCAACCAGACGGCGGCGCTGCTGACGCATTACCTGCTCTCAGCCCGCAAACAGGCCGGCAAGATGACGCCCCAGGACTTCATCGTGTACACCATTGTAACCAGCGACGTGCTCGGCGATATTGCCCGCCACCACGACGTGACAGCCTACCAGACGCTGACCGGCTTCAAGTACATTGCCGGCATCATCCGCGACCTGGAAGGTCAGCAGCAGTACATCGGGGGCGGCGAGGAAAGCTACGGCTACATGATTGGTGACTTTGTGCGTGACAAAGATGCCGTATCGGCCTGCGCCCTACTGGCCGAAATGGCCGCCGCCGCCAAGCACCAGGGCCGCACGCTCTACCAGGAAATGGTGCAGATGTACCTGACCTACGGCTTCTATAAGGAGCACCTGATTTCGCTCACCAAAAAAGGCCAGCGCGGGGCCGAGGAAATTCAGGAAATGATGGCCGAGCTGCGCGCCAACCCACCCCGCACCATTGCCGGCCTGCCCGTGGTGGAGCTGCGCGACTACAAAACCGGCCGCATCCGCGACCTGCGCACCAACCTCGAAACCGAAACCGGCCTAGAAAGCTCCAATGTGCTCCAGTTCATTCTGGAAGATGGCAGCAAAATCTCGGCCCGCCCCAGCGGCACCGAGCCCAAAATCAAGTTCTACTTCAGCGTGCGGCAGCCCCTCAAATCGGCCGTGGACTTCGACCTGGCCGACAAGCTGGCCGGCGAAAAAATCCAGCGCATCATTGAGGATATGCAGTTGAAATAGTCTTTCTGATTTGTGAGTAACCGCAGAGAAGCCGGAACGGCATCAGTTCCGGCTTCTCTGCGGTTACTGCCAATTGGTACGCCCTTTATTTGCTCTACAAGAAGACCGTAGCTACCTGTTCTGATCGGTCGGATGGACTATCTATCGGCAATACGCTGCTCAGGCAACCGCAAGGCCGGTAATACTTTGATATAGCTCAGTGCAAACCGTAATATTGCATCGGTCAGCAGCATACACATTCGGTCAATCCCGCTGCACGCTGCTTGTTTTATCTACTCTTTTCCTGATTACTATCACCTCATGCGAGCTGTCTATCTTCTTCCTTTATTGACACTATTTGCGGGTACTGTAGCAGCTCAAAAAACATCGAATGATTTCGTGATTACATCATCCGGAGATACTTTGCGCGGGCAAACGGTCTTCAGCAAGCGCCTCCAGCAAATTCAACTCCGGCAGCCGAACCAGCCAGTTCAGACGTTCAGTGCCTCTCAGGCGGCCGCTTACGGTGATGAAACTGGGCCAATCCGAGTGAGCAAGAGGGTAGACCACCAAGCTAACCCGAAATTTCTGACGCCTCTGTTGAATGGTCCGGTGTCGCTGTACTCGGGTGAAAACGCGGAAGGCGAGTTACGGTTTTTCTTACAGCCGCAGGACTCTGCTTACGTAATTGAAATTCAGCCACGAACCCCACGGCTGGCTTATCTGCGGGTGATGCCTGGCTGCGAAAAACTGGATTTTTCTAACTTTGGCATCGAGAGCCTTTACCGCTACAACACGGGTAGCCTGCAACACTTAGTACAAACCTACAATGCCTGCCGGTATCCGCAACAGGCCAGTAGCTCTCCGGTTACGATAGGCGGATATCGCACGCAATTTGGAGTGAAAGCAGGAGCGAATATTACTCGTTTCACCGAACAAAGTGTCATATTAGGGAAGCAGGAGTCCCTGCTTAGCTACCAAGCCGGACTATATCTGTGGATTAGCTCCAAACGAGCTTGGGGTTTGCAAACGGAAGTAACATACGCAAAAATTAAAAGTGGCTATGAGCCGGTAAACGTCTACAATGGTTACGCAACGTATACTACCACTCGCGCCATAGAAATCGATTACGCCCAGATTCAGATACCATTGCTCTTACGGTATACTTTGCCCGGAATTAACTGGCGGCCTTACATCAGCGTGGGTCCTTCCTATTCCTTTAACTTCAATCGTAAGTCGGCAGAAGTATTTCAGGATTCTGATAAGGCCTCTCCTGTACGCAAACCAATCAACATACCTATCACCAACAACATAGGCACAGCAGCAGGGATAGGCTTACTGCTTCCAAAACCCAAATTGTCGATAGAGGGTCGGGTGGACTATACGTTTGATCCAATTCGGGTTGCGTTGCGCCTTGACGTTGGCCTGGCATTTTAGGGTTACCAATAGTTTCAGCCTAGCATACATAAGTTCTTGAAGTGTTCTGTAAACTTTAACCTGGCCGACAAGAAAACCCAGCGCATCATTAAGGATATGCAGCTGAAGTAAACTTTGGGGTTTATAAATACTACAAAAGCCGCCGCAACAGTTGCAGCGGCTTTTGTAGTTTTAGGCAAACCGTTTCGGCTGGTGTACCAGCAAACACATTTGTAGTTCTAAATGGCCTCTATTTCAGCACGCAGCTACGACGGGAAAGTTAAGTACCTGTTTTCTCCCGCCGCCCGGATTGTCGGCTATGTACTCGTTGGGTTTGGATTACTCGCCTTCCTGCAAACCATGTCCAGTTTCTTCTCGGATGGCATAACCTTCATCCAGCTGCTATCGGGTCCTGCCTGTCTGCTGGTTGGCTACGTTATGCTGTCAAGCTATGAAGGCATAACCCTGGATGCGCAAACTCGCCGTTATCGAACCTATAACTGGCTGCTTGGCTTCCGTCAGGGAGAATGGGTTCATTTGCCTGCTGTTATGCGGGTTTCAGTTGCCCCGTTCAATGCTGCATATACCCTGCATGACTCAATTGCGCCAAGCATAAAGGTGCAGCAACATGGCTTGTACCGCGTACTACTCAGCGTCGAAAATTCTCGTATCGGTATCATTGCAGTCGTTGATAAGCAGGAGTCTGCTCTGCAGAAGGCAGCTGTACTACGTGACATATTCGGTGTTGAAATGGTATCGACTCTCAAGACCTGAAACGGGGTGATAGACGCGGAATAATTATACGTGCTTAGATACCACTAAAACACAAAGTTGAACGAGGCCTGCCCCAGCAGCCCGCGCAGGTCGCGGCTGTGGCTGTTCAGAGGCACAAAGTAGCTGGCCTTGGTATCGAGCAGAACATGGCGGGTTTTGAGCAGTTCTATTCCCAGGCCCAGGTTCAGATTGGGGATGAACTCGTTCTTCTGGTCGTCGTTGCGGTTCAGGATGAAGCCGCCCACCTGGTAGCTGGTGTACAGGTTGAGGTAGCGGCGGCGGCCCCGCCCGAAGTTGCGTGGGTAGAAATCCTGCCCGAAGTTGATGACGAACAGCTCATTCACGAAAGCTGAGTCCGACTTGGTGGTGGTGGTAGGCTTGTACACGCCTAGGTTGAAGTAGCTCTTGCCTCGCGTAAACAGATACTTGATAGCGTAGCCCTGGTAAGCCGGGCTGGTCAGGCCGACTTTGGGGTTATCCAGCCGCAGGTAGCCGTACTCTACGCCCGGCATGTTCACGAAGCTCACGCGCCGGTTGCCCGTAGGGAAGCTGATTTCATCGAACAGTCGCAGTGTTACGTAGGCCTGACCTTGGTGGCTAGTTAGCTGCTGCTGCTGCTGCCGGAGTTGCTGCAATCTGGTTTCATGGCGGGCTACTTCCTCTTGCGCGTCTTGTCGCTCCTCTTTAGTGAGCTTAGCCTCCCGCAGGCGCTCTTCACTCCGAGTGAGTTGCGCTACTTCAGCTTGTTCCTGGGTGCGCAATTCCTGCAGGCGAGGGGCCAGGTTGCGGGCGTTGAGGTTGTTTTCCAGCACGTAGCCCAGCGTGGCGGTCAAAGAATCCAGCCGGGGCAGCTCGCGGGTGGGCAGGCTGAACTCGGCGGTGAGCTGCTCGGGGGTCTCTTCTTGCTTCTGCACCCGCGCCGCCCGGCTCCGGATAAAGCTGGTCAGGGCCACCCGCGCCTCAGCGTACTTCGTGACGCCCACGCTCAGCCGCTTCTGGGTTTCGTAAGATTCCTGGTCGTCGGTGGTTTGGGCCGTGGCCGCCGTGGCAGTGCTGAGCAACAGGAGTGGCAGCAGCAGGAAGCGGCCGAGGGAGGAGGTAAAGTTGGTGCAGTGTAGCATGTGCGTGTGCCCTGCCAAGTAGCAGAAGGCGGACGCAAGGTGAACTACATCAGCAAAGAACTATATGCCAAAGTTGTCCTTATCCAGACTTTCTGCAAAGGACAACACACGATGAAATTTTGCTAAATACAGGCTTTATCCGGTTTTTCGCTGCATTTCAGGTCTTTTTGATTCGGACTTTTACCGCGTCTACACTGATCAGCAAGATGCCCTGAGAAGCGCTGTTACTCCCGCCGCCGCTCGTTCTTGGTACCCAGAATAAACAAAATCAGCAGCAGAAACGCGGCGAGGCCCAGGCTATACCACGTTACCACCGGCAGGCCCCGGTAGAAGGGCATGGTGGCCGGATATTGCCCCAGTAGGCTCAGACCCGCAAACACAATAACGGCCACCGCCACCGCCGCCAGAATACCCCGACTCACTAACTGGTCGGCTTTGCGCATAAGGAGCTGATAGCCGCTTAGCTCCACGCGCACTCGTAAATCACCGCGCGAGATTTTGCGCATGATCTGGCGCACGTCGCTGGGCAGGGTTTGCAGCAGGGCCAGCAGCTGGGTGCCGGTGTAGAGTGCCTCGTTCTGAATATTTTCCCGCGAGTACTGCTCCCCAATAATGCGCGCCCCGTAAGGCCGCACGAACTCGAACGTGTTGAAACGCGGGTGCAGCACCTTCCCAATACCTTCCAGAATCACCAGCGCCCGCAAAATCAGGAATACCGAGCCCGGCACCTGCAACTTGTAGCGGTAGATGATGTTCTGGAGCGCATCAGCCAGGTCCGACATGCTCATTTCCTTCACGTCGAGCAAGGCGAAATCCTCAATCAGCTGGCTGAGGTCGGCTTCGAAGGCGCGCATATCCGGTATTTCGGAGGTAAGGGCCAGCCGGCGGAAGTTCAGGGCCATGCTGCGCGCATCTTGCCGGGCCATGCCAATGAACACGCCCGCAAAGGCGTACTTCTGCTGCTTGCTGAGGCGGCCCACCATCCCGAAATCAATGAGCACCAGCGTGCCGTCGGGGCGCACCAGCACGTTGCCGGGGTGCGGGTCGGCGTGGAAAGCCCCAAACTCGAAAATCTGGGTCAGGTAGATATCCATGCCGGTTTCGGCCACTTTCTCCGGGCTCAGGCCCCATTCTAGCAGCTGCGGCTTATCCGTAATCTTGCAGCCACTTACGAACTCAATCACCAAGATGCGGTTGGTGCTCAGCTCCCGGTACGGCTGCGGAATATAGAATGAGTCGTAGTCCTCATAGAGCTTGCGAAACTGCTCCATACTGCGGGCCTCGGAGGTATAGTCCAGCTCCTTAGTCATGCTCCGCTCGAAGGCATCCACAATGTCTTGGGGGTTGCTTAGGCCCTGGCGGCGCAGAAAAGGAGCGGTCAGGCGCACCAGCTCATGTAGCAGGCTCAAGTCGGTGCGCACTTTTTCCTGCACATCGGGACGCTGTACTTTCACCACCACTTTCTCGCCCGTGAGCAGGCGTGCCCCGTGCACCTGCCCGATACTGGCGGAGCCCAGCGGCACCTCCTCAAACTCGCTGAACACCTCCTCCAACGGCCGGCCCAGCTCCTGCTCGATAATGCGCCGGGCCTGCGCCACCGGAAACGGCGGCACGTTGCTTTGCAGCTTCTCAAACTCATCAATGAGCGGCTGCGGCAACAGGTCGGCGCGGTTGCTCAAGGCCTGAGCCAGCTTAATGAAGGTGGGTCCCAACTCCTCAATAATCATCCGAATCCGTTGCCAGCGCGTGGTTTCGAACACCGCCTGCTCCCCCTCCTGCCATGAGCGGCGCCGACTCTGCGGCACCAGCCGCCGCAATGCCGTGCTGGTCACTACGTCCTCGAAGCCGTAACGAATCAGCACCTCGGCTACCTGCCGGATGCGCGTGAGGTTGGATATGGTGTTCTTAAACATGCATCACGGATTTAGACGAATTGTCGGATTTCGCAGATGAGGCCCGGCTGTTCAGAGCAGAACGAATAGCGCTGAAAGCTGTTCAGGCTGCGAAATAAGCACATAAAAAACCCCGCCCGCTGCTAACGGCCGGGGTTTCACAGACTTGTTGCAACAACTTACGTGTTGCTTTCCGCCGTAGCGGTACCGTTGGCTTCTTTTTTGGCCGCACCGGCTTTACCGGCCGCCGTTTTTTGAGTTTTGCTGGCAGCAGTGCTAGTTTTGACAGCCGCCGTTTTTACGGCACCGGCCGCTTTGCTAGCCGTTCCGGTAGCTGCCGCTTTGGCTGTAGCAGCAGGCTTGGAAGCTGGAGACTTCTTAGTGGGAGCAGCCGCAGAAGCCGACGACTTTGCACCTTTTACAGTGCGCTTAAGCTCTTCCACATCGGCATTTGGCGCTACGCCCACGGTTTTGAGCAGCCGGGCGGCCAGGCCCTGTGCCTGCTTTTCCAACTCTTTGCGCTTGGTATCCGTGTTCTTTTTCAGGTCGTCCATGATTTTGGCTCCTTCCTGCTCCGAAAGCTTGCTCTCTTTCACCAGCGCATCAATGCTTTTCTGCACCCGGTCGTTGGTAAGTGACACGAAGCCGACACCGGCGTTTACGAATTTCTTAAACAAATCTTCCATGGAGCTGAGCAGTTAAAGTAGAGGGTGAGAAAAGAATAAAGGGCCGAAGCAAGAGCTGCAATTTAACAAAGTAGTATGCAAGCCTACTACTTTCAACAAACCTACGAAAACGCCGCTATATAGTTGAACATGAGGATATATTTTTGTTTCAGGTTCTCACGGTTTATACAAGACTCTCTGCCAAATGCGCAAAATGCCGTGTTTCAGGCGGCTTGCTTCGCGGCTATACTAGTCTTGTCAGACCAAACCTGGTGCGTGAAAGCGGCTACCTGATCAAGGGCGGTACGAGCTTCAGGCAGGAAACGCCAGAACAAATGCCACCAGTGCACCAAACCCTCAAATACCTGCAGTGTAACGGGCGTGCCGGCGGCGCGGGCTTTGGCGGCAAAATGCTGCACATCTTCTCCCAGCACCTCGGCGTCAGAAATCTGAATCAGTAATGGCGGCAACCCGCGCAAATCGGCCTGCACTGGCGATACCAGCGGGTGCGCCAGAGAAGTTTCGGCGGCGTAAAGTGGCCCCCAGCCCCGGATTTCCAGGGCTTCCAGCACCTGGCTTTCCTCCTGGCACACCCGCCGCAGCGTACCGACCGGCAGGAGCAGATCGGTCCAGGGCGAGAGGCCGATGGCAGCGGCCGGCAGCGCATCACCCGCATCACGCAGGGCCACCAGCAGTGCCAGTGCCAGCCCTCCGCCGGCTGAGTCGCCGGCTACCATGATGTTGGCGGGCTCGTAGCCTTGCGCCAACAGCCAGCGGTAAGCCAGCAGCGCGTCATCGAGGGCGGCCGGAAACGGATATTCGGGGGCTTTACGATAATTGATAGCCAGGGCCGACAGGCGGCACCGCTGCGCCAGCGTGCCCACCAGTGCCCGGTGCGTGTTCAGGGAGCCTAACACGTAGCCCCCGCCGTGCAGATAAAGCAGCACCCGCCCAGGCTGGGCCTGGGCCGGCCGCACCCACTCAACGGGCATGCCGTTAATGTCCGCGTCTTCTAAAAACACGTTCCAGGGCATCAGTTGGCCAAAAGACATCAGCTCGAAAGCCAGACGCATGGCCGGCAGACGGGGCCGCTGCCGGGCCAGCGGGCCGGTGGCAGCTGTAAGCAGCTGCTTGAGCAGCAGGTGTTGAGTGGAGGGCATTGGGTATGCGGTGGGGATTTTTCTGAAGAATGAGCTATGCGTTCATTCTTCATGGGAGGCTGAGTACTGGTAGCTGGGTTCTGAAAAGCAGGCAGTGGCGGGCTGAGCAGCCCTGCCCTCTGATCTGTCACTTAGTAATCCGGTGGCCCTTGTACCCCCGGATGGCAATGGGAATCCAACCTACTACGGGAATAAAGAAGGTGAGGGTAAAGGGGTTGCGCCACAACATGCGCCAGTATGCGCCGGGGCTGCGCAAATCCAGGTCGAAGTCGCGCCGGCCGTGGCGCATGTACTGCCGCTCAAACTCGCGGAACAGCGCAGGCCAGGCCCAAGGCAGGAAAAACGGGAAGTATCGCCAGTTTTCCTTAATGCGCTGCCACAGCTCTTTCCACTGATAGGGTTGCTGGCCGTACTGCTGCACAGCAGCGTCCATTTCCGCTTGCATGCGGGCGCGTACCTGGTTCGAGAGGTCCTCGTACTCGGGCCGGGTCAGCTCATCGGTGGTCTTGTTGGTTAGCTCGTAGGGCTTGATGCGGGAGCCTAGTACGAAGGTCAGCTTGGCCGGAAAAGCCATGTAAAAAAACCAGGGCTGCAGCAGCACCAGCAGAATCACGGGGCCCATTGGAATAAACGGAATCCCGATTTTCTTGCTCAGCCGGTTTACCCAGTCCCAGCTGTAGGTATAGGGGTTGAGGTACTCGCCGTTGATGGTGTAAAACGGGATGATATCGGTGCGGTGCAGGATGCCCATCCGTACGGTGCTGGTAGCTAGCCGCTGCAGCCGGTACTTGTTGTTGAACCCCTTGCCGATGCCTGGTACACCTTCGGGGTACAGCATCAGGTTGTGGTCGTTGTAATACATCATCGTCTCGAAGTTGAGCGTGGTGGCATCCACACAACCGCAGCGTTTCCAGAAATCCTGCACCTGAAACGGGTTCATCAGGGCCGACTGGGAGAGCATGGGAGCCGACAAGGGCCGGGGCAGGTCGCGCAGGTCGGGCAGCACGCGCCATAGGTGCGAGAGGGCCACCATAGCGTCCCAGGGAAAGGCCATACCCGAGTGGTTGGAGGCAAAAATCAGCGGCCGCTCGGGGTTGTTGCGCTGCGGATAGTTTTCGAAGCCAACCAACTTCGACCGGAACCACACCCGATCCAGCAGCTGCAGAATGTTCCGGTCAAGCGTTTCAACGAAGTGTTCATCGAAATAATCACTGTAAATATGCTGGTTCGCCAGAATAGCGGGAGATGGCTGAGGCAGCGCAGCGGGAGGATGAGCCATGGATGGGCGGGCGGAGCGGCGGATGAGGGAACAGACCGAAACGATGGGCTTCTAATGTACTGATTTTGCCAGGCTCACGGCTGATAATCCGCTGTAAAAGCCGCCCGAGCGAGTTACTACACCCTGCCTTGAGCAGTACTTTTTATTTTATATATTCAAATATTTATTGAAATAATTTAAATATATATTCACCCATATTTCAGTCGCCTCTCGATATGAAAATCGTTTTACTATTCCTATGCGGATTGGCATGGCTACCTGTTGGCCCGACGTACGCCCAACAGCCAGCCGCCCGGGTAGCACCGTTGGCCTGGCAAACTGTCGCCACTGCCACTGCTTCCGGCTCCTCGGGCCGCGTAGCAGTTACCAATGCCACCACGCTGGAAGCCTTGCTGCGTATGGCTCCTCCCGAAGCCCGGGCAGCAGCCGGCATTCTGCTTCCCGTTCCTCTCCCCGACGGCACCACGGAAACCTTCCGGGTGTGGCAGGTGCCCGTGCTGGCTCCAGAGCTGGCTACCCACTACCCGAACATTCAGACCTACGCCGGCCAAAGCCTGCAGCACCCCACCGTTACGGCCCGCTTCGACCTGACTCCATAAGGATTTCATGGGTATTTGTTGGGACACCCGGCCGGCCCGGTGCTAATAGAGCCAGTAGACGCGGCCCAAGGCACTTATACCAGCAAAGCCGCCGGGCGTCCGGCGCAGTCCTGGGCCTGTGAACTGCGGGTACTGGCTGGCAAGCAGCCAGCAGTGTCCACCCGCAACCAAGCCGCAGCCTTTGGCGGCACCTTACTCACCTACCGCCTGGCGCTGGCGTGTACGGGGGAGTATGCCACGGCCGTAACCACAAGTGCTACTCCGGCAGTGGCCGCTACTAAAACCAACGTGCTGGCGGCTATGGCAACTGCTGTAAACCGGGTGACGGGTATCTACGAAAGGGAGCTGGCCATCCGGCTGGTGCTTATTGACGGTAATGACCGGCTGATTTACCTCACGCCGGCCACCGACCCCTACACCAATGATGATGGTGGGGTACTGCTCGATGAAAATCAAACGAACGTAGATGCGGTAATCGGCTCCGCGAACTATGATATCGGGCACGTATTCAGTACAGGCGGCGGCGGCGTTGCAACTCTGCAGGCAGTATGTGATGTCAATATAAAAGCCTGGGGAGTAACCGGCTTGCCCCGCCCCGTTGGCGATGCGTTTTACGTGGATTACGTGGCGCATGAAATCGGGCATCAGTTTGGGGGCAACCACACGTTTAACAGTGTGACGGGCGGCTGCAATGGGAACCGGAACCGCCAAACGGCCATGGAACCCGGCAGCGGTACTACCATTATGGCGTATGCCGGCATCTGTGGGACCGATAATATTCAGTCCAGCTCCGGCCCGTATTTTCATGCCATCAGCCAGGACGAAATCCGGAGCTATGTGCTTGATACCCGCCCTAATTACGGCGGGGCCTGCCCGGTTTCCACCAGCACCGGCAACGCCGCCCCGGTCGTTACGGCTGGGCCGGGCTATACCATTCCCCAGGGCACCCCGTTTTTCTTGGTGGGCTCGGCTACCGATGCCAACGGCGACGCACTGACGTACAGTTGGGAGCAGCTGAACCAGAGCAGCCAGGGCGGAGCACCGGCCGCCGCTGCCACCAGCACAACGGCCCCGCTGTTCCGGGCTTTTGCACCGGCTGCCGTGCCTACTCGCACGTTTCCCCGTCTCAGCGACATTCTCGGCAGTATGGCCACGCTTGGGGAAGTGCTGCCTACCGTGGCCCGCGCCCTCACCTTCCGCCTGACGGCCCGCGACAACCGGGCAGGCGGTGGCGGCGTAGGCTCGGCCACTACTACAATTACGACCACGGCGGCCGGTCCGTTTCTGGTTACTGCCGCCAACTCCGCCCTTGCCCAGCCGCCGCTCAGTTCGTTTACGGTGACCTGGAGCGTAAACAATACCGACGTTGCGCCTATCGGAGCGGTCAACGTGCGCATTACCTTTTCTGCCGATGGTGGCCAGACGTTCCCGTATGTGCTGGCGGCCAGTACTGCCAACGACGGCAGCCAGCAGATTATCTTTCCCAATGTGCTTACGGCCACCGGCCGCTTGCGGGTACAGGCGGTGAACAACGTATTTTTTGACATCAATAACGCCGATATTACCCTGAGCGGCCCTTTACCGGTTACGCTCACCCGCTTTGCAGCTACTGCCCGAGGCACCACGGCGCTGCTGCGTTGGGCAACGGCCCAGGAGCTGCACAATGCCGGTTTCGAGGTGCAGCTGCAGGGTCCTCACGACCCGGAATTCCGCAAGGTGGCCTTCGTAGCCGGCCGGGGGACCACCAGCCAAAGCCAGACGTACGAACTGGAACTCCCGAATCTGGCACCCGGCCCCTGGTACGTGCGGCTGCAGCAACTGGATGAAGCAGATTCCGGGGCCAATGGCAGCTTCAGTGCTGTACAGTCCTTTGTAATTGAGCCCCAACCGATGCGCGTCAGCTTCTGGCCTAACCCGCTGGTGGCGGGAACCGGCACGGCCAGCGTATATCTTCCAGATGCAGGCCCCGTACAGATAACGCTGTATGATTTGCTGGGGCGGCCTGTATGTACCCTGCCTACCGTGCAGGCAGCGGCCGGCCTCACCGATATTCCGTTACCTCTTCCGGCGCTGCCGGACGGTCTTTACGCGTGGCGGCTTACCGCAGGCAGGCGGCCACCCATGCAGGGCAGAGTGATGCTCACTTCCTGATTGTTGCTTGTTGCGCCGGGTACACTCCTGCTATATCTGGCGCTTCAGGCGCACGGTGGCTGTGTACAGCTCCCCATCGGTACGCCGCACCACGAACAGCAGCTGCCGGCCATCCTCTGAATGCAGCATCCGACTGAACTGGTTCAGCGTAAAAAACTCAGCCGGAATAAGGTTGATCGACAGAATTTCCTCACCTGCCTGAAGGCCGGCGCGGTCAGCAGGGCTGTCGGGCTCCACGCGCAGCACTTTAAACTGGCGGTAGTTGGCACCCGTGGCCAAGATATCGAAACCGCACATATCGTGTTCAAACGGCTCCCGGAACATCAGATTCGGGCGCAGCAGCAGCACGTTGTGCTGGTAATCAATAATCACCCGAAAGCGTTTCAGCAATTCAAAGCCCAGGTTGCCGTTACGTGGCACTTCGGCCCGCAGGGCTACATCGGCAGCGTCCGGGAAAGAGGTAAGCAGAGAAGGCATCCGGTAGCGCCCCAGCTGCAACGCGGGCACCCGGGCAAGGTAGCCGTTGATATTGCCGTTGAGGCCCCGCCCCAGGGGCGTCCGGAGGCGGGTGGCTGGCAGCTGTAGGCGGGTATCGGAGGTAGTTTCGAGGGAGAGGGCATGCCCCGCGCCGGTATCCAGCACCAGCTTCATAGGCAGCGTACTGGTGGCATCTACCTGCACCGGCAGCGTCAGGTACGCTTTGCGGCCTTCCATATCCAGCGGCAGCCGGGCCCAGCGCCCTCCCCGGGGAGGTCGATAGTGCGTTGGCTCGTGCATAAGCAGCAGTTGCCGTTCCGGATCAATTTCCACCACAAAGCTGCGGAATACGTCGGAACCCAGCAGCCCGTGGATAGGCATACCAACGTAGCCGGAAAGATTCAGCACATCATCGGATAAAATCAGGAAGGGCAGTTTGGGAGCTTCTACTCCGCCCAACAGGCGCACAGCCACGCCTGGTATCTGGAAGGCTTCCAGCGGGCGTTCTTCCCCGGCCCCGGCAACCAGGAAGCGGCCTTCCATAGGTAAATCAAGCTCCTGCCCCAAGTGAGGGTCGGTAATGAGGGAAGTACCAATGCCGGTATCCAGCAGAAAATTGTAGGGCCCTCGTCCGTTCAGCCAGGTTTCCACCACAATCAAGTTACGCTGAATCAGGAAAGGAATCCGGGTCTTGCGCATCTGCACTTTTTCAAACCGGAAAGCGGCTGGCTGGGCCTGGGCAATACCCGCACTTGCAAACAACAGCAACACACCAAACCACCCCGCCCGGCCGCGGCCCGAGAACAGCAGTAGTGCACAGATTCGCAGTAACATATCCGGAGAGAAAGAGCTCTGGTAAGTTACTGAAAAAACACGGCTGTTGCAGCAGTTTTTTCAGGAAACCCATGGTTGTGCTTCCAACACAATAAAAGCGCGGTAGAACTCGCCAGCCAGGATTTACACCGGCTCCTCCAAGCTGCCGGTGGGGCTATAATGCAACTGCCCGGCGCGGATGTGCAGCGGCGCGGCTAGGTTGTTGTGGTACAGCTGACCGGTGCCCAGCCCCTGCGGAAAACCGGGCGTAGCGTAGGAGCCCGCCAGCTGGCTAACCGCGTTCAGCCCGATGTTGGACTCCAGCGCGGAGGTAAGCCACCAGCCAATCTGCCGGGTTTCGGCCTGCGCTACCCAGTTCAGGCTAGCCCGCAGCCCACCCAACAAAGTAGGCTTCAGGATCAGGTAAGCCGGTCGGATCAGGTCCAGCAGCTCCTGCTGCTGCGCAGGCTCGGTTAGGCCAATCAGCTCCTCATCCAGGGCAACGGGCACGGGCGAGTGGCGGCAGATTTCGGCCATAGCATGCCACTGTCCCGCCCCAATGGGCTGCTCGATGGAGTGCAGGTGGAAGCGGGCCAGTTGCTCCAGTTTCGGCAGGGCCTCGTGGGGGCTGAACGCGCCATTGGCATCTACGCGCAGCGTAAGCTGCCCGGGACCAGCCACGGCTCTGATTTCCCGCAGGATTTCCAGCTCGGCGGCGAAATCCAGCCCCCCGATTTTGAGTTTGAGACAGCTGTAGCCTTCCGTTAGCTTCTTCTCAATCTGCTGGCGCATGAAGGCTGCGTCGCCCATCCACACCAGCCCGTTGATAGGCAGCCCGGCCTCTCCCCGACTGAAGGCGTTATCATAGAGCACGCGCCGGCCGCCATTCTGCCAGTCAAGGGTAGCCGTTTCGAGAGCAAAGCGCAGGGCCGGCCACTCGGGGCCAACCAGCTCGGCGGCTTCTCCGGGCAATAGGTTGCGCAGCTGCCGACGGTTGAATTCCCGCACAAACCCTTCCAGTGTAGGGGCGAAATCGGGGCGGTGGTCGGGGCTGAGACCGGCCAGCGGAGCGGCTTCGCCAATGCCCGTTACTTCCGGCTGGTTGGTGTCATACAGGTGCAGATAGTACGCTGTATGCTCCGTGAGAGCCCCGCGAGAGGTACGAGCCGGAAAATTGAAGCGCAGAACACGGTGGGAATGACGCAGCTGGAGCATAAACGGAGCAAAAAAGAGCCGGAGGCAGGGAGCAGCAATATACGCCTCCTCCCGTAACGCAAACGCCGCCTTCCGGTAAGGAAGGCGGCGCGGTAAGGCAACAGAACCGGCAAAACCGGCTCCGTTTTCATTCTCAGCAGCTTATTCTGCAACGTTGCCCTGAGTGTTGTCGCGCCCACGGCTGGCTTGGCCACCCTTGCGGCCGGCCGCGCGGGCCTCTTCTGAGGTAAAGCGGTGTCCACGCCCGCTTAGGTGCGAGGCACGGCCCCCTTCACTGGCAATGCGGCGCTGGGTGGCGGCATCCATAGCTGCAAAGCCACGCGGACGCTTGGCTACAGGTGTTTCAGGAGTGGTGGGGCGGGTGGCAGATTTCGTATTCATATCAGCTTTGGTTGGGTAGTTAGTGAACAAGTAGATTCTTCGCACCAGAAGGTCGTCTGCTTACGGCTGATAGATGCGAGAGGTAGCTTAAAAAACGCCTAAACAATAGCAGATATAGCCAAAATACCACTTTGTACTGAGGAGCTGCTCCGTATAACTACGGAGCAGCTTTGTGAAACACGCACGGTTGTGCTTGCCACGGTTGTCGTCAAAACTACTGGCCGGGTTATGCCGTTATCTTTATATCCGGCCTTTCCCTCGTTGCTTATGTCACTCGCTCCTGCTGCCGTTTCGGTATCTGCTTCCGCTATTTCTTCGCCCGTTCTCCGCTTTCAGGCTGTTCGTCAGCAGTCGGAGGCCCTGTGCCGCCCGCTCCTGCCCGAAGACACGGTAGTGCAACCCGTTATTGATGTGAGCCCCCCAAAGTGGCATCTGGCTCATACCACATGGTTCTGGGAAACCTTTTTGTTGCGCGAATATCTGCCCGGCTATCAGGTTTTTCATCCCGACTACGCCTTTCTGTTCAACTCCTACTACAACTCCCTAGGCTCCCGCGTGAACCGCGCCGACCGAGGTACTCTCTCCCGCCCCGCGCTGGCGGAAGTTTACCAGTACCGGCAGCACATAGATGAGCACATGCAGCTGCTGCTGGCGCTTGCCGATACCCTGCCAGCCGCCTGCTGGGAGGTATTTGAGCTGGGCCTGCAGCATGAGCAGCAGCATCAAGAGCTGCTGGCCACCGACATCAAATACATTCTGAGCACCAGCCCCCTGGCCCCGGCCTACCAAATGGCTTCGGCTCCTACGCCCGCCCATCTGGCGCCGCCGATGGCGTGGCTGCCGGTGCCCGGCGGCGTATACCGCATCGGCTTTGAAGAGGAAGGTTTCTGCTTCGACAACGAACAGGCCCCGCACGATACTTACGTGGCCGATTTTGAGCTACAGAACCGTTTGGTCACTAACGCTGAGTACCTGGAATTCATGGAGGCAGGCGGCTACCGGGACTTCCGGTACTGGCTGGGTGAAGGCTGGGATTTGGTGCAGCAGCAAACCTGGGAAGCCCCGCTCTACTGGGTGTTGCACCACGGCCGCTGGCACCGCTTCACGCACCACGGCCTGCAGCCCGTGAACATGGCTGCCCCCGTCACCCACATCAGCTTTTACGAGGCCGATGCCTACGCCAACTGGCGTGGTCACCGCCTGCCTACCGAGCAGGAATGGGAAATTGCCGCCCGCCATTTTGGGGCCACTGCAGCCGGTGGCACGTTTCTGGAAAGCGGCCTCTTCGACCCGCAGCCGCTACCCGCCGACGCCTCCGCCGACCAGTGTCACCAATTGCTGGGCGACGCCTGGGAATGGACGTACTCGGCCTACCACCCTTACCCCGGCTACCAGCGCGCCGCCGGTGCGCTGGGCGAGTACAATGGCAAGTTCATGGTGAACCAATTGGTGCTGCGCGGCGGCTCCTGCGCTACTCCTGAAAGTCACATCCGCCTTACTTACCGCAACTTCTTCCAGGCCGATAAACGCTGGCAGTTCACCGGCATCCGGCTGGCGCGGTAGTTTGCGGGCCTGCTTACCGACGTCCTCTCTCCAACCAATACCAGGGCCGATCCGGGGCAGTAACAGGAGCAGCCTTGTACAAATCCTTGCTGCCTGCTGCTACATTCGAACCGGCCAACGACTCTCCTCTCTCCTATGCCCTCTGCTACTACTCTCTCTACTCCCGCAGCCCCCCCCGAATTTGTGGCTACTGACCTTTCCCGGCACGTTCAGGAAGGCCTGAGCCGGCCGTTCAAGGCGCTGTCATCCATGTATTTTTACGATGACGAGGGCAGCCGCCTGTTTCAGCAGATTATGGCCCTGCCGGAATATTACCCCACCCGCACCGAGTTTGCGCTTCTCACGCGCCACCAGGCCGCCATTGCCGCCGAGCTGCGCCCGCAGAATCCGGACGAACATTTTTTCCTGCTGGAGCTGGGGGCCGGCGACGGACTGAAAACCAAAATCCTGCTGCGTCAGCTGCTCGACAGCGGCACGCAGTTCACCTACGTGCCGGTTGATATTTCGGCGGCGGCGCTGGAGGGGCTGTCTGCCAGCCTGCGGGCCGAGCTGCCTACACTGCGCGTAGAAACCGTAGTGGCCGATTACGGGGATGCCCTGCGTCTGATGGCCAGTCGGCCGGGGCGTAAGGCGGTGCTGTTCCTGGGCTCCAATATCGGTAACTTCCTGCCTGATGACCGTCACCGGTTCCTGCAACACCTGGCCCAGCCCCTCACGGCCGATGACCGGTTGCTGGTAGGGTTCGACCTGCAGAAAGACCCGCGCCAGATCAGGGCGGCCTACGATGATGCTCAGGGCGTAACGGCGGCGTTCAACTTTAATCTGCTGCACCGCCTCAATCGAGAGCTGGGTGCCGATTTCGACTTGGACCACTGGCAGCATTACACCGATTACGACCCGCTGAACGGTGCGGTGCGGTCTTTCCTGGTCAGCACCCGCGCCCAGACCGTTCGGTTTGCAGCAGTGGGCTGGGAGGTAGCATTTAAGGCCTGGGAAATGATTCACACAGAAAACTCCTACAAATTCACTCGCGCCAGCATTGCGGAAGTAGCGCAGGCTGCCGGTTTGCGTGTACAGCACGTTTTCACGGATGAGCAGGATTACTTTGCCGACGTGCTGCTGCGGCCGGCTTAATGAAGTAGTCGGGTGTTTACTATGACCGAATCTATCAGCTTGGCTTCCGGCTACGGCGCGTTTCTCACGCCGGCCGCAGCCGCCGAAGCTGCCGTGCGCAGCATGCAGGCCGGGCCGCTGCCCGTACTGGAAGCGGCCGGTTTACCTGCGTTGCGCGAGGCTATTGCGCAACCTAGCCAAACAGTACCAGCGGCCCACATCAGCCCCGAAAACGTGGTGGTAACGCCGGGAGCTAAAGCCGCTCTGTTTCTGCTGCTCCAGACCGTACTCCGTCCCGGTGATGAAGTACTGCTGCCCACACCTAACTGGTTTGGGTTCGGAGAGCTGATAACCCGGGCCGGTGGAGTTGCGCGCGCGTTGCCCCTTTCCGCCGCCGATACTTATGCTTTCCCGCCGGAGCTGTTGCGCACCGCCCTCAAGCCCCGTACGCGCGTGCTGTTGCTTTCCAACCCCAACAACCCCACCGGCCGCGTGTACCACCGCGAGGAGCTGGCGGCTTTACTGGCCATCACGCGGGAGTATCCGGAGCTGTTCGTGCTCAGTGACGAGATATACAACCTGATTACCTTCGCTGCCCGGCCCGTTCCTTCGTTGCTGGAATTTCCGGATCCGCACGGGCGGCACCTGGTTGTGAACGGGTTCAGCAAGTCGTTGGCGCTGATTGGCTGGAACATCGGCTATCTGGTGGCTCCGCTGGCTATTGCCCGGGCCTGCGCCGCCACGCAACGGGCGACGGGTGGCGCGGTAGCGGCCCCCATTCAGGACGCGGCTCTGGCCGTCACGCAAGCTGCCGCCAGTGTGGCCAGCGGGCTGGTGCGCCAGCTGCAGCCCACCCGCCGCCTGATGCTGGAGCTGCTCGCCAAAATACCCCACGTTCCGCCTGTAGCACCGGAGGCCACGTATTACGCGTTTCCTGATTTGCGGGCGTATGTACGGCCGGAGCTGGCCGCCGGAGCAGCATCGGCGGAGCTAGTGAGCCGCCTGCAACGGGGCGGCTTGGAAGTAGTGGATGGCGCTACCTGCAGCGCCCCCGGTTTTATCCGGATTTCCTACGCGGTACCCGAGCCGGTTTTGCGCGAAGGCCTGAGCCGACTGGCTGCGACATTGCAGTCAAAATAGGGTAGTTAAGCAGTAGTTCAGCCGCAACCCCGCTCAGGCTTCCGGCCCAGGCAGGGTTTCTTCGTCGTACCTTTGCGGCCTCCTGCTTGTTACTGCCGTATGTCCCGCTCCGCTTTCCGCTCCCACCTCAGGCCCACGCTCGATTTAGCTTACCCCGTGATGCTCAGCCAGCTGGGCCACGTACTAGTAAATGTGTGCGACAGTATGGTGGTAGGCCAGACCGGCAAAATCCCCTTGGCGGCCGTGTCGTTGAGTGTGAGCGTGAGCACCGTGGTGATGGTACTCGGGCTGGGCCTCACGATGGGCATCACGCCCTTGGTAGCCACCGCCGACGGCCGCCGCGACGTGCCTGCCCTAGGCCGTCTGCTGGTGAATGGCGTGTGGCTGAGCGCCAGCGCGGGGTTAGTGCTGGCGTTGCTGGGGCTGCTGGTACCGCAGGTGCTGCCCTACCTCGGGCAGCCGGCACCGGTGGTAGCGTTGGCTGCGCCCTGGGTAAAAGTGATGTTCCTGTCGTTTTTTCCGCTGATGCTATTTCAGGGGTTTAAGCAGTTTGCGGAAGGGCTGGGCCTCACCCGGCAGGCCATGTTGCTCTCGGTGCAGGCCAACCTGCTGAACGCGGTGCTGTGCTACGGGCTGGTGTTTGGGAAGCTGGGCATGCCGGAAATGGGCATGATGGGCGCGGCCTGGGCCACGTTTATTGCCCGCGTGCTGATGGCGGTGCTCATGGCCGCCTACGTGCTGGTGGCCGTGCGCCTGCGGCCTTACCGCCAGGCGGCCGCCCTCAACCTGCGCCCCGATGCCGCCGGTTTGCGCCGGCTGCTCGGGTTGGGGGCCCCCATTGGAGTTCAGATGACCTTTGAGATGGGCGCGTTCAGCTTCTCCGCCATCATGATTGGCTGGCTGGGAGCCACCCAGCTGGCCGCCCACCAGATTGCCATCAATGTGGCCTCCGTGACGTACATGGCCGCCAGCGGCATTGCCGCCGCCGCTACCATTCGGGTGGGCAAGCACGTAGGCGCCCACGATGCCCCCGGAGCCCGGCAGGCCGGCCTGATGGCTTATCTGATAACATTCGGCTTTATGAGCCTGATGGGCCTGGTGCTGGTGCTGGGCCGCCACCACATTCCGCACTACTACAACCACGACCCGGCCGTGGTGGCGCAGGCCGCCACGCTGCTGCTGATTGCCGCCGCTTTCCAGGTGTCCGATGGGTTACAGGTGGTAGGCCTCGGGGCCTTGCGGGGGCTGGAGGATGTGAAGGTACCCTCAGTGGTAGCGTTGCTGGCGTACTGGGCCGTGGCACTGCCGCTGGGCTATGTGCTGGGCTTCCGACTGGGCTGGGGGGCCACGGGCGTCTGGGTGGGCCTGCTTACCGGGCTGTCACTGGTGGCCGGAGTGTTGCTGCTGCGCTTTCGGCGGCGGCCGGTGCTGCTGGTGGCGGCCGTGAACGAACCGGCCCTGGCGGTGCGTTAAGCAGCTGTTACGGCACGTTCTTTGGTCGCTGCCTGGTTTCTGTCTTCTCCTTTCGCTTCTTTATAGCACTGAATGCTGTTCACATTTGCTCCCGCCTGGCTGCTGGGCCTGCTCACCTCCTTCACCGGCGCGCCGGCGCAAACGGCTCCGCCGGCGGCTCCCGCCAAAATTGAGTGGAGTGCCAACCGCCCACTTACCTGGACCGATTTCAAGGCCCGCCCCACTTCCGACCAACTGGCGGCTCTCACCTCTTCTACCATTGATGCCAAGGTAGGCTGCGTCGATTACCAGTTCTCGGCGCAGGTACGAGCCGTGTTTACGCCCTCTGAATCGTGGGTGCGCAACCTGGCGCAGGCCTCGCCGGCCTTACTCCGCCACGAGCAGCTTCACTTCGACCTCACTGAGATTCACGCCCGCCTGTTGCGCCAGAAGCTCAGTCTGGTGAAGCTCGACTGCGAAAAGCTCCAGCCGGCCTTCGGCAACCTCACCAAAATGGCCTTCCTGACCTGGCAGCGTGATGAAGCCCGCTACGACCAGGAAACCAACCACGGCCTTAACGCCCCCCGCCAGCAAGCCTGGGACCAGCAAATTCAGCAGCGCCTGACCCAACTGGAGGCGTTTGCGCTGAAGTAGTGAGGTAAGCTTGCCAGATAGGCAAACGGGTGGATTGTTGAATGGGTAGGTAGCATGGTCATCCTCCATATGGCGTCCGCTTGCGGAGGATGACAGTTTTTTCATTGCCCCATTCCCCCATTCCCCCATCCAACAGCTCATCCATTCAACAATTCGACCATCTCCCCTATGCTAACCTGGGCTGAATTTGAGCGGGTAGATATCCGCGCCGGTACTATCTTGGAAGCCCGGGAGTTTCCTGAAGCGCGGCGGCCGGCCTATCAGCTCGTTATCGACCTAGGTCCGGAAATCGGCCTAAAAAAGACGAGTGCGCAGATAACGCACCACTACCAACCCACCGACCTGGTTGGCCGGCAGGTGCTGTGCGTGGTCAACTTTCCGCCGAAGCAAATCGGGCGGTTCATGTCGGAGGTGCTGATCACGGGCCTCCCGGATGCCGATGGGCACATCGTACTGACGGCGCTGGCTGGCCCCGTTCCCAACGGCAGCCGCCTGATGTGAGGTGATGAACTTGTGAAACGGTGCGTTTGACGTTCTGCTTGCGTCATCAGGCTTAGTAAAACGTCAAACGCACCATTTCACAAGCTCACAATTTCACCTTACCGGTGCGGCGGTGGGCTGCCGGGCTCCTGCTGCCGGGCTTCGCGCAACGATAGGCTATCTACCACGGTAGCGTAAATATCGTCCAGATCCTTCTCATGGGTGGCGTAGTAGCGGTAGCTCTGCACAAAGGCCGAGTCACTGACTTCATAGCGCCAGTACACATTTTTCTGCTGCTGCCGAAACAGGGCGCGAGCCGAGTCGGTGGGCAGGGAGGCGGCATCGGTCCGGGCTTCCAGCAGATGCATTTCAATCAACAGGCTCACCATCTTGTCACGCGGGATGAGCTGCTGAGGTACAGGCACTTCTTCGGGTTTCTGGCAGGCTGCAACCAGCAGACTCAAGGCACTTAGCCAGCCCAGCAGGCGGAAGGAATATCGTTTCACAGCTGCAAAGTTAGGAGTAAGCCGTAGTTTAGTCAGAATGAAACCCGCTGATTCGCCTTTCCAGCAGCTCGTACGTAAGCTCCGTCAGATGGAAATCCGCATCCTGAAGGCGGTGGATGCCCAGTTGCAGGGCGATTTTCATTCCGTATTTAAAGGTACCGGCCTGGAGTTCGACGACGTGCGGTTGTACCAGTACGGCGACGAAGTGCGGGCCATCGACTGGGCGGTATCCAGCAAAGGCCACGGCACCTTTGTGAAGACCTACAAGGAAGAACGTGAACAGCAGGTGCTTTTGTTGCTTGATGTAAGCGCTTCGCAGCAGGTAGGCGCCGTTAACCGCCGCAAAATTGACGTGGGCCGCGAAATCTGTGGGGTGCTGGCTTTGGCCGCCGCCCGCCAGGATGCGCAGCTCGGTATCCTGGCCTTTTCCGATCAGAAAGAGTTTTACCTCGCGCCCGGCAAAGGTACCCGCCACGCCTACGCCCTCATCAAGCGGCTGTTTGAGCTGGAGCCCCGCAGCCGCCAGACGGGCGTGGCAGCCGGTATCAAGCAGGCCCTGGGGTTGCTCAAGCGGCGCACCATTGTGCTGCTCATTTCCGATTTTATCGACGCCGACTACGAGCGGGAACTGACGATGCTGGCCCGCAAGCACGATTTGGTGGTACTGCAGCTGCTGGATCAGCGGGAGCGGGAGTTTCCGCCCCTGGGCATTATCCCGCTCCACGACCAGGAATCGGGCCGGACGGTGTGGGTGAATACCTCTTCGGAGGCGTTCCGGGCCCGCTACCGCGCCACGTATGAGCAGAACCGGGAGCAGATTGGCCAAATCTGCCGCCGCCACCGCACCGAATACCTCTCCATTGCCACCGATACCGACTTCGTTCCGCAGTTGGTGAACCTGTTCCGGCGGCGTAACCAGCGCGGGGGCCGTGGGTAAGCTGTGCCATGCTCAGTGGCTTTCGGGTGTGACCCTGGGCTGCTTGCTGCTGGGGCCGCTGCGGATGGCAGCCCAGGCCCCAGCCGATACCGTACCCCAGGGCCGGTTTCGGCAGCCAACGGTACGCGTGGGCGAAATCATCGAGTTTGAGTTGAGCTACCGGCACGCGCCCAGCCGGGAAATCATCTTCCCCGACTCGGCCGCCGATTTTGCGCCGTTTGAGTACGTGGGACGCCGCTATTCCCCCACCCGCACCCGGCAGGGCCGCAGCCTCGACCGGGCCGTGTACCGGCTGCGCACCTTCAGCCTCGACTCCGTGCAAACCCTGACGTTGCCCGTCATCCTGCTGCAGGGCCGCGACACGCTGCTGCTGCCTACCAGCCCGGCCCGGGTGCGGCTCGTACGCACGGCCCCGCCAGCCGAAGGGTCCGGGGCACCGGTGCTACGCCAGAATCTGCAGCTGCTGCCCGTGGAGCCGCAGTTCAATTACCCGTATTGGCTGGCGGGCCTGGTGGCCGTGCTGGCGGTGGCCGGGGCGCTGGTGCTGGGGTTCCGGCAGCGTCTGCGCCGCCGTTACCGGCACTACCGGCTCCGGAAAAACCACGCCTATTTTCTGGCGCAGTACGCCCGCCACGTAGAGCGGTTTGCCCTTTCCCGCTCCCTCACCAATATGGAGCGGGCCATTACACTCTGGAAAAACTACCTCTCCGCCCTCGAAGACAACAACATCAGCAGCCTGACCACCCGCGAAATTGTGGCGCATTACCAGAATGATGCCGACGTGAGCCTAGCTCTGCGCCTGGCCGACCGGGTAGTGTATGGCAATCAGTTCTCGGAAGACGATACGGAAACGGACCTGGCGTTTGTACTGCTGCGCACGTTTGCGGAGCGGCAGTACGCTCGCGTAGCCGCACAGCAATCCACCTGAGCGGTAGCTCCCAGGCCGCGTTGCCGGCTCCCTTCTAGTTCTGCCTCCTTATTTTTGCGCATGCCCTGGCCTGATGTTCTGACTTCCCTGCTGGATAGTGTGCGCTACAGCACCCTCGTGAGCTACACCTGGGAGCAGCCACGGCTACTGCTGCTGCTGCCCCTGGTGCCGCTGCTGTTCGTGCTGCGGTGGGTGCTGGCCCGGCGGCGCCGCTCGAAACTGGGCGTGGCGTTTGTGGCCGGGCAGCTCCCGCGCGACTGGAGCACCGTACTACGCTTCGTGCCCGATGTGGTGCTGGCCCTAAGCCTTAGCTTTGGGGTGGTGGCCCTAGCTCGTCCGCAGCGGACCGATGAGCGGGTGGTGCAGACCGGTGAAGGCATTGATATTCTGCTGGTGCTGGATGTATCGGGCTCCATGGAACTGCAGGATTTGCGGCCGAACCGCCTGGAAGCTGCCAAACGCTTGGCCCGCGAATTCCTCGACGGCCGCCAGGGCGACCGGGTAGGACTGGTGGTATTTGCCGGCGACGCCTACTCGCTGGCCCCGCTCACCACCGACTACGACCTGCTGCGCGACAACCTCCAGGGGTTACGGCTGGGTATGATTCCGAACGACGGTACGGCTATTGGCACCGCCCTGGGCGTGGCTACCAACCGCCTTCGTGACTCCCGCTCCCGCACCAAAGTCTGCATCCTGATTTCGGACGGTGAAAACACAGCCGGCTCCCTTGACCCGTTGACTTCCGCCCAGCTGGCCCACGCCTACGGCCTCAAAATCTACACTATCGGGCTGGGGCAGGATGGCACGGTACCCTACGGAACGGATGAGGCTGGACAGCCCCGCTTTGTGGAAACCCGCCTCGACGAAACCACCATGCGCCAGATTGCCCAGGCAGCCGAGGGCCAGTTCTTCCGCGCCACCGACAACGCCGGCCTGCGCCAGATTTTCGGCCAGATTAACCGATACGAGAAGTCCGAAATCAAGCAGACCCGCTACCGTAACACACTCGACTATCACCGCACCTACCTGTTCTGGTGCATCGGCCTGTGGCTGCTGTGGCTAGCCCTGAAAAACACGTTTCTGACCAACGCCCTGGAAGACTAGCTCCCGGGTTTTCACGGATTGGGGCAGATTTCGTGGATGAAGCGGCCGGATTTTCACTGCGCCAACATCCTACTATATGAGGCGGTTATAGCCGGGCTGACTGTAGTGCCGACTGCGTGTTCCGTCGGCCGCACTGTAGCACCCAGCGGCAGCAAACACCATCGACCTATCGTATTGGCGCGTAGCTTTGCCCGGCATTGGGTACTGCTGGGCAGCCCCGTCAGACAGCATCAGCACAATACCACGCCATCCCCGAAATCCGCCTCAATCCGAAAAAGTCTGTGATTAAAGAGAATTTACACCACATTCAACAGCAACTTACCGGCACGGCTGCCCGGCTGGTGGTCGTTACCAAAACGCACCCGGTGGAGCGGCTACAAGAAGCCTACGACGCCGGGGCTCGCCTCTTCGGTGAAAACCGGGTGCAGGAAATGGCCGCCAAGCAGCCCGAGCTACCCGCCGACGTGGAGTGGCACCTCATCGGGCATTTGCAGACCAACAAGGTCAAGTACATTGCCCCGTTCGTGCACACCATCCAAAGCATCGACAGCCTGAAGCTGCTGCTGGAAATTGAGCGCCAAGCTGCTAAACATAACCGCATAATTGAGGGCCTGCTGCAGTTTCATATTGCTGACGAAGAAACCAAAACTGGCCTCTCTCTGCCCGAAGCCGAGGAAATACTGGGCTCGGCTGAGTTCCGGGCCTGCCGCCACGTGCACCTTACCGGCGTAATGGGCGTGGCCACCTTCACCCCCGACGAAGACCAGCTGCGCCGGGAGTTTCGCACTCTGCGCGGCTACTTTGACAAGCTCAAAGCCCTGTACTTTGCCGACGACGCGGCCTTCCGGGAAGTTTCGATGGGCATGAGTTCCGATTTTCCGCTGGCTCTGCGTGAAGGCAGCACCCTGGTACGCGTGGGCAGCGCCATTTTTGGGGCGAGGTAGAGGTTTGTTACTCGTTTTTGGTTTTGACTGCCTGTCGTTTTCAGACAGGCAACGCATGTACGCCGAAGCTACGAACCACAAAAAACCAAAGACTGAAAACGACTACCCAACGATGAACAGCGGCCCACAAAAAACCAAAAACGACTAACCACCAACAAACCATGACCGCACGACTCATTATTCAACTGGCGGCCCTGCTGGGGGCACTTAGCGTGGGCATCGGGGCGTTTGCCGCCCACGGGCTGCGCAAGATGCTGGAAGCCTCCGGCCGCTTTGAGACGTTTGAAACCGCCGTACGCTACCAGTTTTACCACGCGCTGGCACTATTGGCCGTAGGCATTCTGCTGCACATCAGGCCCGAACTCCGGAGCCTGGGCACCGTGGCCTGGCTGTGGCTGGGCGGCGTACTGGTGTTCAGTGGTTCGCTGTACGTGCTTTGCCTCACCGGTATCACGAAACTAGGGGCCATTACGCCCATCGGCGGGGTGCTGCTCATTGCCGGCTGGATTGTACTGTTGCTGGCGGCGCGTCAGCTGTAAGCTGGTTGCATTCCGCTTCTGTCAGGATAAGCCCCATAAAAAAGCAGCCGACCTCAATGGTCGGCTGCTTTTTTATGGGGCTTGGTTCGAAGCCCTACTTACGAAGCTTTACGCTTGGCTTTGATCTTGTTGTCGCCGGCTTTCACCTTCTGCTTGGCATCGCCAGCGGCAGGGGCTACATCGGTGGTGGCGGGGGCCGGGGCGGCCGAAGCTGAGATGCTGGCACCTGCTTCTTTCACATCACCGACCAGGGAAACCATGGCATTACCGGCCGCCGAGTTCGACTCAATGGTGAGGACTTTGTTCTGCATGCCCATTTTGCCAGCCGAGTTGAATTTGGCCGTTACCGTGCCGGATTTGCCGGGCATTACGGGCTCCCGCGTCCAGTCGGGGGTAGTGCAGCCACAGCTCACGCCGATGTTGGAAATTACCAGCGGCTGGGTACCCACGTTCTTGAATTTGAAGGTGTGCTCCACCACGTCACCGGTCTTGATGGAGCCGAAGTCGTACTTCATTTCCTCAAACTGGATTTGCGGACCGGCTACTTTGGTCTGGGCGTTGGCGGGCTTCACGGCGGCTGTCTGGGCTTGGGCGGCGAAACCCATAACCGACAGCGAAAGAGCCAGCAGAAGTGCTTTTTTCATGATGTTACGTGCGTTAAGGAAGTAAGCAAAAATACAAGTTTGAGCCGCCCGGCCAAGTTACGTGCCAGTTTTCGCCCCAGCCAGGGCAGCTGGCCAGAAGCATAACACGTCACCCCCGGGTTTGGGTTCTGGTTGAGCCGGCAAACTGTCATTCCCCACTCCGCTCGGAATGACAACTACTCCTCCACCGCGTCGCCGATGAGATTCTTGTTGAAGTTCAACAGAAACAGCTTCTCAGACGAGCGGGTGACGGCGGTATACAGCCAACGGGCAAACTCCGAGTTGACCATCTCGTCCTTGAGGTAGCCATGGTCCACGAACACCGCCTGCCACTGGCCGCCCTGGGCTTTGTGGCAAGTAAGGGCGTAAGCGAATTTCACCTGCAGCGCGTTCAGAAACGGGTCTTTACGAATGGCCGCGGTGCGCTCCTTCTTGGTTTCAAGGTGGGCATAGTCGGCACTCACGGCATCGTAGAGGGCCTTGTTCCGGTCGGCGGGCAGGGCGGGACTTTCGGTGTGCAGCGTATCGAGCAGGAGCTTGATTTCCATATCCGGCTCGTCGGGGTAGTCCACTAGCCGCACGCGGGCATCGGCGAAACGGAAGCCAAACTCCTCAGTGGTCCGGATAATTTTGACGACCTGCACAAAGTCCCCGTTGGCCAGAAAGCCGATGTCGGAATCCTTGGGCAGCCAGTAGTAGTTATTGCGCACCACCATCAGGTAGTCGCCCGACTCAATTTCGTCCTCCGCCTCGAACAGAATACGCCGGATAAACTGGTTGTACTGGTTGGCGTTCTTGTTGGAGCGGCAGATGATGGTGCTGTTCTCGTGGCCGAAGTTCTTGTAAGCCCAGCGCAGACCGTCTTCCAGCTTATCGCCACCCATCGAGAAGATATCGGAATAGCCTTTGGTAAAAAACTGGATGACTGGTTTCTCCTCCCGCAGCTCCTCGCGCAGCACAGTGGCATTCATCAGAATCCCTGACTGCTCGGCCTGGCGCATTACCTGGCGCAATTCCACTGAGGCTACCTCGGCCCGGAATCGGTGACGCAGTAAATCGGCGTCGAGGGCCGGGCTGAGCAGCTGGCCCACCGGCGGCAGCTGGGCCGTGTCGCCGATGAGCAGCAGGCGGTTGGAGGGCTTCTCGAAAACGTAATTCATCAGGTCATCGAGCAGGCCGTTTTCGCCGAAGGCTTTCTCATCGGAAATCATGGACGCCTCATCCACGATAAAGAGCGTGTCCTGGGCACGGTTGGGCTGGCGCTGAAACGAGAGGCCCTGGGCCGGCGTACCGCTGGTCTGGCGGTAGATTTTCTTGTGGATGGTGCTGGCCGCCACACCCGAATAGGTACCCATTACCTTGGCGGCGCGGCCGGTGGGAGCCATCAGCACGTATTTGCGGCCCATCTGGTGCAACCACTGGACCAGGGCACTTACCACGGTGGTCTTGCCGGTACCAGCATAGCCGCGCAGGATAAAGGCCTTTCGCCCCGGAAGGGCATCACCCAGAAACTTGTCCAGCTGCTGAAACAGCGTGGCCTGATCCTGGGTAGGTTCGTAGGCAAAATGGTCGCGGACGGAAGGAGTTCGAAGGGAGAGCATAGCTTTGTAATCGGAATAACAAAGCTACGTCGGTTTAGGCTCCCTCCGAGTAACTGATTGCGGGAGTAGCGAGGGAGTTGTTCTGGAAGGGTAGTTCAGGCTACTCCGTGGGCAGCGTGATGATAAACTCGGTGCCCTTTCCTTCCTCAGAGGTGACGCTGATGGTACCGCCGTGGCCCTGCACGATGTCGTGGCTGAGCGAGAGGCCCAGGCCCGTGCCTTCACCCAGGGGTTTAGTAGTGAAAAAGGCCTCGAATACTTTCTCTCGGGTTTCCTGCGGCATTCCGGTGCCATTGTCGTGCACGCGCACCTCCACGGCCCCGGCGTGCAACCTACTATCAACGCGCACCTGGGGTTCGTAGCCGGCCTCACCCGCCTGCTGACGCTGCACTACGGCGTAAAAGGCATTGGTAAACAGGTTCAGCAGCACCCGGCCCATATCGGGCGGTACTACGGGTACGGGGGGCAGATCGGGAGCCAGCCGGGTTTCAACGCCTACCGCCGCCGCCGTTTCGCGGAATTCCTGGCTCTGGCGGGCCAGCTGCAGGTATTCCAGCACCAGGGCATTCAGGTCGGTGGTGATGCGCTGACCCGTACCGGTGCGGGCATGTTCCAGCATGTCCTTGATGATGGCCGAAGCCCGCATGCCGTGCTGGCTGATTTCCTGCAGGTTCTGGCGCAACCCCACCAGAATTTCCTGCTCCAGCCCGGCGTTGTGCTGGTGGTTATCCATGTTATCCACCAGCGAAGTGCTGACCTCCGCAAAGCGCTTCATGAAGTTGAGCGGGTTTTGCAGCTCGTGCGCAATACCCGCCGATACTTCGCCCACAAAGGCCCATTTCTCTGACTGCACCAATTGGTTCTGCGTCTGGCGCAGTTGCGCCAGGGTACGCTTGTTGGTTTGCAGCTGCCGATAAACCAGCGCCCCTAGCCCCGAAATCAGCAGCAGGGCCGTCAGCGTTATGGCCAGCAGCTGGTTGCGCTGCCGCAGCCGCAGGGCCTGTAGTACTTTTTCCTGCCGCAATCGGGCAATCTGGGTGTTCTGGGCTTGCTCTACCCGCTCGCCTTCGTACTGCGCCAGCAGGTTGTTGCCCTGCGCCTTGTTGAGCGTGTCCTGCAAGGCTAAGTAGGCCAAGCTGTATTGCTGGGCTTTGGCGGCGGTGCCATGGGCTGCCTCAAAGCGCACCAGCTCCCGCAGATACTTGGGCCGCAGCATCTGAAAATTGGCGGCGGTAGCCAGCGCATACGCCTGCTGCAAGTGCTTCTCAGCCTGCGGATACTTCCCCTGAGCCGCATAATAGTCGGCCCAGGTTGCATCCAGCGCAAACTCGCCGGGGCGGCCGGTAATTTCCATTTTCAGGGAATCGGACAGCTGTTGGGCGCGCGTGAGCAGTGGCAGCGCGGCGGCGGCGCGGCGTTGCGCCAGCAGCACTTGGCTTTGCAGTATCAGGGCGTAGGCGGTGTAGAAGGACTTATTGGCTTCTGCCTCCCGGGCGGTTGCAAAGGCTTTGTTGGTGTACAGCTGCGCGGCGGCCACATCACCCGCCTGCAGATACAGGCGGGCAATGGCTAGCTTGGAATAAAACTGCGCAATGCCTTTGATGTGGTACCGCTCGTTTGTTTCTACGGCCTGCTTCAGGTATTGCAGTGCTTTGCCGGGGTTGCCCCACTCAGCGTAGGTATTGCCGGCCACCATAAGTTCGGCGGCATGCAGCCGGTGGTTGAACGTACCGAAAAGGTCGGCCGCGCGCAGGTAGTAGCTGATGGCCTGGTTATAGTCGCCCCGGTGGCGGTAGGAGCCGCCCAGCGTGAGGTAGCAGGCCGCCGCATTTTCGATGGGCCCATGCACTTGATACTGGCGCAGCTTGCGGTTGAAATACGCAACCCGGGTGGCAGATTCCCTAAGTTTGTTGTAGAGCGGTGCCAAGTCGATGAGCAGAAAAGGCACGGGCTCCCCCGCTTCGTCGAACAGCTCAATAGCCTGCTGCATAGCGCCCAGTGCGCCGCTGTACTGCTCCCGCTGCCACAGCCGCAGGCCGGCCTGCAACTCATGGTAGGGCGCGGCACTGGCCAGTTGCTGCGTCCGGGCATTCAGGCGCAGCAGTTCGGTTATCATATCGGCGGCCTGCTGCCGGCCGGCCGGCTCCGTAAGCTCCGTAATATGCAGCAGGTGCGCCAGCGTCCGGACCCGGGCCGTATCGGTCATCTGCCCCTGCAAAACGTGGCGGAGCGAGTCGTAATCGGCATTCCAGTACGACTGACGGGCCAGCAATGGCCCCCCGAGCAGCAATAGAAATACGGTAATAATCCACTTCATAACAAATACCCGGGGCAGTAGCAGGAAGCTACTCTGCCGTCTCAAGTTGGGAAGAATTCAGCACATTCCGGTACGTACATACCAAATCAGCCGACGGCCGGTTCCACTACGGCCATAGTTGCCGTAGCCTTGGCAATCAGCAGCGCATCGCACCATACTTCGGCTTCGCAGAAGTGCAGACGACGGCCTGCTTTCAGCACCCAGCCAACCGCCCGCAGCCGCTGGCCCACACCGGGGTGCAGGTAGCTGGTTTTCAGCTCCACCGTTACCACACCGGTTCCTTCGGGGACCAACGTAACAGCGGCAAAACCGGCCACCAGGTCGGCCATGGAGGCTACCAGGCCACCGTGGGCAAAGCCACTATGCTGCTGGTGCTGCTGCTGCAAGAGCAGTTCCGCCTCCACCCGGCCTTCCTCAATGCGGGTGAGGTCGGCTCCGATATGGTGCATAAAGTGCTGGCGAGTGAGTTTGCGGCGGATGCGGGCTTCGAGAGAATCAGAGGTCATACACCTGCAAAGTTGTATATTTTAGCGAGTAGCTTCCCATCTTCAGGCAGCCACCTGTTTCCCAGCTACCCTTTCCCGTATGGAACACCTTGATTTTCTGCTGGCTGGGTCATTGGGCCTGGCACTGGCCGCGTGCAGCGGCTTTCGGGTATTTGTGCCGCTGCTGGCGGCTTCCCTGGCCTACCGCACCGGGTACCTTACGCCCGCGGCCGGCTTTGCGTGGCTGGGCACTTGGCCGGCGGTAGCGGCGCTGGGAACCGCCACCGTAGCCGAAGTATTGGGGTATTATGTGCCGGTGGTTGATAACGTGCTGGATACCATCACGGGGCCGGCTGCCTTTATTGCCGGCACCATTCTCATGACTTCTGCTCTGCCCGATATGCCCCCGATGGTACGCTGGGGCCTGGGCATTCTGGTGGGGGGCGGCACGGCCGGCATCATTCAAACGGGTACTTCGCTGTTGCGCGCCGGCTCCACCGTTACCACGGCCGGCCTGGGCAACCCGGTGCTGGCCACGCTAGAAAACGTGCTGGCCATCGGGGGCTCAGTGGTGGCGTTGCTGCTGCCTTTGCTGATGGCTGCCTTTGCTGTGGGCCTTCTGATCTGGATGCTCAGCCACCTGCGGCGCTGGCGGCAGCGGCGTGCAGCGCGCCGGGAAGCTCATAGAGTAAGCCAGCGTACTACAGTGGGCTAAATAGGCGTTTAGGCTGTAGCTTTGAGCTTCGCATACTTCTGCATTATGCCTTCTTCCAACGCTTCTGTTTCTGACCCATTGCTGCAGGCCTATGCCGGTATTGCCCGGGTGCGGGTGTGCGGCCTGCTGGTGCAGGATGGTACCCTACTCCTGACCGCTCACCGGGGCCTGCTGCCCCGGCAGCTGTCCTTCTGGTCGCCGCCGGGTGGGGGCTGGCAATTTGGCGAAACGCTGCAGCAGTGCCTAGCGCGCGAGTTCGAGGAGGAAACCGGCCTGGCCGTCACCGTAGGCCGCTTCCTGCACCTGCACGAGTTTAAGGGCCCCGGGCTGCAGGCGCTGGAGCTGTTCTTCGAAGTACAGCCTACTCAGGCAGGCAGCACGCCCCGCTTGGGTCACGACCCGGAACATGGCCCCGAGGCGCAGCTGCTTACGGAGCTGGCCTTCCTGACGCCCCGGCAGCTGGGCCAGCTGCTGCCTACGCAGGTGCATCCGGTATTGCGCGACATTATCAGCACCGACGATGTATTTATCCCGCAGGTGCGGTTCCAGTAAACGCAAAGTTTCTTTCGGCCACTTGCTTTCGTATATAAACTGAAGAGCCCCCGTACCTATCGGCATGGGGGCTCTTTACGCGTACTAACAGTTCTAACGCTTATACTTTGGGCTCTGCATTCAACTCCCGCTGCCAGAACCGGCCTGTGGCCAAGTCGGTCACAAACTGCTCGGGGCTGCTGCCAATGCTAACGCCCGGGCTTTTGAGCAACTCCTCGGCTCCGGCGTAAGCAGCCGCCTGCAGCAACTCCCGGCCTGCGTCGGCGCTACCCACGGGCTTGCAATGCCGGAATGCTTCGTTAATGAAGTGAACCGCGTCGGGCTGGTGGCGTAATGCCTGCACGCTTTGCTCACCGCCGGCTACATACACGCCATCGAACATGACGGAAGCCGTCGTCTGCAGGCTGAAATCGATTCTCAGCGCCTCGCCAGTAGTGCGCAGTTGCCCCAAGTGAGGAGCCACGAGCTTGGCCACGGCCCCTCCGGCCTGCAATGCTTTGGTAATTGCCGCAATGCTGGTGGCGTCGGCCCCATCGGCCGCCAGAATGGCTACCTGTCTGGTTTCGATGCTTTTCTCCTTATTCAACGGGTTGTTCACGATGCTTAGAGCCGCTGACTGTCCCTCTTTGCCGGTGGCGGGGCCTGATTGCAGGGCCGTAGCATCGGCGTCGGCGCTCACAGCCAGGTTTAGCTGAATACCGTCCGCAGCCGGTACTTCCAGGCCCAGGCCCGTGGCCACCCGCTGGGCCAGCTCTTCGGCCACTTGGCTCAGGAGGATCAACATCCGTTTCCGCACCGATTCTGCTTCTACTTTACCCAATTCAAAGCGCAATGCCTTTACAATATGGGTCTTTTCGATATCGGCCTGGCTGTTCCAGAACAAGCGGGCCTGTGAGTAATGGTCGACGAAGCTCTTGCTGCGAGCCCGCACTTTGTTGCCGTCCACACGCTCCTGGTAGCTGGCAAAACCGCCCTCACTCTGGCGGGCCTGCTTGGGCGTATTCTCGTTAAGCAGGTTGGGCGAGTAGCTGGTCTTGCCCACGTTGACTTGCTGACGCATGTGCCCGTCGCGCTGGTTGTTATGGATGGGAGCCACTGAGCGGTTAATCGGAATTTCGTGGAAATTCGGGCTTCCCAGGCGCGTCAGCTGGGTATCGGTGTAAGAAAACAAGCGGCCCTGCAGCAACGGGTCATTCGTAAAATCGATGCCGGGCACAACGTGGCCAGGGTGGAAGGCTACCTGTTCGGTTTCGGCAAAGTAATTATCGGGGTTGCGGTCCAGCACCATCCGGCCGATGATGGTGACAGGCACCAGTTCCTCAGGAATGATCTTGGTGGCATCCAACAGGTCGAAATCGAACTTGTGCTCGTCTTCTTCCTCCACAATCTGCACGCCCAGTTCCCACTCAGGGAAGTTACCGGCCTCAATGTTGTCCCACAGGTCGCGGCGGTGGAAGTCAGGGTCTTTGCCCGAAATCTGCAATGCCTCGTCCCACACTACGGAGTGAATGCCGAGTTTCGGCTTCCAGTGAAACTTCACGAAGCGGCCTTTCCCCTGCGCGTCAATCAGCCGCCAAGTGTGCACATTAAAGCCCTCCATCATGCGCAATGTGCGCGGAATGGCCCGGTCCGACATAGCCCACATGATCATGTGCATCGACTCCGGGTTACAGGAAATAAAGTCCCAGAAGGTATTGTGCGCCGAGGCAGCCTGCGGAATTTCGTTGTGCGGCTCCGGCTTCACGGCGTGAATCAAATCCGGAAACTTGATGGCATCCTGGATAAAGAATACCGGAATATTGTTCCCCACGAAGTCGTAAATCCCCTCCTGGGTATAAAACTTCACGGCAAAGCCCCGAACGTCGCGGGCCAGATCGGTAGAGCCCCGGAAACCCGCTACAGTGCTGAACCGGGTGAAAATGGGTGTTCGGACGCCTGGTTGCAGAAACGCTGCTCTGGAATACTGCGCCGCGTTATCATAGGCCTCAAAATAGCCGTGGGCTGCCACGCCCCGGGCATGCACCACGCGCTCCGGAATCCGCTCGTGGTCGAAGTGCGTGATTTTCTCGCGCAGCAGGAAGTCTTCTAGCAGGGTTGGCCCCCGCTCCCCACCTTTCAGGGAGTTTTGGTCGTCGTTGATGCGGGTGCCCTGGTTGGAGGTCAGAAACTCCCCGGTACTATACTCGCGGTTCTGCTCCAAGTCCGCAGACTTAGCGTCCTGAGGCTTGGCATCCTGGTTTTTGGTTGTTTTGTGCTTGCTCATTCTAGGAAAGGAATGTGGGATAGGACGTATGGTTGAGGCCGTAATCAATGCGGCCAATGGGTTTGCCCGTAGCACCTTCATACGGGCAGCACCGGAAGAAGATTACCTTCCGGCACATCTGGCTCCGGCGTGTGGCCCTACTGTTCTGTTTGCTAATAGCCTCCTGGAGCAGTCCGGTTTTATGGTTGTCCGCCGTCAGTGTACCTTTGGCGGGCATCTCCTGATTTCTGCCCCTGCTTTTTATTTCTGCCTATGTCCACTGTCACTGTCACCATGCCCCCGGCGGCTCTGCACCGCCTGCGCGACGAAACACTGGACTTGGACAACTTGGCGGCCTACAACCTGTACCTCACGGCTGGTCCGGCCGGTCTGCGCCTAGGGGTGGCCGATGTGCGGCGCAATAAATTCGTGGCGCTAGATGAGTACACGGCCCCTGAAGCCGGAGTATCCGTGGCCCAGCAAATCATAGCCCTGACCACCGACCACGACCTGCTGGGCCGCGCCGGCTGGAACCGGGTGCGGCTGGCTGTGCAGAACCGGGCCTTCACACTGCTGCCCGCGCCCCTGTTCCGGGCCGGCGACGAAGCCGCTTGCCTGAAGCTGCACCACGCCCTCGATCCGCAGCGCGAATCGGTGCATCACTACACCCACCCTGGCCTCGATATCACCAGCCTGTTTGCCGTTGATACCAGTCTGAGCAGTTGGTTTCGTAACGCCTACCCGGCGGGCCGCCTGGTACACCAGACCAGTGCCCTACTGCAAGGAGTAGCCCATCAGAGCGAGCAGGGCAGCCCCCGGCGTATTTACCTGAGTATCGGGCAACAGGAAGTAACCCTGCTGGCCATGAACGGCAAGCAGCCGGAATTCTGCAACGTGTTTCCTTTCAGCACGCCCGAGGACCTGATTTACTACACCATCCTGGTAATGCAGGAACTCCAGCTCAACCCCGACCAGGATATGGTGATGGTATGGGGCGACCTGATGCACGACTCGGAGCTGTTTACCATTCTGCGCAAATACATCCGCAACCTGCGCTTCGGCAACCGCCCCTTCGACCTCAGCTACAGCTACCGCCTCAACGACCTGTTTGAGTACCGCTATTTCGAGCTGTACGCCCTACACCTATGTGAGTAGCATTGGATGGGTAAACGGGCGGAATTGTTAGTACATCTGTTCAACCTGTCTTCAACATACCAGTAGACTACCCACCAATTCGCCCGTTTACCAGTTCACTTATCTACCACTTCACCCATGCGCATTGCTCTGTTTCCTGGCTCCTTCGACCCTTTCACCAACGGCCACCTTGATGTGGTTCGGCGGGGCACTGCGCTTTTTGACAAGGTGATTATTGCCATTGGCAACAACAGCAGCAAGCAGCGGTACTTGCCCGTAGAGCAGATGGCCGGCATGATTGAACAGGTTTTTCAGGATGAGCCCAAGGTTTCGGTGCAGACGTACAAAGGCCTCACGGCTGATTTTGCCCACGAAATTGGCGCGAAATTCCTATTGCGCGGCCTGCGCAACACCACCGATTTTGAGTACGAAAACACTATTGCCCAGGCCAACCGCCACGTCAATCCGGAGCTGGAAACTGTGTTCCTGATTACTTCCCCGGCTCTGGCGGCCATCAGCAGCACCATCATCCGCGAAATACACCGCTTCGGCGGCAATGTGGACGATTTCGTACCGTTTGCCCTTCCCGCGCCGGCTCCTCAAGAATAACGCCTTTTCACACCCGTATATGTAAACAGCCCCCTGCCGTACCTACACGACAGGAGGCTGCTTGATTAAGGTGGCAGACTGCCGTTTAAGTACCCTTTACTTCCGGGATACTACGCGCATACCCACAATTTCCCGGTTATTCTGTGGGTTAGCTACGGGCAGAACCATGTAGCCAGGAGCCGTGAGGCTGAGGTTGCCGTTGCGCAACAGTTCATCCTCGTCCGAGCCTACCACCACCAAGTCGCGCACCTTGCGGGTTCGGGCGTTGAAAGTAGCCACTACGGTCGTGCCGTTGCGTTCAAAGGTATTGATCCAGTCCTCACCTTTGGTGGCCTTCATCTGGTCGGCAGTAGGCTCCAACCCAATTTTCTGGTCCTTAGTTTCGCGGGGCGTCCCCAGGGAGCGGCGCACCTGATCAATGTTGCGGCCGACCAGACTCGGGACATCTACGGCAGCCGTGCGGGAAGCTTCGGCACTACCCGTAGCCGGGTTGCTGGACTCAGAAACTGACTGCGACCCGCTGCAGGCAGCAACGCCCGACAGCAACAACACAACAGGTAGGTAGTGGAACAGGCGCATAGAACTGGGGCTGAAAACGTGTAACGGATTTAGTTGGCAGACTCCTGACTGGCTGGGGCTTGGCCGGCCACTTCGCTCAGGTAATGCCGCACGACCAGCGCAATGCTGGCGTATGACTCATCAAGCACCTTCAGCGCCTCCTGCGGCGACATCCAGCGGACTTCCTCAATGTATTCTTCGGCCTGGGGCTTCATCAGCGTGTCATCAAGGCAGCGCATAATGTACCAGTTCGTTTTTTTCAGGATTTTGTTGCCGTTGTAGGCGTAGGAGTGCCAAGTGCTGGGCAAATCTTCGCCCAACTCAATCTTGATGTTGCACTCCTCCTCCACTTCTCGCAACGCACCCAGGGCCGGATCTTCCTCTTTTTTGAGCTTGCCCTTCGGCAGGTCCCATTTACCCAGCCGGAAGATCATCAGCACCTGCCCGTCCTTTACCACCAGTCCCCCGGCTGCTTTCACAATCCGGAACTGGTCTTTCAGGTGCAGAATGAGCCGTTTTTTCTTGCGCGCCAGCAGCGTCAGAGATTTTAGCTTCTTGAGCTTTTTCACCTCCATCAGTCGCAACAGCCGGTCTACAAACACGTCGGTCACATCACGCACCAGCACGTCCCCGATTAAATCCTTGGAGATGAATTCATCCTCCGGATTCAGAATCAGGTCGTACTTGTGCTTGTACACTTTCTCGCTGTTTTTTTTGATAATCAGCGGAATATCGTTGATGAAAACGTTCATCGCGGGGTAATCTGGGGGAGCAAAAAGGTGATTCGGGCGGGTTGCTGCAAAACACAGCATATTTCCCCGGAAACGAAAGCCCGGGGGCCGGGCAAGATACGGGTTGTAGCCGGTTCAGTTGCCGGCCTGCAAGGAATGATGAGTGATGAATTCTGAATGATGAAGTATACACGACCCCTATGAGCGGGCGGCCATGCCTAATTCATCACTCATCATTGCTTCTCTGCTCCTACTTTCGCCTTATGAAAAGAATCGGCCTGCTCTCCGACACCCACAGCTACCTCGACGAACGAATTGTCCATCACCTGCAGGGCTGCGACGAAATCTGGCACGCCGGCGACTTTGGCACGGCGGCCGTAGTAGAAGAGTTGGAAGCCCTGGCCCCGCTACGCGGCGTGTACGGCAACATCGACGGCCGCGACATACGCCAGACCCAGCCGCTGGTGCAGGCGTTTGAGCTGGAAGGGCTGCAGGTGCTCATCACGCACATTGGTGGCTACCCGGGCCATTACAGCCCCGCCGGCCGGGCCTTGGTGCAGGAGCAGCGGCCGGGCCTGTTCATCAGCGGCCACTCGCACATTCTCAAGGTCATGCCCGACCCGCGCTTGGGTCTGCTGCACCTTAACCCTGGGGCTGCCGGCCGCCAGGGTTTCCATAAAGTGCGCACCCTGCTCCGCTTCGACGTAGCCGACGGCCGGGTGCAAAACCTGCAAGTCGTAGAGCTGGGGCCGAAGTGAGTGAGGTGTCATTGCCAAGATGAAAGACGAAGCAATGACAGGCTGACCGATACAAAAAAAGAGCCTTTCCGGGGGCGGAAAGGCTCTTTTTGAAGTTCTGACTTACAACCCACCGACTCCGGGACGGGCAAGTCAGCGGGAAACGCGCTTAGGCAGCAGCTTCGGTTTTGGCTTCGCTTTTGGTGAAGCGCGACTTGAGCTCTTCGAGGTCCACGTTCTTCAGAACGGGGGTGAGGAGCAGTTGCTTAATGATGCGCTGCTTGTTGTTAGCGCGGGCAATGTTCTTGCGGTGCTTCCGCTTCAGACGGGTAATGCTCATTTTTCCGGGTCGGTTAAAGTCTTTCTGTAAACGAGGGGCAAAAGTAACGACTAAATTTGACACCGGGAAACCTTTCCCGCTTTTCCCTTGCCAACCTTATGACCAATTCGCTGATTGACCTACGCTCCGACACCGTAACGCGCCCTACGCCGGCCATGCTGGAGGCCATGTTTCAGGCCCGCGTGGGCGACGATGTATACGAGGAAGACCCGACTGTAGCGGCCCTGGAACAGGAAACCGCCGACCGGTTCGGGCTGGAAGCGGGCCTGTTCTGCCCCAGCGGCACCATGACCAACCAGATTGCCATCAAGGCTCACACCGAGCCGCTGAGTGAGGTAATTTGTGAGCAGACTTCACATATTTATTTGTGGGAAGTAGGCGGCATTGCGTTTCACTCGGGAGCCTCCGTGGCGCTGCTGCCTGGCAACCGGGGACGCCTCACGGCCGCGCAGGTGGAGACTGCCATCCGGCCTCAGAACGTACACTATCCTACCACCAGCCTTATTTCTCTCGAAAATACGCACAACCGGGGCGGCGGCAGTTGCTACGAGCTGCCCGAAGTTGCCGCTATTGCCGAAGTAGCCCAGCGCCACCGCATTCCGTTGCACCTCGATGGGGCCCGCATCTTCAATGCACTGGTGGCTACCGGCCAGGATGCCCGCGAGTACGGCCGCCTGTTTGACACAATTTCGGTGTGCCTGAGCAAAGGGCTGGGCGCGCCGGTAGGATCTGTTTTGCTGGGTAGCAAGGCCTTCGTGCAGAAGACAAAACGTATTCGCAAGGTAATGGGAGGGGGCATGCGGCAGGCTGGTTACCTAGCCGCCGCCGGCCTCTACGCCCTGCACCACAACGTGGAGCGCCTGGCCGACGACCACCGCCGCGCCCGCCAGTTGGGGGCTACATTGGCCGCCCGGCCCTACGTGGCCGAAGTGCTTCCTGTGGAAACCAACCTGGTTATCTTCCGTCTCCGCGACACTACGCCCGCCGACGATTTCCTGGCTTATTTGGAGCAGCATGGCATCAAAGCCTCTTCTTTCGGCCCCCAGATGATCCGCTTCGTGACGCACCTAGATGTGGACGATGCCATGCTAGACCGTCTGGAAACCGTGCTGACTGCTCTCTAGCACCCACCTGTTCCGGTCCGGAAGTTCCTCGTCGGCACTTTTGGCGTGGGCTTCTGGGTCGGCCGGGCGGATATTTTCGTATAGGCCGCCATTGCTCCTGCCTTTTTTATCCCCTCCCACCCATGAATTTGTTTATTGTTGGCGATGTACACGGCTGCTACCACACGCTTCGGGAGCTACTCACGCACTGGAAGCCGGCGGAAGAACTCCTGGTGCAAACCGGCGACTTGGTAGATCGGGGGCGTTTCGGGCCGGAGTGCGTGCAACTGGCCCGAGAACTGGAAGCGGCGCACCCGGGCAGAGCAGTGTTTCTGCTGGGTAACCATGAGTACGAAATGCAGAAACACTTCGGCCCTGCCGGCCCTAATCCGCCGTGGCTGGAGTGGGGCGGGCGGGCCACGGTGCAGCAGTACCAGGGCCGCCGGGAAATGTTGCGGGAACACTTGGCCTGGAGTGCGCGGCGGCCATTGCTGTGGGAAAACAGCCACGTTCTCATCAGCCACGCCGGCTTCGCCGATACCCAGGAACCCCTCGATCTGGAAAACCCGCAGGGTGTGCTGTGGCGGCGCGGGCCGTTGCGCAACATTGGGCGCCGGCAGGTTGTGGGGCATACGCCCACGCCAGCCGGCGAAACTGTGTTTGATGCCGCCTCCGACACCTTGTATCTGGATACCGGCGCGTATCTGGGCCAGTACCTCACGGGCGTACGCCTAGCCTCTACCGGCGAGCTGCTGGCCGAATTTCCCGTTCCTACTTCCCGCCTCGATATTGCCCTGGTGTAACACTACGCCCCTTCTGTATGTCTGCTACTCCCGAATTGCTCAACGCAGCCGCCCTGCGCCACCTTACCCAGGCTGACCCCGTGCTGGGCCGCCTGATTGCGCAAGGCCGCGCCATTCCGCCTGCTGCGCACGAGGATCTGTACTTGGCGCTGTTGCGGGCCATTGTCAGCCAGCAGATTTCCACGAAGGCGGCAGCGGCCATTTGGCGCAAGGTGCAGGCCCTGTTTGCCCCCGATGGTTACCCCGAGCCGGCAGCCCTGCTCCTGCTCACCGATGAAGACCTGCGCACGGCTGGCATTTCGCGCCAAAAAGCCGGCTATCTGCGCGCCATTGCTGATTTTGCCCAGCGCGACCAGCTCGACCACGCACACCTCAGCCAGCTCTCCGATGATGAGTTTACCCAACATCTCACCCAGATAAAAGGCGTGGGTCGCTGGACAGCTCAGATGCTGCAGATGTTTGCTCTCGACCAGCCCGACGTATTCCCCGAAGGTGACCTAGGCATTCAAAACGCCATGCGCCGCCACTACGGCTTGGAGGAAACAGGCCGCGCCCTACTGCGCCGCATGACCGAGTTGGCCGAACCCTGGCGACCCTACCGCACCTTGGCTAGCAAGTACCTGTGGCAGTCGTTGGACAATGCTCCGGCCGCCTAGACTACGTGAGTAGTAAAGATTCAGGCTCGTCTCAAGGCCATAAAGCCCCGTTATCAGCAATCAGCATTCACTTGTATACTGCAGCAACATCGTTTTTTCAGCATGGCGGAAAGGCCCACGGCATGGCTGCGGACCTTTCCAGTTCGTAATCTGAAGATTTACTGCCTTTTTTGTACTCTGATACTCGTTGAGTGAGCACCTGTCCCGGTTTGAAATTTTCGACTGAGAAGTCAGCTGAGATGGTTCTGCGCACTCTTTTACCCCCTTCCTTTTGCGTACTGCTGCTCTTTTCGCGTTCCTGCTTTGTCTGCTTACCGGGGCTGCTTTCGGCCAAAGCAAACCCCGTAAAGCCATAGCGCGGCGCGGCGACGGCGTGCAGATATTGCTTCAGCGCTACGGCCTGAACACCCGCCAGCAACAGCAGCAGTTCCGGCGGCTGAACCAGGGCCGGCTTACGAAAGCAGGCGGCCTGGTAACTGGCCGCACCTACATGCTGCCAGCGGCTACCACCCGGGCCACGGCTACCCGGTCGAAGGCCAATGCTAGGCGTTTACAGGCTACTAACCCTACTTCACACGGTAAAAGTACCCAGCCGCTGCTCACGGCCAACCTGTTCGGGGCGGCGTACAGCCCGGTGCCGGTGCGCGACCGGGCTTTGCGTGGGGCAGTGTACTACCTCTCGCCCGGCCACGGCGGCCCCGACCCCGGCGCCATCGGCCAGTACGGCACCTATAAACTGGCCGAGGATGAGTACGCCTACGACGTGACCGTGCGCCTGGCCCGGGTGCTGCTGGAGCACGGGGCCACGGTGTACGTGATGGTGCAGGACCCCAACGACGGCATCCGCGACCAGAACGTGCTGCCCATTGACTACGATGAGGTAACCTACCCGCGCCAAGTGATTCCGCTGAGCCAACTGGGCCGCCTGCGTCAGCGCATTGCGCAGGTCAACAAACTCTATGCCCACCACAAAGGGGCCTACCAGCGCCTGTTGAGCCTGCATGTAGACAGCCGCAGCGCGGGTCAGAACATCGACGTGTTCTTCTATCACCACGCCAACAGCACCTCAGGCCTGCGCCTGGCCAAGAACATTCATAAGGTGTTCACCAACCGTTACAAGCGCGCCCAGCCCAACCGGCCCTACTCCGGCAACGTGTCGGAGCGTGGCAGCCTGTATGAGGTGCGCACCAGCCACGCCCCGGCCGTGTTTATGGAGCTGGGCAACATCCGTAACGCCAAGGACCAGCGCCGCTTCGTGGTGCCCGACAACCGCCAGGCCCTCGCCAACTGGATTTACGAAGGCCTACTGGCTGATTACACAGGTCGGTAACACGAAGCAACCCGCTTCATGAAAGCGCCTGCTCCGTGGCCGGAACAGGCGCCTGAGTGGTTTGCAAGACCTGAAAAAAACGGGTAAAAAAATAGTCTGCGTTTTAGGACCAGGCGGCGGCTCGGGTGCCTCCGGAGCCCTTTACGGTCAGTCTTGCCGAACGGTAGCTTGGTTGTCGTTGCCGCGCTGCAGAATGTCACTGCGGTTGTCGCCGGTGGTCTGGTACGTGCGGGCATCGTTGCCGCCGCCCAGCTGGCGCTGCCGGGCATAGTTGCCCCCGCTCTCCGAGTCCTGGCTGATGTAGCCGTAGTTGCTGCTGCCCAGGCGCTGCTCCTGCACGGCCACGTTGCGGTTGCCCTTCTGCTCGATGATGGCCTGGCTGAAACCGGATTCCTGGGTTTGGGTTGCCGTGTTGCGGTTGCCCTGCTGGGTGATGGAGGCACTGACGAAGGCCGTTCGGGTCTGGGTCTGGGTGGCAGTGTTGTTATTGCCGGTTTGCGTAGCCGTAGCCGTACCGCTGTAATACAACTGGTCCTGGGTTTGGGTTGCGGTGTTGCGGCTGCCGGTTTGCGTGAGCGTGGCCGTCGCGCTGCCATACACCGTGCTTTGCTGCTGGGTGGCCGTGTTGTAGTTACCGGTTTGCGTGGCGGTGGCTTCGGCCGCGCCCAACTGCGTCTGGCGGGCCCCGTTGAAGTCGCCCTGCTGCGTGATGGTGGCCGTAGTACGGTCAATGGTAACCTGTTGCAGCTGGGTAGCCTCGTTGCTGTTGCCTACCTGCCGGACGGTGGCCATGGCTTGTTTGCCTAACTCACCTGACTGCTGTTGCAACGACTTGTTGCGGGCTCCTTGTTGCGTGGCAACAGCCAAGCTGTACGAAGACTGCTGTTGGGTAGCTAGGTTGTCGTTACCGCCGCTCTGCACGATGCTGGCGGAGGAGTTGCGGCCACCTTGCGTTTGCGTGGCGGTGTTGTAGCTGCTGCGCTGCTCGATGGATGCGTTCAGGCTGAACCCACCCTGGCTCTGACTGGCATAGTTACCCGTGCTGCCTACGCCTCCTAAGCCTTGCCGAATGGTTGCATTATTGCCGCCCCGCGAAACGTCCGACTCCTGGGTTTGCACGGCCCGCTGGGCGTTGCCGGCCTGGTCGGTCCGGGCCGTGTGCTGGCTTCCGGTCTGAGTCTGGCTGACTTGATTATTGTTGCCGCTGCTGCCGCCGCCGTTGGCGGCGGCATCGTTCTGGCGGGCTACGGCGGTGTTGTCGCGCCCGTTTTGCGTTACCGTTACCCGGTTGCGGTTTCCGTAGCTGGTAGAGGTTTGGGAATTGTTCTGCGCGAAAGCAGAGCCGCTCACTAACAGCGCGGCAACAAAGAATAGGTTCGACTTCATAATGCGGTGGGGTAAAAAAGTACAGAGAAGTGGCCTTGCAAACGCACTTTCTCCCCCAATATATTTAAATAAATATAAATATTTTTACAAAAATTATAAATATCACATATACTGATTTCTATGGGTTCATCAGCAGGAAAAGCAGATTGTGGTAGAGAATGCCCTGCTCGCCGTCATGGATGCCATCGAGGCCGGCGTCCTCCAGCAGGGCTTCTACTTCTTCGTAGTCAGTGAGAAAGTCAATCTCGGGCTCTTCCTCGTCGGGTTGGTGGGTATGGGTGAGGTAGCGGCGTTTTGGCTCCAGGGTGATGAAGAGCTTGCGGAACCGCGTTTGGGCCACCAGCAGGGCATCATAAGAGGCTATTTCGTCCTCATCGACGTGAATAAACACGGTGGTCTTCTCGTTCTCGGGCGTGTGGTGCAGGAAGCTGGCAAGGTCGAGGGACATAACGGCGGGCGGAGGGTGGAACAGCGCGAAGGTAGGCGTTCTAGACACGCAAAACAGCACCCGCACGCTTGGATCAATGCCGAGCCAGTACTTCAAATATCTCACTGAAATATTGGGGCGTCAGCGGCGCAGTTAGCGCAATGGTTTCACGCAGGGCTGCTGGGCAACTTCCATTATGAGTGCATGAATGCCGATGAGCAAGACTTGTTCACTTTCAAACACCCCGAAACAGGCTTTCTATTCTTCTCTTCTCTGCGTGGCGTACAGATACCGCAAAGGTTTGTCACCCGCGAGGCGCTTACGGCTTTTATCAAGCAATATAAAGACGATGTCAGAAACTGAATTACGAGTGATTTAGGGTTCGATGCGAACTTATCCTTAAGCCAATAGGGACCGTATCTTAACGCAAAAAAGCCTGTCACTGACGTTCAGCGGCGGGCTTTTTGTATAATATACAGTATTATTAATCCTTCAATCTTTCTTTTTCGACTCTCCGCAGTATGTCCTCCGTTTCCTTTCCTTCCGCACCTGTTGCCGCGCATCATTCCCTTCCTCCAGAGGCTGCGCATACCGCCGCGCATACGTGCCTGAACTGCGGCCACCCCGTACCCGACCGGTTCTGCGGGCAGTGTGGGCAGGATGCGCACCACACCCACCGCTTCACGATGGCCGACATGCCCCACGACGTGCTGCACAGCATCTGGCACATTGATAAGGGCATTCTGTACACGCTGCGTACCATGATCCGGCGGCCCGGCGCTACCATCCGGGAGTATCTGGCCGGCAAGCGCGTCGACCACTTCCGGCCTCTGGCGCTGCTGTTTTTCATCACCGGCCTCTACGCGCTGCTGTTTTCGGCGCTGCACATCAACATGATGCCGCCCCGCGACCCAGCCATGCCCGAGGCCGTGTATCAGATGCAGACGTCGTTTAACACGTTCTTCATGAAATACCTGAGCTGGTTTTACGTGGCAACGGTGCCGGCCTGGGCCCTGACGGCCCGCTTATTTCTGCGGCGCGGCGGTTACAACTACGCCGAGTGCCTCATCATTGCCGCCTTCATCACGGCCATCAACAACTTCCTCACCCTGCTGCTGCTGCCTGTCACGTACGTCTACAGCGGCACACCCCAAATTCAGACGTTCACCTTCTACGCGCTGCTGCTGGTGATTGGGTACGCCTCGTGGGCCTACGGCAGCCTGCTGAACCACACGGCCCTGGGCTGGCTGAGCCGCCTCTGGCGCGGCTTCCTGACGTTCATGCTGGGCTACCTTATGCTCAGCCTGGTGGGTGTCGTGGTAGTGTTTGCCCTGAACTGGTCCAGCATCAAGCATTCGGTGCAGCAGCAGGCGCAGGCCAAACAGGAGCAGCAGCGCAACGCCGCCGCCACCCCACCCGCTGCTCGGTAGCAGTAAGCGCCACCGCTTGCGCAGCACCCACAAGAAAGCCCGCCGCTGACACTCAGCGGCGGGCTTTCTTGTGGGTACCCCACCGTATTCCAGAGTTGGAAAATCCAGTTTACCAACTATACTCGGTTAGCGTAACATTGCAAGAACCGGCTTGGTGCTTATCTTGTGATATTGGTTGTAACAGCCTTATGTATCACGCTATTTCTATGCAAAATTCTACTAACCTGGTAGCGCCCGGCGACCAAATTGTACCGGGCTGGCTGAAAACCTTCTGGCTATACTTCATGCTAACCTCGGCCCTGATTTGGGGGTGGTCGAGTTTATCGGGGCCGCGGAGCGCGGCGTCGGTGGTGCTTACGGTGGTAACGGTTGGGTTGGGTCACTCTATCGGGCTGCACCGGGGCATCATTCACCGGTCGTACCGATGCAGCCGGGTAGTCCGCGGGACGCTGGCCTACCTGTTTGTGCACAGCGGCCTGGGCGGTCCGCTTTCCTGGATCCGGGTGCACTACTTTCGGGATTATTGGCAAAACCGCCTCGATTGCCCCGCATTCTTCCGCTACGACCACTCTATTGGGCGGGATTATTACTGGAACCTGCACTTTTCCCTGCAGCCGGCGGATATTGGACAGTATGAAATTCCAGCGGAGGATCTGCACGATCCTTGGTTGGCGTTTCTGGAAAAAACCTGGTACCTACATGTGCTGGCGGCGGCTGGCCTCATCTGGGCAGTATTCGGTTTTGAAGCCATGATTGTGTGCGTACCGCTGCGCATCAGTATCACTATCCTGGGACATTGGCTTGTCGGCTTCATCTCGCACAAATACGGCTATGCTCGTTATGATATTGACGATGCTACCGAGCACGGCTACAACAACTGGGTATTGGGGGCGCTTTCCTTTGGGGAAGGATTTCATAACAACCACCATGCTCATCCTAGCTCCGCCAAAATGAGCTCAACATGGTACGAACTGGATATGGGCTGGTACCTGGTCGCCATACTACGAGCCCTTGGCTTGGTATGGGACGTGCAGGTACAAGGCCGAACCCCAACCAAACGCGACCGGGCAAAGCCCCGGCTATTCCGTTGGCACTGGCCCTGGCAGGATTAATATTCTCTCCCGAAACACAAAAAGCCCGCCGCTGACGTCAGCGGCGGGCTTTTTATATGCGTTGCTAAGCGGCAATTACTGCCCCAGTACCATGGCAAATACCAGCGGGGCTACGATGGTAGCATCCGACTCGATGATGAACTTGGGCGTGTCCTGGCCCAGCTTGCCCCAGGTGATTTTCTCATTGGGCACGGCACCGGAGTACGAACCATACGAAGTCGTCGAGTCCGAAATCTGGCAGAAATAGCCCCACAGCGGCACCGAGGTGCGGCCTAGGTCCTGGTGCAGCATGGGCACCACGCAGATGGGGAAGTCGCCGGCAATGCCGCCGCCAATCTGGAAAAAGCCCACAGGGCTGGCTTCGGTGGCCTGCTCAGTGTACCAGCCGGCCAGGTAAATCATGTACTCAATGCCGGTGCGCACGGTGTGCACGTTCTTGATGTCGCCGCTGATGACGTGGCCGGCGAAGATGTTACCCAGCGTGCTGTCTTCCCAACCGGGGCAGATGATGGGCAGGTTTTTCTCGGCGGCGGCCAGCATCCAGCTGTCCTTGGGGTCAATCTGGTAGTATTGCTCCAGCTCGCCCGACTTCAGGATCTGGTAGAAGAACTCGTGGGGGAAGTACTGCTCGCCGGCCTTATCGGCCTTTTCCCAGAACTTCAGTACCGAGTGCTCCAGGCGGCGCATGGCTTCTTCCTCGGGGATGCAGGTGTCGGTTACACGGTTCATGTGGCGCTCCAGCAGGGCCTGCTCGTCGGCGGGCGTCAGGTCGCGGTAGTTGGGCACCCGCTCGTAGAAGTCGTGGGCCACCAGGTTGAAAATGTCCTCCTCCAGGTTGGCACCCGTGCAGCTGATGATCTGCACCTTATCCTGGCGGATCAGCTCGGCCAGCTGGATGCCCATTTCGGCGGTGCTCATAGCCCCGGCCAGGGTAATCATCATCTTGCCACCATCGGCCAGGTGCTTATTGTAGCCTTCAGCGGCATCAATAAGGGCAGCAGCGTTGAAGTGGCGGTAGTGGTGCTTGAGGAAGTTGGTGATTTGCATGGGTTGGGTGGTTTATGTTGTTCTTCGGGTCATGCTGAGCCTGTCGAAGCATCTCAGGTGCTGATGCTGGATTACTATTCTTGTTTCAGCACCCGAGATACTTCGGCAAGCTCAGCATGACGTTCTTTTCTTACTTTCTACCAGCCTATACCGGCTCCTCAATCATGAGGTTGTGGTTGGTATAGATGCAGATGTCGGCGGCAATATGCAGGGCTTCTTCCACCATTTGGCGGGCCGTGAGGTGGGGCGCGTGCTTTTTCAGGGCCAGGGCGGCGGCCTGGGCGTACATGGCGCCCGAGCCGATGGCGGCTACATCGGAGTCGGGCTCCAGCACGTCGCCGGTGCCGGCAATGATGAGCAACTCGTCTTTATCGGCCACCACCATCATGGCTTCCAGCTTGCGCAGGTACTGGTCTTTGCGCCATTCCTTGGCCAGCTCGATGGCAGCCCGACGCAGCTGTCCGCCATAGCCGCCCAGCTTCTCCTCAAACTTATCGAGCAGCATAAAGGCATCGGCAGTGGAGCCGGCAAAGCCGGTTACCACTTTGCCATCCTGAAGCTTACGCACTTTGCGCACGTTGCTTTTGGCTACGTGCTTGTCCATGGTGGCCTGGCCGTCGGCCCCGAGGGCAATCTGACCGTTGTGGCGCACGCCCAGCACGGTAGTAGAGCGAATTTTCATATCAGTTGCGGGTTGCGGGTTACCCGTTATCAGTTGCCGGTTGCGGTTTATCAGTTGCCGGTTGTGAGTTGCCTGAATGGAAAGAGAGCCAGTCTGCAGCGCCCAAGGCCCCGCTAACTGACTCCCTATCCTATTGTTCCGGCAACTTGTCACCGGCAACCGGCAACTGATTCTAGAATCGGGCCTGCAATTTAGCAAAGTAAAACCGACCGTTCGAGCCCATCTGTACCGGGTCCCAGGCGCCACCAGTTTCGGTGTTGTTGGGGTTGAAGAACGTGGGGTAGCGGTTGAACAAGTTGGTACTACCCACCGAGAATTGCAGGTGGTCCGTCAGGGCGTAGCTCAGGGTAAGGTCAGTGGTGACGCGGGCCTCGTAGTTCATGTCGTTGCCGTCGAAATCCACCAGCCGCACCTTATCGAAGCGCACAAACCGCAGCAGCGTGCTGAAGCGACCCAGCTGATAGTCGAAGGTGAGGTTGATTTTGGACGGCGGGGCCGAGGCTTTCACGAAGGCCTGTTCCCGGGGGCCGAAGAAGTCATCCTCCCGTCCCGCCAGCCGCCCGGACGTCTGCACCCGGTCGATTTTGAGTTGGTTGATGTTGGCCGCCACCGACGAGTTCAGCCGCCCCTCCCCCAGCTTGGCCGTGTGGTTCAGCACCACATCCAGACCTAAGGACCGAGTATCCACGGCGTTGGCAAAAAACTGGGCCTGGTCCACGTTCAGCGCCGTCAGATCGGGGCCGATAACCGGGTCATCGGCCGAGAACTGGCTGGTGAGTACCACCCGGTCCTTTACCTTGATGTAGTAGCCATCCACCGTCAAACTCAGCGAGGAGCCGATGCGGCTGGTGAGGCCCAGGTTGGCGCTGTTGGAGGTTTCCTGCTTGAGGGCCGGCACGCCCAGCTTCTGGGTTACGGCGCTGTTGTTGCGGGCCAGCAGCACCTCCACTGGGTCGCCGCCGATGAAGTTGGTGAAGGTGGAGTTGAAGTTAATCTGGGCCAGCGAGGGTGCCCGGAAGCCAGTGCTGTAGGTGCCGCGCAGCGTGAGGAACTCGGTGAGGTTGTAGCGGGTGGAGGCCTTGTAGTTGAGCGTACTGCCGAAGTCGGTATAGTGCTCGTAGCGCAGCGCGGCGGCCAGCAGCCACTGCGGCGTCACGCTCAGCTCGGCATCCACGTACGCCCCCACGTTGTCCCGGTCGGCCTTGATGGCGTCACTCGGCTGGTAGCCCGGGAAACCCTGCGACCCACCCGACAGGTTGGGGTCGTAGTTGCGGTAAGAGGCTTCCTCGCCAGCAAACAGCGAGTACCACTCCCGCCGAAACTCGGCCCCGGCAGCCACGTTCAGGCCGTTGAGCACGGTTTTGTAGTTGCGCGTGAGGCCCAGGCTCACCACATCCTGCTGCAACTGGAAGCCCCCGGCGTTAAACGACGTAGGCGAGGCCGCCCCCAACGAGGCATTTAGCGAGTTCTCCACCCCGTACTCGAAGCGGTTGGAGCCGAAGTTGTTGCTCAGGTCCAGGTCCCACTCGCCCAGCTTGGTGCGCAGGCCCACCACCGCCGAAGCGTCCCAGATGTCGCTGGTGATGATGGGGTCGAAGCCGTTGGGGTAGATGGCGGGTACGTTCCGGTCGTCGTCGGCGAAGCGCGTCCAGGCATAGGCGTCGCCGGTGCGCTTGTTGGCCCCGCCAAACACGTAAATGTGGCTGCGTTCCGAAAGGGCAAACTTGGAATTGAGGTAGGCCGACAGGTTCTGCACCTTGGGGTCGCCGTACTCGCGGCGGGCCAAGCCGTCGGGGGCGGGCACGTTGGCGCGCTGGGTGTGCTGGCGCTGGTTGAAGTCGAGGGTGGCATTCACGAAGCTGCCCCGCTCGCCCAGGCCTAGGCCGTAATTCACGTTGGCGTTGAGGTTGCCCCCGTCAAATTTCTGGTCGTCGCGGCGGTACTTGGCGTCGTAGGCGCCGTAGTTGGCACTGGCGGTCAGCTCGTTCACCGAGCTTTTCAGCACGATGTTAATCACGCCGGCAATGGCGTCGGAACCGTACTGGGCGGCCGCGCCATCGCGCAGAATCTCAATCCGCTCGATGCTGGCGGCGGGAATCACGTTCAGGTCGGTGCCGGTGTTGCCGCGCCCGCGGGAGCCAAACAGGTTCACTAGGGCCGACTGGTGCTGACGCTTGCCGTTCACCAGCACCAGGGTCTGGTCGGGCCCGAGGCCGCGCAAGGAGGCCGGGTCCACGTGGTCAGCCCCGTCGGAACCGGTCTGGCGGTTGGAGTTAAACGAAGGGGCCACGAATTGCAGCAGCTGGTTCACGTCGAGCTGGCCGGTCTTGGTGGTCACCTCCCGCAGGTCGATAATGTCCACCGGCGAGGGCGAATCGGTAACGGAGCGGTTCTGGCTGCGCGAGCCCACTACCTGCACGTCGCCGAGGCTGGTGGAGGAATCCGACAAACGCACGCTCACTTCGCCGCCGGTAGCAGCTACTTCCTGCGAGCCGTAGCCGATGGAGCTGATTTGCAGGCGGGGGCTGGCCGTACGGGTTTTCAGGGTAAAGCGGCCCGCGTTGTCGGTGGCGGTGCCGTTGTTGGTGCCTTTCTCCACTACCGTGGCCCCGATGACGGGTTTGCCGGCGCTATCCAGCACCTGTCCGGAAAGGGTCTGGCCCTGCCCGAAGACAGTAGTAGCACTTGCGACGCATAGCGTCAGAGCCAATAGAGGCTGCTTCATATAGTCTGCTGATTGGTGAATAGATCCTACTCACGAAGTCCGCCGGCGCAACCTCCGCTGCCGGTAAGTATAGAGGATTTGGAATGATTTGTCACTTGCCACGACGATACTGCCAACAAAAAAGCCAGTCCCGGCGAGGGACTGGCTTTTTTACTTTGCGGGTTAAGCAACTCAGATGAGCATACGCATAGGATCTTCCAGCAGGGATTTCACCGTCTGGAGGAAGGCCGCGCCGGTAGCGCCGTCCACCACGCGGTGGTCACAGCTCAGGGTTACCTTCATCACATTGCCGATGGCCAGTTGGCCGTCTTTTACCACGGCCGTCTGCTTGATGCCACCCACGGCCAGGATGCAGGCATCCGGCGGGTTGATGATGGCAGTAAACTCCTCGATGCCGAACATGCCCAGGTTGGAGATGGTGAAGGTGCTGCCTTCCCACTCGGCGGGCTGGAGCTTCTTGCTCTTGGCTTTGCCGGCCAGCTCTTTCACTTCCGTAGCAATGGCGGAGAGGCCTTTGCCGTCGGCGTTGCGCACCACCGGCACCAGCAGGCCTTCATCCACGGCCACGGCTACTCCGATGTTCACCACCTTGTTCTGACGAATTTTGTCGCCGAGCCAGGAGGAATTAACGGCCGGATGCTGCTTTAGCGCCACGGCGGCGGCCTTAATAACCAAATCGTTGAAGCTGAGCTTCACCGGCGACAGGGTATTGAGCTGCGTCCGCACCTCCATAGCCCGGTCCATCAGGATTTCCATCGTCAGATAGAAATGCGGGGCGGTGAACAGGCTTTCGGAGAGGCGGCGGGCAATAACCTTGCGCATCTGCGACACGGGCGTGTCGGTGTAGGTGCCATCGGCAGGCTGGGCAGCAGGAGTAGCCGGAGCAGCCGCAGGGGCCGGAGCGGGAGCAGCCGTAATAGCTTGCGGAGCCGGGGCGGCAGCGGGCTGGGCAGCTGAGGCCGGGGCGGCTGCGGCTGCGGCCGGAGCAGCTTCCAAGTCGCGGGACACGATGCGGCCGTTTTCACCTGAGCCTTTGATGGTGTTCAGGTCGATACCTTTGTCTTTGGCAATGCTCTTGGCCAGCGGCGAGGCGAAAATGCGGCCACCATTCTGGGCCGGAGCTTCGGCGGGGGCCGGAGCAGCTTCTGCTGCCGGCGCCGGGGCTGAGGTAGTAGCAGCGGCCGGAGCAGCTTCGGCGGCTACCGGAGCCGCGCTGCCGCCGCTCTGGCCGCCCAGCAGGGCCTGCACGTCGGCTCCTTCTTCGCCGATGATAGCCAGGACACCGTCAACCGCTACAGCTTCTCCTTCTTTGGGGCCGATGTAGAGCAGGGTGCCGTCTTCGTAGTTATCCAGCTCCATGGTGGCCTTGTCGGTTTCCACTTCCGCCAAAATGTCGCCGGATTTCACTTTGTCGCCTACTTTTTTGAGCCAGGCGGCAATGGTGCCCTCCGTCATCGTGTCGCTCATTTTGGGCATCCGGATGACGGTAGCTTTCTTGCCATTGCCAGCCGGGGCAGCAGCCGGGGCGGCGGGAGCCGGAGCAGCTTCCGCTTTGGGAGCTTCCGGGGCGGGCGCGGGAGTCGGAGCCGCCTCGGCTTTGGGAGCTTCCGCTACGGCCGGAGCCGGCGCGGCGGCACCGCCTCCGCTGAGCAGGGCCGAAATATCTTCGCCTTCCTTGCCTACAATGGCCAGCAAACCGTCAACGGGTACCGATTCGCCTTCTTTCGGACCGATGTGGAGCAGGGTGCCGTCCTCGTAGTTTTCGAGTTCCATGGTGGCCTTGTCGGTTTCTACCTCGGCCAGAATGTCCCCGGATTTTACTTTGTCGCCTACTTTTTTGAGCCACGAAGCAATGACCCCATCGGTCATCGTGTCGCTCATCTTGGGCATTTTTATGAGTTCGGCCATCTGCGTCGTCGTCGTTGGGTTGAGTGGGGCCAAAATTAGCCCGAAAATCCGGGGCTGCAAACGAAAGCCGTTCTTCTCAAACGACCGTTAAAACAGCGAATTTTCGCCTGAGTAAGTCCCCACTGGTCAGGAGTTTTATCAGCGGCGGCTGATCCGGCTCTTTACGCAAGATTCCGGGGCCCGGCCGTTACCATATCGATGTGTCGGTTACGGCCTGGGGCCTGCTTCATACCGTTTCCTGCAGGTGTCGCACATCCAAAAAGTTGCGTACGGTGAACATCGAGCCGGTGTAATCGAGCTGGTAGAGGCAGAGGTTGTGGTGCTCGAAGCTGTCCATCTGGCTGAGCGGATAACCCAGCAGCTGGCACAGCAGCACCCGCATGGCCCGGCCGTGCATGCACACCAGCACAGTTTTTTCGTGGGACCGACTGGTTATCAGGTCGATGACCGGGCGCTGGCGGGCGGCCACCTGGTCGGGGCTTTCGCCGCCCTGTAGGCTCAGGTGCGTCTGGCCGGCGCGCCACTGCTGCAACACGCTGAAGTACTCCTCGTCCTCCTCGGGCGTGATGCGCGTGCCTTCACGGGTACCCCAGCTGATTTCGTTGAGGCCCGCGTGCTGCTCATGCGGCAGGCCCAGTTCCAGAAACCCGCGTACCGACTGGTGGGTGCGCTGCAGCACGGAAGTGTACACCCTATCGAAGGCGACATGGCGGTAGGCCGCGAAAAAGCGGGCTGCCTGCCGGTGGCCGGCCTCGTTGAGCGAGGAATCGACGCCGCTGCCCTGCACAATGCCGCGCACGTTGAAATCCGTTTGCCCGTGGCGAATGAGGTAGATTTTTTTGACGCCCATTTCCCGCTGTTTTTGCTGGTTACGTCGTTAAAGTACGGCCTTTTCGCGCACACGGATGCTGGCTTTGTCGCGCCTAGAGCCGGCAAGCTGCGCAACACCCCGTACCTTTTCGCCCCGAAATGGTTGTCTACCGCTACCGCCAGTAAAAATTCATCCGGCTTCCGACTCTCTCGTACCGCCGGTATTCTCTCTCTTTTTCGCCCGCTAATGACGCTGGAGCAGCTTAACCACTGGGTAGGTACCCGCCCCACTCTCGCCGACGCCCTCGGCATCGAACTGACCGCCCTCACTGAAGAGTATCTGGAAGGCCGCATGCCCGTGGACGGGCGCACGCACCAGCCCATGGGCCTGCTGCACGGCGGAGCCTCGGTAGCCTTGGCCGAAACCCTGGGCAGCGTGGGCGCGGCCACTAAAATCGACCCCACCAAGCAAGCCTGCGTAGGCCTCGAAATCAACGCCAACCACCTGAAAGGCGTGCGCGACGGCCACGTTATCGGGCGGGCCACCCCTTTGCATGTGGGCCGTAGCACGCAGGTATGGGAAATCCGGATTACCCACGAGGAAACGGGCGTGCTGGTGTGCATCAGCCGCATTACCATGGCCGTTATCGACCTGAAATAAGAAGTAAGGAATAGACGTCAGAAGTCTAGTAGCTGAAAACATTGTGATGGGCCGTCTTCTTTGATTTTTGCCTTTCTGTTGTTGCCTCCCCTACCCCGATTCCTGACGCCTCCCCGCATTTTTTCCTGCTTCTAATTCCTCGCTTCCCCCAGCTTCTTTCCCATGTTGCAGCGTATTTCCTGGAAGCCGGAACTGCCGGTGGCCGCCCGGCTGCGCCGCCTGGTGGCCCTGGCTCTCACCAGCGGCCGTCCAGTGGCTTTATGGCGACTCCCGAACACCCAGCATGCCCGGCTGTGCCTGTGCCTGCGCACCGACTCGGCCTACGCAGGACTACCACCAGCCCTAGAGCCTACCGCCCCGGCCGGGTTTGCGTTTTTCCCGTTCCGCGACTCTGACCATAATCCGCCCCTGTTCCTGCCGGCCGACTTGTTTTTCGACCTGGCCCAGCCGGAGGAAATCCACGTCAGCGCGGCGGCAGCGGCCCGGTTGCCGGAGCTGCGCCAGCATTTCGCGGCGCTGCCCGAGTCGGTGGAGCTGCCTTGGCACGTAAGTCGGCAGCCCGAGCCCGCCACCGCCTCCCGCGCCGAGTACGAGGCGCTGGTAGCCGCCGGCGTAGCGGCTATTGAGACTGAAACGGTGCGCAAGGTGGTATCGAGCCGGGCGGTACGGCAGTCGCTGCCGGCCGGGTTTGATGCGCTGGCGGCATTTGAGGATTTGCAGGCCCGCTACCCCAATGCGTTTGTCTCGTTGGTGAGTGCGCCGGGTGTGGGTACCTGGCTGGGGGCTACGCCGGAAGTACTGGCGGAAATCGACGAGCAGCAGATTTTCCGGACGATGGCGCTGGCCGGCACACAGCCGCTACTGCCCGGCATGAAGCCGGCTACCGCGAAGTGGGCCGGCAAGGATCTGGAGGAACACGCCATGGTGGCCCGCTACATTGTGAGCTGCTTTAAGCAGCTGCGGCTGCGGGAGTACGATGAGCAGGGGCCGCGCACCGTGGTAGCGGGCCAGCTGCTGCACCTGCGCACCGATTTTGCCGTGCACCTGCGGGAAGTGCCTTTCCCCACTCTCGGCACCGATATGCTGCGGCTGCTGCACCCCACGCCCGCCGTGGGCGGCGTGCCCAAGCAACCGGCCCTGGAGTTTCTGCGCCACCACGAAGGTTACGACCGAGCCTACTACGCCGGTTTCCTGGGGCCCGTAAACCTGCCCGAAACCGGCGTAGCCCGCCTCTACGTAAACCTGCGCTGCCTGCAGCTCCGCCCCCGGGAAGCCATCCTCTACGCCGGCACCGGCCTCACCATCGACTCCGACCCCGCCCGCGAGTGGCAGGAGACAGAACTGAAGCTGCGCACCATCGGGGCTATTTTACAGTAGTGCGAAGTGCCATTTCGCGTATGGTTGAGCGGTTGACTTATCCTTCGTTCACCAAAAACCGTTCATTACGCTGCGCGAAGCAAAGGCTTCGTGCTACTTTTCTGGCCGATGTCCTCTCTCCAAGCTGTTCACAACATTCCCGAAATCTGCGCCCAGCTGGGTATTACTGACGTGGTGCTTTCGCCGGGCAGCCGGTGCGCGCCGCTGACCATTGCCTTTGCGCGACACCCCAAAATAAGGGTGCGGACCGTGCCCGACGAGCGGGCAGCGGCCTTTATCGGGCTGGGGCTGGCGCAGGCCCAGCGGCGGGCCGTGGCCCTGGTGTGCACCTCCGGCACGGCGGGCCTGAACTACGCGCCGGCCGTGGCGGAGGCGTATTTTCAGCAGATTCCGCTCGTCATCTTCACGGCCGACCGACCGCCGGAGTGGATTGACCAGCTTGATGGCCAGACCATCCGGCAGCATAACCTCTACGGTGCCCATGCCAAAGGCACCTTCGAATTTCCGGCTGACACCTCGCACTCGGATGCGCAGTGGCACGCGGCGCGGCTCGTGAATGAGGCCATTAATCTGGCGCAGACCAGCCCGGCCGGGCCGGTGCAGGTAAATGTGCCGCTGCGGGAGCCGTTCTACCCCAAACAAGGCGAAGAGCTGCAGTTTGTCCCGGTGAAAGTGACGCGTGAACTGCCCGGCCGCCCCCAATTATCCATCACCACACTTCAAGAACTGCACGAGGCTATTCGGAGCACCAGCCGCGTCCTGGTAGTGGCCGGTCAGCACCCCGCCGATGCCGAATTGCTGCTGGCGTTGCACCAGTTTGCCGCCGCCTACCAGGTACCCGTGGTGGGTGACTTAATTGCGAACCTGCACCTACCCGCCGCGGCCAGCTACGACCAGCGCCTGCGTCCCCTAGGCCGCCAGGATGTATTTATGGCCGTGCCGGAACCGGGCCTGAAGGAAGCACTGAAGCCGGAGCTGCTCATCACCTTCGGTCAGTCGCTGATTTCCAAGGCCCTCAAGCTGTACCTGCGCACCACCAAACCCGCCCAGCACTGGCACATTCAGGCCGCCGGCACCGTGGCCGATACATTTCAGTCGCTGACCAAAATAGTGCGGATGGAGCCGGCTGATTTCTTTGCGGCGTTTGGGGAAGCCAGTTTATCGTCACTCGAAACGGCTCAGCAGAAGCAGACAACTCGTTCGATTCCAGTTGGCCCCACCACGCGCGTGGAGCCGCAGGGATTCGAGCCCTTTGAGCCGGTGATTATTGCCCGAACGGATGCCACCCGCGTAGCGCCCGGCCCTACCCGGCTGCTGTGGCCTGGCACTGCGACCCAGCTCACCGACACCGAAGCCTCGGCCAAAGCGGCTTACCTCAAGCCTTGGCTGGCCGCCGAAAACTGGGCCGCCGGCTTCCTGCAGGAGTTCATGCACCAGCCCACGCAGCCGTTCAACGAGTTTACGGCCATCCACCGGGCGTTGCAGCACCTGCCCGATGGCACGGCCCTGCACTTGGCCAACAGCATGGCTGTGCGCTACGCCAACATTCTTGGGGTGCCGCCGGGCCAGCAAGTGGAGGTGTTTGCCAACCGGGGCACCAGCGGTATTGATGGCTGCACCAGCACAGCGGTGGGCGCGGCCTTGGCCCGGCCGCAACGGCCGGTCGTGCTGCTTACCGGCGACGTGGCGTTTTTCTATGACCGCAACGCCTTCTGGCACAATTACCCTACTCCCAACCTGCGCGTGGTACTGCTCAACAACCACGCCGGCGGCATTTTCCGGCTGATTGACGGGCCGCGCCAGCAGCCGGAACTGGAGGAGCTTTTCGAAACGAGCCAGCCGCTACGCGCCGAGAATACGGCCCGGGATTTTGGGCTGCACTACTTCCCGGTTTCTACTTTTGCTGAACTAGAGTCGGCGCTACCGGTTTTCTTTGCAGCCGAAACCGGCGCGGCGCTGCTGGAAATCACCACCGACAGCCCTACCAACGCCGACTTCTTTGAACGATACCGCGCGGCGGTTCGCACGTCTTTCTCTACTTAACTTTAACTAAGGTAACTGCCCCTTTTATGGCCGAACAACTTACCTGGACTCCGATTAAGGAGTTCCGCGAAATCCTCTTCACCCAGCACGGAGGTATCGCCAAAATCAGCATCAACCGCCCGCAGGTGCATAACGCCTTCACGCCGCTCACGGTGCAGGAGATGATTGAGGCCATGCGCATCTGCCAGGACCGCACCGATATCGGCGTCATCATCCTCACGGGCGAGGGCGGCAGGGCCTTCTGCTCGGGCGGCGACCAGAGCGTACGTGGCCACGGCGGCTACGTGGGCGAGGACACTGTGCCCCGCCTGAACGTATTGGAACTCCAGAAAATCATCCGCTCCATCCCCAAGCCGGTGGTAGCCATGGTGGCTGGTTGGGCCATTGGGGGCGGCCACGTGCTGCACGTCGTCTGCGACTTGAGCATTGCCGCCGATAACGCCCGTTTCGGCCAGACCGGCCCGAATGTGGGTTCGTTTGATGGTGGCTTCGGTGCCTCCTACCTCGCCCGCGTGGTGGGTCAGAAGAAGGCCCGCGAAATCTGGTTCCTCTGTGACCAGTACGATGCGCAGGAAGCTCTCGATATGGGCCTTGTAAACAAAGTAGTGCCGCTGGATAAGCTGGAGGAAACCACCGTGGCCTGGTGCCACAAAATCCTCCAGAAAAGCCCCCTGGCCCTGCGCATGCTCAAATCCAGCTTCAATGCTGAGCTGGATGGGCAGGCCGGCATTCAGGAGCTGGCCGGCAACGCTACGCTGCTGTACTACCTCTCGGAAGAAGCCAAGGAAGGCCGCAACGCCTATATGGAAAAGCGCCAGCCCGATTTCTCGAAGTACCCCAAGTTTCCGTAACGGTACAGTTTCATTCTGGCAATAAAAATGGCTCGCCCTGGCTTTGGGGCGGGCCATTTTTCGTGAAGTGGGTTGCTGGTTTAGCCTTACCTTGTGGCCCGATTCAGCTCCTTACTTCCGCTGTCCTATGAAATCGTTGCTGCTGTTGCTCGCCTTGCTTGCTTTCTCCCCTGCCCGGGCGCAATCGGCCGGGCCAGCCGCCGTGGTTCAGGCCGCTCCCGATCCGGCTAAACCTGTGCAAACGGTAGAAGCCTCCTGCGGCCAATGCCGCCTAGGCCTGCCTGGTAAGAGCTGCGACCTAGCCGTGCGCTTCGACGGCAAAGCCTACTTTGTGGATGGCACCACCATCGACGCCCACGGCGACGCCCACGCCAAGGACGGTTTTTGCCAAGCTATTCGGAAGGCTGAGGTACAAGGCCAAGTTGTGAACAACCGATTTGTGGCCTCGTATTTTCGGCTCCTCCCTGAGCCTGCGGCAGTCAAATAGCCCCGCAGCTTTTCCGCATCCCGCCTAGCTATCCGCGCAGACCGGCCTCCGTAGGCCGGTCTTTTTGTTTTCGTAGTATTACCGCTGCTGCGTGTAGCGCCGATGCGCGGAGCCAGCACGGCGGAGTTTCTATGCTACCCCTACTTACCCCCATCATTGTATGAAGCGCGTTATCGATTTTCTCCTTAACCTGACCCCGACTCGTCGCCGGGCAGTTGCTCTCGAAAAAACGAACCTCCGCATTTATGGGGCCCGTGACTTAGAGTTCTACGATCTTAGGGCTCCGACACGGGTTTTGAACCCGGTAGAAATTCGCGGAATGGCTGGCGGGCTACCACTGTTCTTCTGGTCCGATGTACCTATTTCTCTCCTGGCCCAACTCAAGCCCGCAGAGCTGACTCAGCGCAAAGAATCTATGGTAGAATGGTGGGGAATTGCTGATACAGAGCAGGCCCTTGGTATTCTCAACTGGCTGAAGCAGGAAGGCCACCGCCAGAAGTACCAGAAATTATTGAAGCAGAATTCGCTGCACTGGCACCGAGTGTTCGAGGCGCATCCGCTGCCGGCCGTAGGGGCCGTGCAGAACATTGCCGCCTGGGACCATGTGCGCTCAGTATGCGTGGCCCGCTGGTCCTACGATTACGGCTATATCTCCTGGGAGCAGGCCTGGCCATTCATTGACGCCGCCACCCACCTAGCTTTGCGCGACTTCGATTCGTGGGAAAGCTTTGCCGCCAGCTTTCTGGCCGGCCGCCTGATGTGGTCACCCGAGAGTGAGTCGCACGGCGACCTAGCAGAAATAGTTACGTATTTAGTAAAGTCGCCGGATAGCCCGTGGCGGTATGTGGCTTGGCATGATTACCCGCCCCGATAGTAGCCTAGTGCCCGCGCGCTGCTGCTTCCGGTTAGCCTGTCAACTATCCGGCTCCGGCCGTTTTAAAATATCGACCCATAGGCCTCGCAGCCGGCGCACCACCCGAAGAAATTTCGCAGCCGCTCGTCCTTGGCCAGTTTCTTGCGCTGCTTGCGGGCACGACGGGCGGCTTCCAGGGCCTCGGGGGCGGGGGAGGATACCACCTGCTGTCGAAACGTGAGGTAGCGGCGAAAAACGCAGGTTTTGAAGCCGGCAAATGGGCTGGGGACGAAGGCGTTCATGACCGGAGGGAGTTGGTATACTCTGAGAAGTTACCGTTTTAATCCCCTCAATGTCAAGGCTGAGCATATTTTTCCGGCCCGGCTGCCGGGAGATTCGTAGGCAGTTGCGGTTCTTGCTGTCAAATCGTTGCCCTTTTCCGCTTTCCTTATGTCCGACGCTGCTGCTTCCGCTGACCTGCTTCTGCCCGATTCCCTGTTGCTCAACGGCCGTGAGTTTCGCTACGCTGATATTCAGCAGTACCCCGCCCGCACCCCCCAGGACCTGAACGGCTACGAAGCCCGGGTGCTGGATTTCGTGCGTCAGTGGTTGAACGGGGCCCAGGAATTCGGCCTGCGTACCTCCGGCTCCACGGGCCAGCCCCAACTGATTCAGCTGAAGCGGCGGCAACTGGAAGCCTCTGCCCGCCGCACCGGAGACTACTTCGACCTGGGTCCTGGCGACCGGATGCTGGTGTGTCTGAACTGTGAGTTTGTGGGCGGGCTGATGATGCTGGTGCGCGGCCTGGAACGGCGTATGCACCTGACCATTGTGGAGCCCCACGCCGACCCGCTGGCCCTAGTGCCCGCCGCGGCCGAGTTCGATTTTACCTCCTTCGTGCCCCTGCAGCTGCGGGCGGTGCTGGCCGCTGGCCACGCCGCGCGTCTGAACCGCCTGAAGGGCATTCTGGTGGGCGGCGCGGCTGTGGAACGCAGTCTGGAAAAGGAGATTCAGCAGTTGCGCGTACCGGTGTACGTGACGTATGGCATGACAGAAACAGCCTCCCACATTGCCCTGCGCCGCCTCAACGGCCCGGCGGTGCAGCCCACGTACCAGGTGCTGCCGGGCATTACGGTGGCGCAGGACGCGCGCGGCTGCCTCACGGTGCGCGCCGACGTCACCGAAAACCAGCTCATCACTACCAACGACCAGATTGCGCTATCCGAGGACGGCCGCAGCTTCGAGTGGCTGGGCCGGGTGGATTTCGTGATAAACACAGGCGGCGTGAAGGTGCAGGCCGAAAAGGTGGAGCAGGTGCTGGAAGTAGCCCTTACCGAGCTAGACCTAAGCCGGCGTGCCTTCGTGGCGGGCCGCCCCGACAAGCGCCTAGGCGAGCAGGTCACGGCTTTCCTGGAAGGCCCCAAGCTGACGGCCGCCCAGCAGGAACACCTGCAAACCCTGCTCAGCCAGCGCCTGGGCAAGTACGAAGTGCCCCGCGCCCTGGTCTTCGTGCCCGAGTTCCGCACCACCGCCTCCGGCAAACTCGACCGCCCCGCTACGCTGCGGAAAGTGAATGGGTGAATGGTGAGGTTGTAAAGTGGTGAGGTTGTGTCATCCTGAGCGGAGCGAAGGACCTTACCACGCCTGAACGATTAGCGTGCAAACGACTTGTTCACGCGTAGTAAGATCCTTCGCTCCGCTCAGGATGACACAACCTCACAACTTCACCATTTCACCACTTCACAAACTCACCACTTCCCCTTTGATATGTGAAATTATCCGTTGATTTGTGCAAGTTCTCCCCCTTGTTCTGCTTTCATGAATCGTACACGTTTATCAGCGGCGGCCCTATTGGTTGTTTCCCAATTGGGCGGCGGCTGCGCCAGCACTACCCGCACTACCTCTCCCCCCGCTCCTACCGCCGTTAGCGCCGCCCCCGTCGAGGCCGAGCCGCAACCGGCTACCCCTGCCGCCGCACTGGCTGCCCCCGCTACCCCGGCGGCCCCACCGTTTCAGGTAGTTACCGAACAGTTTGCCGACCTGCGGATTCTGCGCTACCAGGTGCCGGGCTTCGAGGCGCTGGAGCCCCAGCAGAAGGAGCTGCTGTATTACCTCTACGAGGCGGCCCTGAGCGGGCGCGACATCATTTACGACCAGAACTACAAGCACAACTTACGGGTGCGCCGCACGCTGGAAGCCGTGTGGAAGGCCAACGAGGAGCGCCGCACCGCCAGCACCAGCCAGCAGCAGATCGACCAGGCCACCAAGTTTGCCACTTACGCCAAGCGCGTGTGGTTCAGCAACGGCATCCACCACCACTACAGCACCCGCAAGTTTGTGCCCGAGTGCACACCGGCCTACTTCAAGGAGCTGATTTTCGCCACCGACTCCAAACTGCTGCCGCTGGAGCCGGGCGAATCGGTGACGAAGTTTTTGGCGGCCATGACGCCCATTCTGTTCGACCCGAACGTGGCGCCCAAGCGGGTAAACCAGGAGGCCGGCAAGGACCTGGTGAAAACCTCCGCCAGCAACTTCTATGAGGGCCTGACCCAAGCCGAGGTGGAGGCGTTCTACAAGAAGAAAATCAACCCCAAAGACCCGCAGCCGGTATCCTACGGCCTGAACTCCAAGCTGGTGAAGGACCGCCAGGGCCGCGTGCAGGAGCGCAAGTGGATGACCGAGGGCATGTACGACAAGGCCCTCACCCAGGTGGTATTCTGGCTGGAAAAGGCCATTACCGTGGCCGAAACGCCCGAGCAGAAGCTGGCCCTGCAGAAGCTGGTGCAGTTTTACCACTCCGGCGACCTGCGCAAATGGGACGAGTACAACGTGGCCTGGGTGCACGACACGCAAAGCCTCACCGACGTGGTAAACGGCTTTATTGAGGTGTACGGCGACCCGCTGGGCTACCGCGCCAGCTACGAGTCGGTGGTATCTTTCAAGGATGTGGAAGCTACCAAGCGCATCAAGGCCATCGGCGACGAGGCCCAGTGGTTTGAGGACAACTCTCCCATCAAGCCCGAGCACAAGAAGAAGAACGTCATTGGTATTACGGCCAAGGTGATTACCACCGTGGTGGAAGCCGGCGACGCAGCCCCCAATACGCCCATCGGTATCAACCTGCCCAACGCCAGCTGGATCCGGAAGGAGCACGGCTCGAAGTCGGTGAACCTGGGTAACATTGTGGATGCCTACAGTGCCGCCGACGCCGGCGGAATGCTGGATGAGTTTGCTTTCGATGAGGCCGAAAAGCAGCGCGCCCGCCAGTATGCCGCGTTGGCCGGCAAGCTCCACACCGATATGCACGAGGTAATCGGGCACGCTTCGGGCCAGCTCAACAAGGGCGTGGGCACACCCAAGGAAACGCTGAAAAGCTACGCCTCGGCCCTGGAAGAAGCCCGCGCCGACCTGGTGGCTCTCTACTACCTGCCCGATGCCAAGCTGAGCCAGCTGGGCGTGCTGCCGGCCGGCGGCGAGGTAGCCCGGGCCGAGTACGACAATTACATCCGTAACGGCTTGCTAACCCAGCTGGTGCGCCTCAAGCTGGGCGAAACCGTAGAGGAAGCCCACATGCGCAACCGCCAGATGGTGGCCAAATGGGCCTTTGAGAAGGGCCAGAAAGACAAGGTGATTGGACGCGTCACGCGCGAGGGCAACACCTACTTCCGGGTAAACGACTACGAGAAGCTGCGCGGCCTGTTTGGGCAGCTGCTACGGGAGCTGCAGCGCATCACCAGTGAGGGCGACTACGCCGCCGGCAAGGCCCTCATCGAAACCTACGGCGTGAAAGTGGACCCCGCCCTGCACAAAGAGGTGCTGGCACGTTACCAGAAGCTCAATATTGCACCCTACGCCGGCTTCATTCAGCCCCGCTTGGTGCCCGTGGTCAAGGACGGTAAAATCACGGACGTGAAGGTGGAATACCCGACTGATTTCTCCCAGCAGATGCTGGATTACGGCCGCAAATACCGCCTGCTGCCCAACTTCAACTAAGTCGGCGGGTTGTAAGCTCTCAATGGGGCTTGCAACCCGCTTTTTTTGCGCACTTTTCGTCCCCAACCACTCACCATCATGAAACAGATCTTCTCCACGTTGCTGCTGGCTGCCACGCTGGTGGGCGGCGCCACCCAGGCCCGCGCCCAATCGACCCCACCCCCGCGCCCGGTGCAGCCCGAGCCGGAACGCTATGAGTTCTGTGAGCTGATGCGTACCGGCTTCGTAAACGTGGGCAAGCCCGAAAAAGAGAAGTCGGGCGATATTTACGTTGACTTCGGCTATGGCTACGAGAAGCTGGGCGGCTCGGAGCAGGTAGTGCGCGAGGCCGGCAAGATTCAGGTATTTGCCACTACTATCAGCGCCATCAATTACATGGGCAGTCGGGGTTGGGAAATCGTGCAGATTCTGGAGCAGCCCATCAACTACTCCAAGGGCGAGCCCAACGAGTACGTGCGCCGCTACGTGCTGCGCCGGCCCCTGTCAGCCAAAGGCGTAGCCAGCCCCCGGTAGCTTTTTTGAAAGTCAACGGAGAAAGTAAAAAGCCAACGCCCTGCCTGTCGTCTTGAGCATTCCGCGCATCGCGGCGGCGAAGGACGACAGGCAGGGCGTTGGCTTATTTGCGCTCCAACCCTTTCTGGGAAAACAGCCGCTCGTGGCCGCGTACTACTTTGATGAAGTCGCCGAGAAAGAGCTTGACGCGGCCGAAGAAGATGTAGCCGCTGATTTGGTCTTCGGGTAGCTCGCCGGAGGCAAACACCTGCCGGTAGCCCGTGCCCGCCCCAATGCCTACCCACCGAAAAATGCGGTAGTGCGCCGCAATAGAAGGCTCTACTAGGTACAGAATACGATTATTGGTGCGCCGCACGCCGCCATCGGGAAAGGTATATTTGGTGTAATAATTCCCGATGCCGACCTGCAGCGGCAAACTCAGCTCCCAGCGCGGGTTCCCGATGAACACGTACTCGCCGTAGCCGGCCAGGTAGCGGAAGCGCACCTCGTCGCGGGTGCCGGCGGGCGTACCTATTGGTTGGGGCACGCGGGTGGGTACGCCGCCCGAGAGGCGGTACACACCCAGGCCGGCCCGCCACCGGCCGCGCCACTCAATGCCACCTTTCACCCCGTTGATGCCCACCACTTTGCCATTGAGAATGGAGAAGCGCTGGTCGAACTGAAACACGGCCCGCCGGTGCGACTGGCGCACGAAGGTGGTGTCATCGGTTCCGGCCGGCAGTGGGCCGGCCAGGGCTACTGCTGGGGCCAGCAACAGCCCAAATCCAACCAGTACGTTTCGTAAACAAGCAGCTTCCACGGCCCAAAGGTACGGCCGGACGCCGCAGTGGTTGTCGTTTCGCCCCACCGGCTTGCCGCTTCAGCTTACCAGCCGACCGCTTCACCCGGGTTTGCGCAGGTATAGTACGGGCTTTCGTGCATGTTTACGACACCAAACCAACCTGCTACCTATGTCGCTGACCCCTGACTTTCTGTTTTCCCTGGCCAACCCGATAGCCTTGCTGGGCTGGGCGCTGCTGGGGCTGGCCCCGCGCTGGCGCCTCACCCAGCGGCTGGTACTGAACGGGGCACTGCCGCTTGTGCTGGCTGGCTGCTACTCGTTGCTCATCGGCAGCCATTATCTGGGGCCGCACGCCCGGGAAGGCGGCTTCAGTACCCTCACCGATGTGGCCGCGCTGTTCCACAACCCCTGGGCGCTGCTAGCGGGCTGGGTACATTACCTGTGCTTTGATCTGTGCTTGGGGATTTGGGAAAGCCGGGATGCGCGGCGGCGCGGGGTGCCCCACCTGCTACTAGTCCCCTGCCTGCTGCTCACGTTTCTGTTCGGGCCGGTGGGGCTGCTGCTCTACGCCCTGGTGCGGCGCTTTTACGGCCGCGAGGAAAAAGTTGCTGCTCCGGTTCTTCCATCTTAACGTTTCCTTGTCATGTCGGCTACCCTACCTCTGCCCACGGCCGCGCTGGCGGCGTTGATGCCCGTTTCTACTTGGCTGCGCGTGCTGCACCGCGCCAACCCCGTGCTGGCCTGGGCTGGCTGGCTGCACGTAGCGCTGCTGCTGCTGGCCCTGGTGCTGCTCACCTTCGACCACCGCCTCGTTACTGGCCTGCCCGTCTGGGTGAAGCCGGCCAAATTTGCCCTTTCCGGCCTGCTCTACCTTTGGACGCTGGCTTGGCTCCTGGCCGATTTGCCAGCCCCAGCCAACGGGGCCGTACGCCTCGTCAGCGGGGCCGCTGCCCTGAGTATGGTGGTGGAAATGGCCTGCATCTTCCTGCAGGCGGCCCGGGGCACCACCTCGCACTACAACGGTGCCACCGCCTTCGATGGCCTGGTGTTCGGGCTGATGGGCGTGTTCATTCTAGTCAATACCCTGGCCACCATCTGGGCCGTTTACCTGGTGTGGCACTACCAGCCCCACGGCCCGGCGGGCTACGTGTGGGGTGTGCGGCTGGGGCTGCTGGTGTTTCTAGTGGGCTCGGTGCTGGGCGGCGTCATGATCCGGCTGGGCCAGCACACCGTGGGCGCCCCCGACGGCGGCCCCGGCCTGCCCGGCCTAGGCTGGAGCACTCGCGCCGGCGACCTGCGCCTGGCCCATTTCCTGGGCATGCACGCCCTACAGGCGCTGCCGCTGCTGGGCTGGGCGCTCAGCTACTGGCAGCCGCGCCACGCCGGCCTGCTTACCTGGCTGGGTACCGCCGTGTACGTAGGTGCCGTTGCCGCCCTGTTCATCCAGGCCATGCGCGGGGTGCCGGTGGTGAAGTGGTGAGGTAAAAAGCGTCATTGCGAGCGGAGCGAAGCAATGACTTAGTGCTGCCTTACTTCAACCCGCGGAATTTGCGGCGGATGATTTCCTGCACGGGCACGTTTTCTATTTTGCTTTCCAGCCAGGAAATGATGTCGAGGTAGATGAATGGGCGACGCTCGTAGGGGTTCTCGGCAATCCGGATCAGCTGGTTTTTCAGTTTGATGAAGGCGTCCTTGAGTTGAAAAGGGGCTATGCCGCCGAGGTTGCGCAGGAATTTGAAGATGGCCTCCTGCATCTGCTGCTGGTCGTTCATCTTGCCCAGAAAGCGGTACACGGAGCGGATCTGGTACTCCAGGGCTTCGTCGCGGCCGGCTTCGTAGTGGGCAATCAGGTTCAGGATGCGGGCAAAGCACTGAATATCCTCACGCAGACTGGCTTCCTTGAAGTGAATAATCTTTTCCAGGTACTCGATGGCCTGCTCCGGCTTGCCGCTGCCGAAGTACAGGCTGGCAATCTTGTAGTAGAACACCAGGCGGCGGTGCGAGTCCAGCTGTAGCCGGAACCGCTCCAGGTTTTCCAACAACTCGGGCACGATGCGCAGGCCTTCCGTGAACTGCCCGCGCAGGAAATAGCCGTTGAGGCGGTTGGTATAGATGTAGAGGAACAGCAGCGCCTCAATATTCGGATTAGTGCGCCGGTCGGGGTCGGCAGCATAGATTTCCAGCTGCCCCAGCACCCGCTCAAAGCGGCTGTGATAGAGCATATTGTACGTAGTCACCAACAGGTTATGCAGCCCCTTGATGTAGAGCATGGGCTGCTGCTCGCGCATCAGGTCGTTGTCCTCGAACAGGTCCACCCACTTTTGCGCGTAGCGGAAGCAGAGCCGGAAATTCTGGGTGATGGTGTAGTACCAGACGTGGGCCTGATAATAGTATAGCTGCTCGAAAAAGCTGGCCTGACGCGGGTCCAGCGGCGGCAGGTCCTGACGGAAATACGCCGTTATCTTCTCGTAATCCTGCTGGTTGCGGGTGTGCCCGATTTTGAGGTAGCGCCCGTACATGCGTAGTGCCAGGTTCGACAGCTCATGCTCCCGGCCCACGTGCGCCACAGTATCAGTAGCCTCGTCGGATAACTGCCGGGCCCGCCCCCGGATGCTGCGCGTGATGTACTGGCCCTCAATTAGCTTCTCAAACTCCAGGGCTAGCAGCACAATGTGGCGCATTTCGGCCTGCAACGCCACGGCTTTCACTTTTTCCAGCATGCGCAGGCTGTGTTGGTAGAGGCCCCGGTTGTAGAGCACCCGGGCGAAATCCAGCTGCTCGTGCAGCTGAATATCGAGGTTGTGGCCGGCGTGGTACATGCGCAGACTGGAGAGTAGCTGCCGGTACAGATTCGCCTTGAGGTTGGCTACTTGCACTTTTTTGATGGCCGGCACCTGAGCCAGCATCCGCTCCTCATCATAGCGCTCCTGCCCGTCGAGGGCATCGAACAACTGCAGAAACTTCAGGCCTTCGGTAGAGCCCTGGCGGTTGGCAAACAGGCGGAAGTGCCGCTTTTCGGTGCGGGTCAGAGACTTAATCAGCTGGAAAACCGAGTCGGTGCTTTCGTTGGGCATTGTACGCAGTCAAAATTCAATTAACTTATTACCAGTCTATTATGCACGTAAAATCATTTTTTAGAAATAGTAAGAAAGCCGGAAGAAAGTTTGAGTGCCCTTGACGCAGGCCGGTACTTGCAGACATCATTCAGCCGTAAAGATGCCATGTCAGCGCAATTCTCCACCTTCTGGGCCACACTATTTTCCAACCTCGCGCAAGCCGGCTGGCGCGCCACCATGCTGAGCGCAGCTCCGGCGGGCGGCGCCGTGCACGGTTCCTACGCTCTGGTCCGAATAGAATCAAACCAAGGCATGGCCCGGCCAATACCAAGCACCTCCTTTCCCTTCCTGCTCCGCTAACTCCGGCAGGCGGCCGTGCGGACCGCGGGGGGCAAGAGCAGGGCCGCCAGCCGGTCCTGACTTCCCCCCGCCCGGCCGGCCTTGTGGTGCTTCGTTCTTACTCCCGTTTTCGTTGCTCATGTATTATTCCGCTGATACCGTTGCCTTCCTGGATGGCGAATTTGTTCCGGCCGCGCAGGCTACCTGCGGCGTGTATGCCCAGTCGTTGCACTACGGCTACGCCGTTTTTGAGGGTATCCGGGCCTACAGCACGCCCGCCGGGCCGCGCATTTTCAAGGCCGAGGAGCACTTCGAGCGCCTGCACTACTCCTGCCGGGCTATCGGGCTGCCGCTGGCGTACTCAGTGGAGGAACTCACCCGCATCAGCTACGAGGTGCTGGAGCGCAACGGCCTGACGGATGCCTACATCCGGCCGCTGGTGTTTGCCGGCGCGCCCAACATGAGCCTAAAGGCGGCCAGCACCAGCAATGTGCTGGTAGCCGTGTGGGAATGGGGCAAGTATCTGGGCGACCAAAGCCTGCGCCTCACCGTCTCGCCGTACGAGCGGCCCAACCCCAAGGCCGTGCCCATCGAGGCTAAAGTGGCGGGACACTACGTAAATTCCATCATTGCCAGCACCGAGGCCAAAGGCCGGGGCTACGACGAGGCCCTGCTGCTGGACATGCACGGCCACGTCGCCGAAGGTCCCGGGGCCAACTTCTTCTTTGAGCGCCAGGGTGAGCTGGTTACGCCCCCGGCCGGCAGCATTCTGCGCGGCATCACCCGCAACACCATCATCGACCTGGCCCGCGAAGCCGGCATCACCGTCACGGAGCGGTTTTTCGGCCCCGAGGAGTTGCGCACCGCCGAGGCCGCCTTCATGACGGGCACCGCCGCCGAGGTTATCGGCATTGCCTCGGTGGATGATGTGGTGTTCGAGCGCCCCTTCCAGCAAACCATTGGTGGCATGCTGGCCCGGCATTATCACGCACTGGTGACGGGGCAGTCGGTAGGCGTGGCGCTGTAGAGACGCGACACTTCGCGTCTCGGCGTCAGAACAACAACGGCTGCACAGTAAGTCAACCTCCAACGCAACAACCTCAGCAACGACGAGACGCGAAGTGTCGCGTCTCTACAACCACTAACCCCGGCGGCCTCCTCTGCCAATCGGCAGGCTCCCTCTCTCCCCCTGGAGAGGGGGCCGGGAGGTGAGACGACCCGCCTGGACGAAGCGGTAGAGATGCTTCGCGGGGCTCAGCATGACGTTCTTTTTTTCTGCCTGCATACTACGCACTAAGCACCAGGCACTACCCCCTACCATCATGGCCCTCAACAAATACAGCCGCATTTACACCCAGGATGACAGTCTGCCGGCCTCGCAGGCCATGCTGATTGGCTCCGGTATTGCGGAGGCCGATTTGCGCAAGCCGTTCGTGGGCATCTGCTCCACGGGCTTCGAGGGCAACACCTGCAACATGCACCTCAATCAGCTGGCCGACGCGGTGAAGCAGGGCGTGCAGGAGCAGGATTTGGTGGGGCTGCGCTTCAATACCATCGGCATTTCGGACGGCATCACCAACGGCACACCGGGCATGCGCTACTCGCTGGTGTCCCGGGAAATCATTGCCGATTCCATTGAGGCCATGGCCGGGGCCCACAACTACGACGCCCTGGCCTGCGTGGTGGGCTGCGACAAAAACATGCCTGGGGCCCTCATTGCAATGGCCCGCCTCAACCGCCCCAGCCTGATGGTGTACGGCGGCACCATCCGGGGCGGCACGTTCAAGGGGCAGCAGCTCAACATTGTGTCGTGCTTTGAGGCGTATGGGCAGAAATTGCAGGGGCAAATTTCGGACGAGGATTACCGCGGCATCATCCGCAACGCCTGTCCGGGCCCGGGAGCCTGCGGGGGCATGTACACGGCCAACACCCTGGCCGCCGCCATCGAAACGCTGGGTCTGAGCGTGCCCTACTCCTCGTCGGCCCCGGCCGAAAGCGCCGAGAAGCAGCAGGAATGCCGCAGCACCGGCGCGTACCTGCGCCGCCTGCTGGAGCTGGACCTCAAACCCCGCGACATTCTGGTGCGCGAGGCCTTCGAAAACGCCATGGTGGTGACTACCGTGCTGGGCGGCTCCACCAACGCCGTGCTGCACCTCATAGCCATTGCCCACGCCGCCGGCGTGCAGCTCACGCTCGAAGACTTCCAGGCCGTGAGCGACCGGACGCCGGTGCTGGCCGACCTCAAGCCCAGCGGCAAGTACCTGATGGAAGACCTTTCGGCCCGGGGCGGGGTGCCGGCCGTGCTCAAAACCCTGCTCAACGCCGGCCTGCTCCACGGCGACCTGCTGACCGTAACGGGCCGCACTTTGGCCGAAAACCTGGCCGACGTGGCCCCGCTAGGTCCCGAGCAGGACATTCTGCGCCCCGCCAGCAACCCCATCAAGCCCGACGGCCACATTCAGATTTTGTACGGCAACCTGGCCCCCCGGGGCGCAGTGGCTAAGATTACCGGCAAGGAAGGCACCCGCTTCGCCGGCCCGGCCATCGTGTTCGACTCAGAGGAAGAGCTGAACGAGGGCATTGTGCAGGGCCTGATTCAGCCGGGCCACGTGGTCGTCATTCGGTACGTGGGGCCCAAGGGTGGGCCGGGCATGCCCGAGATGCTCAAACCCACGTCGGCCATCATCGGGGCTGGGCTGGGCGACAAAGTGGCCCTGCTAACCGACGGCCGATTTTCGGGCGGTACCCACGGCTTCGTTATCGGACACGTGAGCCCCGAGGCTTACGACGGCGGCCCGCTGGCCCTGGTGGAAAACGACGACTGGATTACGCTGGACGCCGCCGCCAACACCATCGACGTGGCCCTGAGCGACGAACAGCTGGCCCTGCGCCGCCAGCAGTGGCAGCAGCCCGCGCCCCCGGTCAGCCAGGGCGTGCTGCTGAAATACATCCGCACCGTGAGCGACGCCAGCCACGGCTGCATCACCGACTTAGCCGACCACCGCCATGTTCCCGAACCCGCAGCTTCAATCCGCGCCAGCCTCGCCTGAGGCCCTGGCCGTCCCGCAGGTATCCGGTGCCGTGGCCCTGTTGCAGGGCCTGGTGGCCGAGGGCGTGGATACGATTTTCGGCTACCCCGGCGGGGCCATCATCCCCATTTATGATGCCCTGTACGATTTTCAGGAGCAGCTGAACCACGTGCTCGTGCGCCACGAGCAGGGCGGGATTCACGCCGCCCAGGGCTACGCCCGGGCTTCGGGGCGGGTGGGCGTGGTGTTTGCCACCAGCGGCCCCGGTGCCACCAACCTGGTAACCGGTCTGGCCGATGCCCAGATTGACTCCACGCCGCTGGTGTGCATCACGGGGCAGGTGTTTGCGCATCTGCTGGGTACTGACGCCTTCCAGGAAACCGACATTCTGAACATCACCACGCCTGTTACCAAGTGGAACCACCAGATAACGGACGCCCGGGACATTCCGGCCGCGCTGGCCAAGGCCTTCTACATTGCCCGCAGCGGCCGGCCCGGCCCGGTGCTGCTGGACATCACCAAAAACGCCCAGCTGCAGCTTTTCGAGCACGCCGGCTACGAGCCCTGCACCCACATCCGCAGCTACCGGCCCCGGCCCGTGGTGCGCCCCGAGTACGTGCAGCGCGCCGCCGAGCTAATCAACCAGGCCCAGCGCCCGTTGGTGCTCTGGGGCCAAGGCGTGCTGCTGGGTAGCGCGGAAGCTGAGTTCCGGGAGTTCATCGAAAAAAGCGGCATTCCGGCGGCTTGGACGATTCTGGGAGCCGGGGCCCTGCCCACAGGCCACCCGCTGAACGTGGGCATGCTGGGCATGCATGGCAACTATGGCCCCAACGTCCTGACCAACGAGTGCGACGTGCTCATTGCCATCGGCATGCGCTTCGACGACAGGGTAACAGGCCGCCTCGACAAATACGCCCGCCAGGCCCAGATCATCCACCTCGACATCGACCCCACCGAAATCGACAAGAACGTAACGGCCACCGTACCGGTGTGGGGCGACTGCAAAGAAACCCTGCCCCTACTCACGCAGCTGGTAGCCGCCCGCCAGCACCCGGCATGGCGCCAACGCTTCCGCGACCATGACGCCGAGGAAGTAGCCGCCGTGATTCAGGACGAGCTATTCCCGACCCAGGACGAGCTGACCATGGGCGAGGTGATTCACCAGCTCAACCAGCTGACCCAGGGCGAGGCCATTATCGTGACGGATGTGGGCCAACACCAGATGGTAGCCTGCCGGTACGCCCGCCTCAACCACCCGCGCCTGAGCATTACCAGCGGCGGCCTGGGCACCATGGGCTTTGCGCTGCCGGCCGCCATCGGGGCCAAGTATGGCGCACCGCATCGCACGGTGGTGGCCGTCATCGGCGACGGGGGTATTCAGATGACGATTCAGGAGCTGGGCACCATCATGCAAACCGGCATCGAGGTAAAGATTCTGCTGCTCAACAACCAGTTTCTGGGCATGGTGCGGCAGTGGCAGGAGCTCTTCCACGAGCGGCGCTACTCCGCCGTAGAAATTGCTAGCCCCGACTACGTGACGGTAGCCAACGGCTACGGTATTGCCGCCCGCCGCGTGGAGCACCGCCCCGATCTGCAACCCGCCCTCCGCCAGTTGCTGTCGCACCCCGGCTCCTTCCTGCTGGAAGTGCGCGTGACCCGCGAAAACAACATCTTCCCGATGGTACCCCAGGGCTGCGGCGTGGGCGAAATCCGGTTGAAGTAACGTGTCATTGCGAGGAGGCACGACGAAGCAATCCTTCCTTCTCACAGCGCCTCACCTCGAACCAAGACAAACCCTGACCGAAGCTATCAATAAAAAGTTTTGGACTAGGTCGGAGCTTTTGCCCTTGAAAAGGAAGGATTGCTTCGCTCCGCTTGCAATGACGTGCGTGCTACCCGTCTCACCTCTCATGTTTCATCGCCTCATGTCCAAGCAAGAATACAACATCACGGCGTACACCGAGAACCAGGTGGGACTGCTCAACCGGCTGGCCATCATCTTCTCGCGGCGCAAAATCAACATCGAGAGCCTGAACACCTCACCTTCGGAGATTGAGGGGATTCACCGCTTCAACATTGTGGTGCACGAGTCGGAGGAGGTGGTGCGCAAGATTGCCCGCCAGATGGAAAAGCAGGTAGAGGTGCTGAAGGTGTACTTCAACCCCAACGAGGAAGTCATCTGGCAGGAAATGGCCCTCTACAAAGTGCCCACCGACGTCATTGCCGAGCGGGCGCTGGTAGAGCGGCTGCTGCGCGAGCACGGGGCCCGGGTGGTACTCATCCGCAAGGATTACACGGTGTTTGAAACCACGGGTCACCGCGAAGAAACCGACAAGTTGCTGGCCGTGCTGCACCCCTACGGCCTCATCGAGTTTGTGCGCTCGGCCCGCATTGCCATCATCAAAACCAGCCAAGGCTTCCACCACAAGCTGCGCGAGTTCGAGCGCCAGCAGCCCGGCGAGGAAGTAAGCGAAAACGAGTTCCTCGACCGCCGCGACAAGGTGTTTTCGATGTGACCCCACCAGAACGTCATTCCGAGCAGCGCGAGGAATCTCGCGTGCTGACGCCCGAGGCTAATCGTCATACTGAGCCTGTCGAAGTATCGATACTGCTTTGCTGGAATAGCATTCCAGAGTCAGCACGCGAGATTCCTCGACTTCGCCTCCGGCTACGCTCGGAATGACGTGCTTTTTAACAACCAGCAACAAACAACTACCAACCATAAACCCAACTCCATCATGGCAACCATCAACTTTGGCGGCGTAGAAGAACACGTTGTAACCCGCGAGGAATTCCCGCTGGAAAAGGCCCGCACCATTCTGCAAAGCGAGACGATTGCCGTTCTGGGCTACGGCGTGCAGGGTCCCGGCCAGGCCCTGAACCTACGCGACAACGGCTTCCGCGTGATTGTGGGGCAGCGGCCCGATTCGGCTTCGTGGCGCAAGGCCGAGGCCGATGGCTGGGTGGCCGGCGAAACGCTGTTCGGCCTGGAAGAAGCGGCCGAGCGGGGCACCATCCTGGCCAACCTATTGTCGGATGCCGGCCAGATTGCCGTGTGGCCCACTCTCAAACCCCACCTCACGGCCGGCAAAACCCTGTACTTCTCCCACGGCTTCGGCATCACCTTCAACGACCAAACGGGCATCATCCCGCCCGCCGATGTGGACGTGGTGCTGGTAGCGCCCAAAGGCAGCGGCACCAGTCTGCGCCGGCTGTTTGTGGCTGGCGGCGGATTGAACTCGTCGTTTGCCGTGTACCAGGATGCCACCGGCCACGCCTACGAGAAGGCCGTGGCGCTGGGCATCGGGGTGGGCTCGGGCTACCTGTTCGAAACCGATTTCCGCAAGGAAGTGTACTCCGACCTCACCGGCGAGCGGGGCGTACTGATGGGCGCGCTGGCCGGCATCATCGAGGCCCAGTACCAGGTGCTGCGCCAGCGCGGCCACTCGCCCTCCGAGGCCTTCAACGAAACCGTGGAGGAACTCACCCAGAGCCTAGTGCCGCTGGTGGGCGAAAACGGCATGGACTGGATGTTCAGCAACTGCTCCGTCACGGCCCAGCGCGGCGCCCTCGACTGGAAGGGCCGCTTCCGCGAAGCTACCCTGCCCGTGCTCAACGAGCTGTACGACAGCGTGGCCTCGGGCCAGGAAGCGGCCCGCACCATCCAGCGCGGCTCCACGCCCGGCTACCGCCAGGAACTGGAAGCCGAGCTGACGGAAGTACGCAACTCGGAGCTGTGGCAGACCGGCGCCACCGTGCGCGAGCTACGCTCCCGCGCCGCCGAAAAAGTAGAACAGGAAGAAGCCTACGCCCTCACGGCCGACGGTAATTAGAACGCAACCGGCTGTCATATTTCTTCTGTCATCCTGAGCTTGCGAAGGACCTTATCACGTGAAAACGGTAATCGTAACAACGACTCGTTCCAGCGTGGTAAGGTCCTTCGCTCTGCTCAGGATGACAGGTGTTTTTCATTTTCCAGATGCATCCTCCCCAACCCGCCACCCTCACCCCCGCCCTGCCGCTGCCCCTGGTGGAGCAGGCGGCCCGCACGCTGCAGGGCGTCATCAGTCCCACGCTGCTGCAGCACAATTTGGGGCTTTCGGCGGCCTACGGGGCTACTATTTATCTGAAGCGGGAAGATCTGCAGGTGGTGCGCTCCTACAAGATTCGGGGGGCGTACAACAAGATGGCGGGGCTGCCGGCCGATGAGGCCACCCGGCCGGTGGTGTGCGCCTCGGCCGGCAACCACGCCCAGGGCGTGGCCTACGCCTGCCAGCTGCTGGGCCGGCGCGGCTACATCTTCATGCCCGCCGCCACCCCCGCCCAGAAGGTGGACAAAGTGCGCCTGTTCGGGCGCGACCAGGTGGAAATCGTGCTGACCGGGGCCACGTTTGATGATTCGTCGAGGGAGGCGCAGGAGTTTTGCCAGCAGCGCCAGGGCGTGTACGTGCACCCGTTCGATGATGCGGCCGTGATGGCCGGGCAGGCCACCGTGGGTCTGGAAATCCTCCGCGACGCGCCCGCGCCCATTGATTTCGTGTTCATGCCCATCGGGGGCGGCGGGCTGGCGGCGGGCGTGAGCAGCGTGTTCCGGCAGCTCAGTCCCGCCACCCGGCTGGTGGGTGTGCAGCCGTTGGGCGCGCCCTCCATGCACCGCGCCATCCAGACGGGGCAGCGCCAGCCGCTGGAGCACATCGAGAGCTTCGTGGATGGGGCGGCGGTGAAGTGCCCCGGCGAGCTGACGTTTGCCATCTGTCGGGAGCTGCTGGATGAGGTGGCGCTGGTGCCCGAGGGCCAGGTGTGCGAGGACCTGTTGCGCATGTACAACGAGGAAGGCATTGTGCTGGAGCCAGCCGGCACACTCAGTCTCTCGGTGCTGCACCAGTACGCCGGCCAGATCCGGGGCAAAACGGTGGTGTGCATCCTCAGCGGCTCCAACAACGACATCACCCGCATGGAGGACATCAAGGAGCGGGCGTTGCGCCACCAGGGCCGCAAGCACTATTTCCTGGTCACCTTCAACCAGAAGCCCGGGGCCCTGCGCCGCTTCGTGAACCACGTACTGCGCGAGGATGATGACATCATCCAGTTTCAATACATCAAGAAGAATAACAAGGAAAAAGGCCCCGTTTTCGTCGGCCTGGAAGTGCAGCGCCCCCACGATATTGCCGAAATCCAGCAGCGCATGGTAGCCGAGGGATTTTCGTACGAGTATTTAAACGGGAAGCAGGATTTTTTGAGTTTGCTGGTGTGAATCGTCTGACTAATAAATCAAATGCTCAAATCCTGTTCACTCTTTTCAGCGACACTAACCTTATATGAGATAATAGTAAAAATACCATAGAACAAGAGCCAAAGACCTGAAAAGGCTTTTGTTTCTCTTGATTTATAGTACGTATACTTTTCTTTACTCAGATACTCTGTTATTTTACCATGATTCTGCAGAATATATTTATCATCCTTAATTTCAGGATTTCCATTTTGAGAAGCAACGAAGGTCATCAAATTGAATACCACATATAAAGAGCCAGATACAGCAACTAATTTCACCCAACTAGGAATACCTTTAAATATCAATTCCAAAGGAATTCCTGAACTCATCAGATTGGATTCATTTGATTGTTGATAATCCTGGAATTCTTCACTTTGCTTGTATTTAATAAATACAAAAATTCCAACAGCAAAAATCCCAATATGGAGCAACCATACAAAAGGGAAATATTCACTCACATCAATAGTAAAACAAGAGAGTATATGAGCTATCAGACTTAACAGGAAACCTAACGAAGCGGCATATAGTAGCCAATTGCTCTTTTCAGGCATGTTCATTCTTAATACACAATCAGTCATTCTCTCGCTGCAACAAGATATGAACATCGTATAGATTTTGCTTAAACAACACCAACCGTTCAACGCCGAGACGCGAAGTATCGCGTCTCTACGGCAGTTGGCCTTTGTAAGCCACTTAGCAACTATACACTATCAATCAGCTACTTACATCCACATCAGCAACTTTTTGAAATAGTAGGCGTGTCGAAAAACGGTTTCGGGAGGCCGGGGCTGGGGGTGTACTTGGGGCTTTCCTTCTGCCACGAAGTCATTGCCCATGTCTACCGAGAAAGTCCACATCTTCGATACTACCCTGCGCGACGGGGAGCAAGTGCCCGGCTGCAAACTGAACCGGGACGAGAAACTGCTCATTGCCCGGCAGCTGGAGCTACTCGGCGTGGACGTGATTGAGGCCGGCTTCCCGGTTTCCAGTCCCGGCGACTTTGCGGCGGTGGCGGCCATTGCGGCCCAAACCCGCGAGGCCACCGTCTGCGGCCTTTCCCGGGCCGTGGAAAACGACATTCGCACGGCGGCCGAGGCCCTGAAAGCGGCCCGCTACCCGCGCATTCACACGGGTATCGGCACTTCGGAGTCGCACATCCGGTACAAGCTGCTGAGCACGCCCGAGCAGGTGCTGGAACGGGCGGTGGCGGCCGTGAAGCTGGCCAAGTCGCTGGTGGAGGACGTGGAGTTTTACGCCGAGGACGCCGGCCGCACCGACAACGAGTTTCTGGCCCGCGTGTGCGAGGCCGCCATTCGGGCCGGGGCCACCGTGCTCAACATCCCCGACACCACCGGCTATTGCCTTCCGGCCGAGTACGGCGCCAAAATCAAGTACCTCGTGGACAACGTGCGCGGCATTGAGCGGGTGCGCCTCTCCACCCACTGTCACAACGATTTGGGCATGGCCACCGCCAACTCCATTGCGGGCGTGCTGGGCGGGGCCCGGCAGGTGGAGTGCACCATCAACGGCGTGGGCGAGCGGGCCGGCAACACGGCCCTCGAAGAAGCCGTGATGGTGCTCCGCCAGCACCCTTACCTCAACTTCAGCACCGGCATCAACACCAAGCTGCTGGCCGAAACCTCGGCTATGGTGTCGCACCTGATGAGCATGCCGGTGCAGCCCAACAAGGCCATTGTGGGAGCCAACGCCTTTGCCCACTCCAGCGGCATCCACCAGGACGGCGTGATTAAGCACCGCGAAACCTACGAAATCATCGACCCGCGCGAGGTGGGTATGCCCGATTCCAGCATTGTGCTCACCGCCCGCTCAGGCCGCGCCGCGTTGGCCTACCGCCTCCAGAAAATCGGCTACGACTTCGACCGCGTGGCCCTCAACAAAGCCTACACCCATTTCCTCGTCCTGGCCGACCGTCAAAAGGAGGTCGTGGACGAGGATTTGCGCGTGATGGTAGAACAGCAACAGCTGGTAACTGCGGGGTGATTCGCCAGCGCAGTAGAACGTCATGCTGAGCGCAGCCGAAGCATCTCGCGTGCTGATGTATGAATAGCATTGCAACGTCAGCACGCGAGATGCTTCGACAGGCTCAGCATGACGTCCTTTCCCTTCACACCCTATTCCTTCCTGCACTAACCACCCCCACCCCCTCTCCCATGCCTCACACCTTATTCGATAAAATCTGGGATGCGCACGTGGTGCGCGAGGTGGCCGGCGGGCTGTCGGTGTTTTACATTGACCGGCACCTGATTCATGAGGTGACCAGCCCCCAGGCCTTCGACGAGCTGACGGCCCGGGGCCTGACGCTGCGCCGCCCCGGGCAGATACTGGCCACCGCCGACCACAACGTGCCCACCCGCCACCAGGACCAGCCGATTCAAGACCCTTTGTCCCGGTCCCAGGTGGATAAGCTCACCGAAAACTGCGCCCGCCACGGCGTAGAGCTGTACGGGCTGGGCCACCCCTACCAGGGCATCGTTCACGTCATCGGGCCGGAGCTGGGCCTCACGCAGCCGGGCCTTACCATCGTGTGCGGCGACTCCCACACCTCCACCCACGGCGCGTTCGGCACCATTGCGTTTGGCATCGGTACCAGTCAGGTGACGCAGGTAATGGCCTCGCAGTGCCTGCTGCTGGATAAGCCCCGGCGCATGCGCATTACCGTGGATGGGGAGCTGCAGCCGGGCGTATCGGCCAAGGATATTATTCTGCACGTAATTGCCCAATTAGGTACGGGCGGAGCCACCGGCTACTTTGTGGAGTACGCCGGCAGCGCCATCCGGAACCTGAGCATGGAAGGCCGCATGACGGTGTGCAACATGAGCATCGAAATGGGCGCGCGCGGTGGCCTCATTGCCCCCGATGCCACCACCTTTGAGTACCTGCACGGCCGCCCTTACGCTCCCCAGGCCGAGGCCTGGGACTGGGCTGTGGCGCATTGGCAAACTCTGTTTTCGGATGAGGACGCGCAGTTTGATGCGGAGTTACACTTTGACGCAACGGTTATCCGGCCTATGATAACCTTCGGTACCAACCCCGGTATGGGTATGGCGCTGGCCGGCCGCATTCCGGCCCTGTCCGAGGCGGCCGAGGCCCCGAGCTTCGAAAAGTCGCTGCGGTACATGGGCTTTGCGGCGGGCGAGTCGCTGCTGGGCCAGGAAATCAGCCACGTGTTCATCGGCAGCTGCACCAACTCCCGCATCGAGGATCTGCGCACGGTGGCGGCCTACGTGCGGGGCAAGCGCAAAGCGCCCCACGTGGAGGCCATCATCGTGCCCGGCTCCCAGCAGGTGGCTCGGCAGGCCCGGGCCGAAGGCCTCGACCAGGTGCTGGCCGACGCCGGCTTTGAGCTGCGCGAGCCGGGCTGCAGTGCCTGCCTGGCCATGAACGAAGACAAGATTCCGGCCGGGGCTTACTGCGTATCCACTTCCAACCGCAACTTCGAGGGCCGCCAGGGTCCCGGTGCCCGCACCCTGCTGGCCTCCCCGCTGGTAGCCGCCATTACGGCCGTGGAAGGCCGGCTGGTGGACGTAGCAGAGTACGTGCTCGATTACGCGAACCAAGACTAGCACTAAAACTAGCTCCCCTCCTTTCCAAGGAGGGGAGCTAGTTCTAAAAACAGCTTATCAACCCCTCTCTCACTCCACCCATGGAAAAATTCGCCACCCTGCGCTCCGGTGTGGTTCCGTTGCCCATTGAAAACGTGGACACCGACCAGATCATCCCGGCGCGCTTCCTGAAAGCCACCACCCGCGAAGGGTTCGGCCGGAACCTGTTTGCCGACTGGCGCTACGCCGCCGACGGCCAGCCCAAGCCGGATTTCGTGCTGAATGATGCCCGCTACCAGGGCCACCGAATCTTGCTGGCCGGTAAAAACTTCGGGTGCGGCTCCAGCCGGGAGCACGCCGCCTGGGCGTTGTATGACGCCGGGTTTCGGGTAGTCATCAGCAGCTACTTCGCCGATATTTTCCGGGGCAACGCCCTCAACACCGGCCTGCTGCCGCTGCAGGTGACGCCCGCGGAGCTGCATGAGCTGTTTGCCTTAGTGGCACAGGATGCCCAGGCCGAGCTGACGGTGGACCTGCCCAGCCAGACGCTGCAGGTACCGGGCCGCCCCGAGCCGATGCGCTTCGAGCTGGACGCCTACAAGAAAGAGTGCCTCATCAACGGATACGACGACATCGATTTTCTCATTAGCCAGGAATCGGCTATTACCGCCTTCGAGCAGCAACGGACATGGGTATTTTAAGCAAACACATTGTGGTATTGCCCGGCGACGGCATCGGGCCGGAAGTGTGCGCCGAGGCGGTGCGCGTGTTGCGGGCCGTGGCCGACCGGTTTGGGCACGAGTTTCACTTCGACTACCACCTGATGGGCGCCTGCGCTATTGATGCCACCGGCTCGCCCCTGCCCGAACTCACGCTGGATGCCTGCCACCAGGCCGATGCCGTGCTGCTGGGCGCCATCGGCGACCCTAAGTACGATAACGCCCCCGCCGCCCCGGTGCGCCCTGAGCAGGGCCTGCTGCGCCTGCGCAAGGAGCTGGGCCTGTACGCCAACATCCGCCCCGTTATGGCTTACGACCAGCTGCTGGAACACTCCCCGCTCAAAGCCGACCGCATTCAGGGCACCGATATGCTGATTTTCCGGGAGCTGACGGGCGGGGTGTATTTCGGCGAGAAGGGCCGCTTCAACGATGGGAATTCGGCTTACGACAACTGCACTTACTCGCGGGAGGAGATTGAGCGGATTGCCCACCGGGCTTTCCGGGCCGCCGAAACCCGTCGCCACAAGCTCACGCTGGTAGACAAGGCCAACGTGCTGGAAACCTCCCGCCTCTGGCGCGAAACCGTGCAGCAGCTGGCCCCGCAGTACCCCAGCGTGGCCCTCGACTACCTGTTCGTGGACAACGCCGCCATGCAGATCATCCTGAACCCGCGCCAGTTCGACGTGATTCTGACCGAAAACATGTTCGGCGACATCATCTCTGACGAAGCCTCTGTCATTGCCGGCTCCTTGGGGATGCTGCCCTCCGCCTCGGTGGGCGATGCAGTTGCCTTGTTCGAGCCCATTCACGGCTCGTATCCGCAGGCCAAGGGTAAGGGCATTGCCAACCCCATTGCCACCATCCTGTCGGCAGCTATGCTGCTGGACCACTTCGGGCTGACCGAGGAAGCCGTCACCGTGCGCGACGCCGTGCAGCACGCCCTCGACCAGCAGGTGGTCACGCCCGAGCTGAACCCGGCCACCCGCTATACCACCGAGCAGGTGGGCAGCTTTATTGCCTACGCCGTGCTGGATATTGCCGACTGCGAGATGCACCGCAACAACATCCGCCTGGGCATGAGCACCATTATTTAGCCGCACTACTATTTCGTGGCCCGTTTTCTACGGTCCGGGCTGGTGTATCTGAACACCAGAGGCAGGCATGCTGCAACAGCCAATTCGCCCCGTTCAGCCCCCGCCGGATATCAGCCCGGATTGTAGAGAACCGGCCATGCCTATGGAGTAGGCAGCGGCACCCATTTGCACCGGAGAGGGGTGCCCAAGGCCCGGAATGCTGACAGCTGCTGTCGGCGTCCGGGCCTTTTTGGTGGCGGAAGCCGACGGTTCACCCAAACGGCTTTTACGCTTCGCCCACGGCAGTAGCCGTTTCGCCCGGTTTGCGTGGGTGGATGTGCCGGATGATGCGGATGTTTGACCCAGTTAACGGCTCGCTAACCGCCTCTCCCATCCTTTACTCCTGCTCTCATGTTCCGCTTCCTTTCCTCCACTGTTCGTTTCCTGATGCTGTTGCTTCTTGTGGCATTGAGCACTGTTGCCCAGGCCCAGAAGCAGGCTGCGTTGCCTGTCGGTTCCCGCGCCATCTTCACTTACGATTCGGTAAAACTGTTTGTGCAGGTGGCAGGCCAGGGCACGCCCTGCCTGTTTGTGCACGGCGGCCCCGGGGCGGGTAGCTACTCTTTTGAGAAGCTGGGCGGCAACCGGCTCGAAGACAAGCTACAGATGGTGTACCTGGACCAGCGCGGCAGTGGGCGCTCGGGCAGTTCCCGCACCAAAAACTACTCTATGGCCCGCATAGTACAGGATATGGAGGAGTTGCGCCAACAGCTGGGCTTGCAGAAATGGGTGGTGATGGCCCACTCCTTCGGGGGCACCATTGCCACAGCCTACGCCCAAAAGTACCCCCAGCGGGTACAGGCACTGGTGCTGGTGAATAGCGTACTGAACCCAGTGGCCTCTTTGGATAGCATGCTGGCCTACGGTACCAGCCTACTGCCCGCCGCGGCCCGGCCCGCGCCCAGCCTGCCCCAGATGCAGCGGTTTGGCATGGTGATGGGTGCGTTGCAGCAGCTGAAACTTGCCGGGCAGTTGCAATTCTCCCACGACTCCCTAGCCGCCCGGGCCATGCGGGTAAGCCGCGCCGTACCCGGCAATCCGGAATTTGCCCAGCAGGTATTCAGCGGCCGGTTGGCTGATTATGGCCAGGACTATGCCCCCGCTACCGCCAAGCTTACCATGCCTACGCTGGTGATTTTGGGTAAAGACGACCGGACAACGGGCGCTACGGCAGCTACTTACCAGTTCCCGCGCAAGCAGGTGGTTACACTGCCGGGCAAGCACAACTCGTTTCTGGAGCAGCCCGCGCAGTTCCGGCAGGCAGTTGTTAGCTTCGTGCAGCAGCTTCCCCGCTAATTCTCCATGTCAGCCACTCCCCAGCGCCCGGCCCCGGCTTACCTCAACGATAAATGGTTTTTGTTGCTGGGTATTCCGGTGCTGGGCGCGCTGGTATTGCTGCCCCGCGGCGTGCTGCATGTGCGCTCCTGGCAGGCGCTGCTGGTGGCGTGGTTTTGCTCCACGCTGATTACCACTATTTTCTGGCTGCTGGGTCGCTCGTTGTGGCGCTACCTGTTCCGACGGTTCCCACGGGTGGAGCAAACCCGACAGCGGCTGTGGTGGCTGGCGCTCAGCAACACCAGCATTGCGGCCCTCACTACCCTAGGCATCGGGCAAGTAGCCGCCCGGATGCAGCACGGGCACCTTACCTGGCCAGAGTACTGGTTTGAGTTTGGGCTGAACATGGTGCCCACGGTGATGATTCAGCTCATTTATGAAAGCTGGAACTTCTTCCGGCAGTGGGCCGATAACGTGCGCCGCACCGAGCAGCTGCAGAGTGCCGAAGCGCGCAGTCAGCTGGAAGCGTTGCAAAACCAGCTCGACCCGCATTTCCTGTTCAACTCGCTCAATACGCTGTCGGCTCTCATTGAGCCCCGGAACGAGACGGCCCAGGACTTCGTGGAGCAGCTCTCGGATGTGTACCGCTACGTGCTGCTGGCCCGTGACCAGCCCACCGTACCAATCAGTGAGGAATTGGCCTTCGTGGAAACCTATCTGGCCCTGCACAAAGCCCGCTTCCGCGACAACCTGCGGGTACAGTGGCAGGTGCCACCCGCCGCCCTCACCGCCCGCGTGGCCCCGCTCAGCGTGCAGCTGTTGGTGGAAAACGCCCTCAAGCACAACGTGGCCTCCCGGGAACATCCGCTGGCGCTGGAACTCACCGCCGACCCGGCCACTGGCTACTTCACCGTGCGCAACACCCTGCGCCCCCGCACCGCCGGCCTTGCGCCCGGAACAGGCACCGGCCTTCGCAACGTACGCCACCGCTATGAGCTGCTGCAAGCGCCGCAGCTTGTTGAGGTAACGCAGGAAGCCGGCTGGTTTGAGGTGCGGCTGCCGCTGTTGTGAGTGGTTAGAGAAGAAACGTTATCCTGAGCATGTGGTGCATCAAGCCAGTGTCGGGAGGCGTAGTTGAAGAATCTCTACCGCTTCGTTTGGCATGATACGTTTGTTGTAACGTCAGCCCACGAGATTCTTCGACTACGCCTCCGGCTCACTCAGAATGACGTTCTTTCTCTACCCCTAACTTCTGCGTCCTTCACTTCTCCTCGTCCATGACCGTTTTGCTGCTCGAAGATGAATACCCGGCCGCCGAGCGGCTACAACGGCTGCTGCGTCAGGCCGCACCTGAAGCCCAAGTGCTGGCCGTGCTGGACAGCGTGGCCGGGGCTCTGCACTGGCTAGATACCAACCCCACCCCCCACCTGATTCTATCCGATATTCAGCTGGCCGATGGGCTGAGCCTAGAAGTATTTGAGCAGACGGTGGTGCGCAGTCCGGTCATCTTCACCACGGCGTATGATGCCTACGCCATCCGGGCCTTCAAGGCTAATAGCGTGGATTACCTGCTCAAGCCCGTAAAGCTGGCGGAACTGACGGCCGCCCTCACTAAGCTGCACGAATGGCGCACCCCCGCCACAGCCGCCCGGCCCGCCGACGATACGGCCCAGCGCCTGGAGCGCCTCCTGGATGCCCTGCCCCGGCCGGAGCGGCAGCACAAAACCCGGTTTCTGGTACGCAACGGCGAGCTGCTGCTGCCGCTGGCCGCCACCCAGGCCGCCTGGTTCCAGAGCCGCCATGAAACCACCACCCTCTGCACCCTCGACGGCCGCCGCTTCGTGGTGGACTACACCCTGGAACAGCTGGAAACCCTGCTTGACCCCACCCAGTTTTTTCGCCTCAACCGCCAGCTCCTGGCCCAGCTACCCGCCGTGCAGCGCCTGCACCCGCACTTCAACGGTAAGCTATTAGTGGACTTGCACCCTGCCCCCAGCGAGGAAGTACTGGTTAGTCGGGAAAAGGCAGGGGCGGTGAAGAACTGGCTGGAAGGGTAAGTTTTTGAAGGTGGGTGGAATGTGGCAAATGTGCGTGATGTGGCAGAGAAACATCATCCCTCGCTCCGCTCGGAATGTCGTCTGACGTCAGGATTACTTCAGCAACGTCAGTACGCGAGATTCCTCGCTTCACTCGGAATGACCTTCATTTATCACACTCCACCTACGTTCTGCACATTCCGCTTCCATTCAAAAAATCACCGATCCAGCCAGGCTTTGAAGGCGTTGACTTTTTCACGGCTGACCAGCACGGTGTCGTTGTCGGGGGCGGCGGGCTTGAGGATGGTTTGCAGGCGGGAGTTAGTGTAGTGGATGATGTCGTGAATGGCGTCGGCGTGGGCCAGGTAGGCCCGGTTGAGACGGAAGAACTCCAATGGGTCGAGCAGGCCTTCGAGCTGTTCCAGCGTGTAGTCTACCACGAAGCGGCGGCCCTCGCGGGTGTGCAGCAGCGTGACCTTTTCCAGACTGGCGAAGTAGGCAATCTGCTCCACCGGAATGGCCTTCAGGTGCTCCCCCACCCGCACCACGAAGCGCGTTTTGTACTCCCGCGCGGGCTGGGCCTGCTGCAGCATGCGCGTGAGCAGTGCCGCATCGAACTGGGGCGCGGCCTGCTGCTGCCGGCGGTGGAGCTTATCCAGGGCCGCCGTCAACTCCTCCGGATCGATGGGCTTGAGCAGGTAGTCCACGCTGTTGACCTTGAAGGCGCGCAGGGCGTACTTGTCGTAGGCGGTGGTGAAGATGACGGGCGTGCGGATTTCCAGCCGCTCGAACAACTCGAAGCTCAGCCCGTCGGCCAGGTGAATATCCAGAAACAGCACGTCGGGCGGGGCGGCCTGCAGGCTTTGCAGCAGCGCCACGGCCTCCGCCACCGACTCGGCCGTGCCCACCACGACCACCGGCTGCGGGTGTTTCTTCAGCAAACCGGCCAGCCGGGTAGCGGCCAGCGGCTCATCTTCCACAATCAAAGCGCGCAACGGAGTAGTAGTCGAGGTCATAGGCGAAAAGAGCACGAACGGGAACTTGTCGGGAGTGGAGGGAGCAAGGTAACAACGTCATGCTGAGCGAAGCCGGAGGCGCAGTCGAAGCATCTCTACCTCTGACTAAATCAATGGCCTTGCAACGAAGCGGTAGAGATGCTTCGACTATGACGTGCTGTTATGTTTCCAGCCGTCTAGCCGCTACTGCAATTCCAGCAGCGGCAGCGTCACGGCAAACTCCAGCTCGGAGGCAGCTACCACCACGGGGCGGGGCGTGAGGAAGGCGTAGCGGGCCTGCAGGTTTTTCAGGCCCACCCCCATCGATTCGCCCTCGGCCAAACGGCGCGTCTGCCGGGAGTTGCGCACGGTGAGGGTGCGGGCCGGCTCGTCCAGCTCAATGCCGATGCGCAGCGGGTTGCGCTGGGAGGTGGCGTTGTGCTTGAGGGCATTTTCCAGCAGCAGCTGCAACGCCAGCGGCGGCACCAGCAGCGCCCCGGTAGCAGCAGTAAGCGGAGGCAGTTGCACCTGCAGCCCCTCGCCCAAACGGGTGCGCTGCAGAAACAGGTAGGCCTCGCCGAACTTCATTTCCTCCGCCAACGACACCACTTCCTGGTCCTGGCTGTCGAGCACGTAGCGGTACACTTGGCTGAGTTGGCGGATAAAGCGGGAAGCGCGTACGGAGTCGTTTTCCTCTACCAGCGAGGTCAGCGCGTTCAGGGAGTTGAACAGGAAGTGCGGGTCGAGCTGGCGGCGCAGACTGTCGGCCTGGGCCTGGGCGTTTTCCTTTTCCAGCCGCTGGGCCCGCACCGATACCTCGCGCCAGCTCAGCAGAAACGAGCGGCTATGCATGAACAAGGACACCACCAGCGTAATGCCCAGCGGTATCACAAACGCCTTCCAGCTGATGCTCCAGAACGGCTTGTGAAAGTAACCTACCCGGAACGCCGTCGTCACCACCAGAATAACCAGCAGCGAGGCCAGCAACGATACGGCCACCGTGGTCAGAAACCGCCGCAGCGGGTTTTCCGTCCAGTCGACGTAGCGGTTCAGCAATTCGGAGGGCACGCCGTTGGCCAGCCACAGGCCGGTGGTATAGCAGAAGTTGTAGCCGAAGGAGATGAGAAAATTCTCGCTCCAGACCGCACAGCCCGGACAAAAGGCGAAGCTCAGCACCACCGACAGCACCAGCATCAGACCCAGCGTTTTCAGCCAAGTGTATTTCGGGTAGTATTTCCCCAATACGGCGGATTGTTCCATGAGCAAGCGAAGTGACAAGCGAAGCGAAAAGATACACAGCGGCAGTTGGACCAAGTCCGACAGCTGCAACCGGCCCGACAGCTGGCAGCTGCCGGACAGGGGCGGCCGTTACTTGGCGGCGGTGGCAGTTTCGTAGGCTTTCAGGCGGCCCAGTAGCTGCCGCTCGCCCCAGTTGGGGGCCAGGGCCGAGGCGGGCCGGAAGGCAGCGAAACGGGCTTTGGCTTCTTCGTACACGGGCTTGGCCACCTCGGCCCCGCCCCCGAACATGGCGGGCGTGTAGTAGAGGTTGTTGGCTTCCACTAGGTAGATGCGGGGGTTGGCGGGGTTGAGTTTTTTGGCCTGGGCCAGCGCCTCCTTCACCATGCCCGAGTACTTCATGGAACGCAGCATGGGCGACACGCCGAGGCGGGCCTGGTAAATGTAACTCTGCAGCACCAGCAGTTCGGCTTCGTCGCCGCCCAGCTTGCGGGCCTGGGCCAGGGCAGCCTCAGCACGGTCGAGGTAGACATCCTTCACGTCGCCGTCTTCCTTGCTTTGGAAGCAGGTGATGAGGCGGGCGTAGGCCTGGTAGTAGCGGGGCAGCCAGTCCTGGGGGGCCACGGTGGCGGCGCGCTCCAGCCGGGCATCCAGCTGCTTGAGCACGGCCGGCTCGCCGGTGCTCATCAGCTCCTTCACGGTGGTTCCCAGCAGGGCGGCGTAGGAGCCGGCCGGAGCGGCTGCGGCAGTGGTGGCAGGGGCCGCAGGGGCGGCCGGAGCGGCGTTCTGGGCCAGGGTAGCAAGGGAGGCAGTTACGCAGGCGAGGGTCAGCAGGGCAGTTTTCATGGCGGTAAGAGGGTTTGTGGTGGTTGATGATTCAAAGGTGCATCCCGCCCACCACCCCCGAAACTCGCCGTTACCGAAGCGTCGGATTACCCGGATGAAGCGTCGGATTTTCGTCTTCCGTTGCTTTCCGTTTTGGTGACCTGTCGCGCAGGTGACAACGGCCGTCACACAGGTGACAATACCGGTTACACGAGTGACAACGGCTCCTGCACAAGTGACAACGCCCGTCGCACGGGTGACAGCTTCCGTCGCATGGATGACAGAGGCCGTCGCACAGATGACAGCTTCCGTCGCACGTGTGACAGAGGCCGTCGCACGGGTGACACAGGCTGTCGCACAGATGACAGCGGGCATTGCGTGGGTGACAGCGGGCATTGCATGGGTGGCTGCGAGCGAAGCGGAACCACCGGTCAGGCAGCTGCAAGTAGTCGGGTCGGTTGACGGTTGCTGATGTTGCGCCGGCCTCGGGCGGACGAATCATACGACAAACGGCCCGACAGCTTACAGCTGCCGGACCGGGACCTCCCAACCAAAAACCCACAACGAAAAACCAACAACCAAAAACGCTATTCCGGCCGCTCGTTCACATCACCCGGCGACTTCTTATTGATGGAGATGAACACGCCCAGAAACACCATGCGCGGCGCGGTGGGGCCGATGGCCACGCGGTTGAACTGCCCATCGGCGGCGGGTTGGGTGGCGTAGCGGTAGCCGAACACGTTCGGGCGGCCCAGCACGTTGTTCACGGCTGCATGCACCACCGTGTAGTGCCCCAGCAGGCGCGTGATGTAGCTGGCGTTCAGGCTCAGCTCCTGGTAGCTGGGCAGGCGGCCCTGGTTATAGCCGGCCTCGGGCTGGTTTAGGTCGTGGTAGCGGCGGGGGCTGCCGTAGCTGGCCGTGGCCCCCAGCAGCGTGTGCAGCCCGCCTACCCAGTACTTGCCCACCACCGATACGCTGTGCCGGGCCGCGAAGGTGGGCACGGCCGCCACCGGGTCGTGGCGGTACTGGCGGCGGGTATCCAGGAAGCCGTAGCTGATATAGTACTCCAGATTTTTCACCGTTTTCCGGTCGCGCCACAGCACATCCAGGCCCCGGGCGTAGCCGCTGCCGCCGTTGTCGTAGCCCAGCGGGTTGCGCGGGGCCGAGCCCTCGAAGCGGGTGAGGTGGCGGTAGGTTTTGTGGTAGGCTTCCACCTGCAGCAGCTGCCGGTCGTGGGTGTACTGGTAGGTGAGCACCGCATGGGTGGCCTGCTCGAAGCGCAGCCGAGGCTGCACCAGCAGCAGCGCGTTGTCGGGGTTCTGGTAAAACCGCCCGTAGGCGCCCGATACCGAGCTATTGCCGGAAGTCTGATACGCCAGGGCCACGCGGGGGGCAGAGTTCCAGCGGCGCAGCACCGCCGAGTACTCGGTGCGCGCCCCCACCCGACCTGCCAGCCGGTTGGTGAGCTGAAAGTCGGATTCCACGAAGCCCGCCGCCCGCTGCTCGCTGAACGCCGGCCGGTACACAGTGGCCTCGGCCACGTTGGGCTGCACCTGCTGGCGCACCTGCTGGGCCAGCACCTCGGCCCCCACCTTCACGTTCCAGCGGGTTGCCGCCGAGTCGTTGATGAGTACCACCCGGCCCACCACCGCCTGCTCCAGCGTGCGCAGCCGTACCGAATCGGGCCGTAGCTGCTGGTTGTCGCGGCTCAGGGCCAGGCCGGTCTGCAGGCTCCAGCCCCGGCGCAGCGGGCTCCGGAAGGTAGTGTTGAGGTAGCCGTTGCCGTTGCGCAGCCCCACCGTCTGGGTGCCGGCCGGCTCGGGGCTGGGCTGGCCAATCCGGAACTGCTGACTGGTCCAAGTGCCGTACACTTTCAGCATGCCCGCCTGGCCGGTGCGGTGATGCAGGGACACGGAAATAGCCAGCCCGCGCGGGGCCTGGTCCCAGCGCACGTTCTGGGGCAGCAGGCCGGTGTAGGGCGTCAGGTTGGTGTAGTCGGCCGTAACGGCCAAGGAGGTCCGCTCCCACCGCTTGGTGCGCGAGGCCCCCAGGAACACCGAGGTAGCCGAAAGGCCGGTCTGGGTTTCGGGGGCTAGATCCGTCGAGTTCAGCAGCAGCACGCCCGACAGCGCCTGCCCGTACAGCGCCGAGTAGCCGCCGGTGCTGAACACGGTGCCTTTGAACAGCGTGGGCGCAAACCGCCCCCGGGCCGGCACGGCCGCCACGGTAGCATTGTAGGGGTTCTGCACGGGCAGCCCATCCAGGTAGGTTTTGGTTTCCGACGCCGCCCCGCCCCGCACGAACAGCATGCCGTCTTCGCCAACGCGGGTAGTACCGGGCAGGGTGTTGAACGCGGCGGCCACATCGGCCAGCGCGCCGGCGGTGGTTTGCACGTCGCGGGTGTTGAGGGCGGCGCTGCGGTGCTCGTCGCTGGCCTCGAAGGCCCCGGCCGTAATCACCACCGAGCCCAGGGCGTGGGGCTCACTTTTGAGCACGAGCGTGAGCGGCAGCGGCTGCCCGGTCAGCTCCACGGCCCGCTCCGTGGTAATGAACCCCAGCAGACTGGCCTGGAGCACGTAGCTGCCCCGTACCGGGGTATCGAACCGGAACCGGCCCACCGAATCGGTGCTGGCCCCGTCGAAAGTGGTTTTGAGGAACACGTTCACACCCGGCAGCGGCTGGCCCGCCGCGTCGCGCACGGTGCCGCTCAGGGTGGTGGTCTGGGCCTGCACCGGGAGGCCGGCCAGCAGGAAGAAGAACAGGTAGAGGAGGCGTTTCATAGCAACGGCAGCGAAGTGATGCCCGAAAGTGGGCCGCTGCCGCCGCCGCTGAAACTCGCCGTTACCGAAGCGTCGGATTCGGTGGATGAAGCGTTGGAGCGATAAACAATGCGTACTTATTCCCTCACTGGCTCCGTCACGGCAATCATCACCCCAAAGTCTCCGTCCAACTGCTCCCACTGCCGGGCCGGCAGGTACGTCCGGGACACGAAGCCATCCAGACACAGCGCGTTGCGGCAGCCCCGCCGCTGGAAGTAGCGGGCAAAATCGCACAGATTTACCGGCTCTTTCGACATAACCAGCAGTACCCGGCCATCCGGCAGCACGCCCACGCCATTACGCACGTTCAGGTTGCGGGAACCGGCCTGAAAGGCCGGATGAATCCGGCCCTCCACTACCAACATCGGCCCCGACTGCGTGGCGTAGCGTATCTGCGGGCCAGACCGGAAAGCGGTAGTGGGCTGGATAACCGCCCGGCCACCGGTAGTGAGAAAAAATACGCCGTTGGGCCGCAGGTAGAAGTTGCCGCGGCCGCTCCCCGTATCCAAAGGAGTACGTAGTCGGCCATTTTCAATGTACAGTCCGACCGGCACGTTACCCATGCGGTACATGCCGCCATTGGCGGCGAATACCAGCCGCTGCTGTTTGCTGGCGAGCCACTCGCGCAAACGGGCAAGGCTGCGCAACGGCTTTCCTTTCTCATCCCGCCAGTACAGGGCCAGCCGACGCGGCTCCACGGAATAGGATAAAAAGCGGGGTTTGGTTGGAGCTACAGTTTTGGTAGTGGCTGATGCTTGCGGCTCACAGCCTGACAACAGGCCAACGGTGGCAAGCAGCAACGCCATCCAACCCAGCCCAGCACCTCTCACCTGACCCAACATAGCCCGACGCATTATCAGCTGGCCGGCAGCGTCAGCCGAAACTCGGTGCCTTCGCCGGGCCGCGACGTTACTTCCAGCTGGCCCTGGTGGCCGTTCACCACGATGTCGTGGCTGAGAGACAGACCCAGGCCTGTGCCCTCGCCCACCGGCTTGGTGGTGAAGAAAGGCTCAAAGATGCGGGGCAACACCTCGGGCGCAATGCCGGCGCCGTTGTCGCGCACCCACAGATGCAGGCGGCCATCGGGCAAACGGCCGCTGCCGATGGTCACGGTGGGCACGTAGCCCACTTCGGCGCGCTGCTGGCGCTGGCGCACGGCGTATAAGGCGTTGGTGCAGAGGTTGAGCAGCACCCGGCCCAGGTCCTGCGCCACCACCGCCGCCGCGGGCAGGGCGGGTTCCAGCTCCGTCCGCACCTCGGCCACGAAGCCCGGAAACTGTTGCTGCGTGCCCGCGTAAGCCAATTCCAGCTGCTGGCGGGCCAGCTCATTGAGGTCGGTTAGCTCGCGGGGGGCCTGGCCGGTGCGGGCATGTTCCAGCATGCCCTTGATGATGGCCGTGGCCCGCTGCCCGTGCTGACTGATGTTGAGCAGGTTTTGCTTGAGTCCGTCGAGGATGTCGCGCTCCAGGTTGCCGTCACGGGCCAGCTGCTGGGCGCCGTTGATTTCGTCTACCAGCTCCGTGCTGACTTCGGCAAACCGCTTCACGAAGCTGAGCGGGTTTTGCAGCTCGTGCGCTACGCCGGCCGTCATTTCGCCCAGAAAAGCCATTTTTTCACGCTGCACCAGCATCAGTTGGGCCTGTTTGAGGTCGGCCAATGAGGCCTGCAAGGCGGCGTTGGTGCGCTGCATCCGGCGGCCGTGGCGCAGTCGCAGCGCCAGCAGCAGCCCCAACCCGGCCAGGCCCACCAGCAGGCCGTAGGTCTGGTAGCGGTTGTGGATGGCCTGCTGGGCTACTATGGCTTCCTGGGCGCGCTGCCGCTCTAGGTAGTCCACGTTCTGTAGGCGCATTACTTTTTCCTGCCCAAACAACGTGTCCTTCATAGTCACCAGTAACTTCTGGTACCGGAAGGCGCTATCTAGTTGGCCGCGCTGGGCGAAATCTTGCGTCAGCAGCACACTGGCGTTGAGCACCCCGCGTAGAAATCCGTTCTGGCGGGCCGCCTGGGCCCCGAGCCGGGCATAATAAATGCTAGAATCGGACTGCTGTTGCTGCTGGTAAAGAGCGGCCAGCCCGAGGTAGGAGAAGTTGAGGCTGCGCAAGTGCCGTCGTCGCTTCGACTCGACCACGCTGCGACGGTAGTATTCCCGGGCTTCCGCGAAGTGTCCCTGCTTGCGGGCCACGTTGCCCAGGCCGTAGAGAATGTAGTTGGTGGAAGCGTGCAGCCGTTGGGCCAGCTGGTAGGCTCGCTGCTGATAGTACGCGGCCGAATCCAGCTCATCGTACAGATCATACGCCAGCCCGATGTTGCTCAGGTCCACGGCAATCCGGCGCTCATCGCCCAGCAGACTATCCAGCCGCAGGCCCTCAAAGTAGTATGACAGCCCCAGCTGCCGGTCGCGCAGATACACGTAGATAATGCCGATGCTGCGCAGATTCTGGGCCTGCAGCGTGGTATCCCGCAGCTCCCGGCCCAGCCGCAACGACTCCTGAAACAGTTCCAGGGCGCGGGCCAGATTACTTTCGCGCAGGGCTGCGCCCAAGCGGTTGAGCGCGGCGCCTTCGCCCGCCCGGTTATGGGTGCGCCGGGCCAGGGCCAGTGCCCGCCGCGAGTACGCGGCAGCAGCCTCCGTATCGGAAGCCCACAGCTGGTCGCTGATACGGCACAGCAGCTGCACCCGGCTGCTATCGGACTGCGGCAGCCGCTCCAGGGCCTGCAGGCTGTCGAGCGCCGAATGCCAGCGCGGCCCGGGTGCCTGAGCGGAAGCCAGCCGGGGGAGCAGTAGCAGCACCATGAACACCGCCAGGCGGCTGAGAACAGGTGTCAGAGGAGGAAGTACTGGTCTGGCCAAAGGACTATGTGGTACGCTCTCAGTCAGTTTATGAAGCTGAACAGCCTGCAAATATTCAACAAAAAAGCCTGATTCTACGGAGCAGCTTCCGTAACCGCTGCCCTAGCGCGACTACCGCTGGTTTCGGCTGAAAAAGCCCTGAATAAGTTAACACCTCCTGCCCCGGCGCGCCGGCAGAGGAACCCTATATTTGGGCTTTACCGACTGCTTCCGCTTACCCACACACGCAGGTTTTATGCATTCGATAACTACCCCGACCGATACGCTTATCGAATTCGTGCGCGACATCGGCCTCACGGTACACGAGGCTTCCCTAGTGCAGCCGACCTTCCTACCCGGGCTGCTCATCGCGCGGGGTCAGTTGGTGGTAGACCGTCAGCGGCTGCTGTATCCCGGCGACATTCTGCACGAGGCCGGCCACCTAGCCGTAACGCCGGCAGCCGAACGCCCCTCGCTGGGTGGCAACATCACCGAAAATCATCCGGAGAAAGAAGGTGAAGAACTGGCCGTGCTGGCCTGGAGCTACGCCGCTGCCCAGGCCCTGGAACTGCCCACGCTGGTGGTGTTTCATCCGGCTGGCTACAAAGGCCAGAGCGAGTGGCTGGCAGAGCTGTTCGACAGCGGCCAGTACCCGGGCCTGCCGCTGCTGGCGTGGATGGGGTTAACTTTGGCCGCTGAATTCCCCCGGATGCACCGGTGGCTGCGCGACTAAGCCTGTACGTGCTGGCAGCCCGTCACACGTTCCACCACGTAGCCGGTAGCCACACCGGCGGCGTAACATAGTAGGTCGCTCCACAAGAACCCGTGGCCCAGTACCAAGCCCCCCAGCGTGGTGCCGCGCACGGCCAGCAGCCAGGGTGGCTGCCATAACTGGCTGATTTCAATGAGCACCGCAAAGCTCAGGGCCCCTGCCGCTACCCGGCGGCTGCTCCAGCGAGGCCACCCTAGCCCGACCAGCCAGAACACCAGCAGTGCCCACAGCGCATCCCCGGCGTACGAGGCCACGAATGCCGGCAGCCACGGACCATACCTGCGCGACGCCAGCCCCAGCAGCATGGTAAGCCCCAACAGGACCACGTACAGGCCCCGGTGCCGACAAGTGTTCCGGGTAGTAAATAGGGAGGGATGGGGAGGAAGCATGGCCAGATGACAACGACGACGAAACTACACGCCGGCTGCCAGAGTACCACATTCCGGCAAACCGTACCTTTGGCGCGCAGGCAGGTCGCCTGTACTTTCCCGTTGCTCTGTTCTTCGGCTTCTGACCGAACCATTTTTCGCCCGGCATGACCCTGACCTGGATTCTGAAACCCTTCTCGGACCTCACCACGCCGGAGCTGTACGCCCTGCTGCAACTGCGCTCCGAAGTATTTGTGGTGGAGCAAACCTGCGCCTTCCAGGATATCGACGGGCAGGACCAGCAGGCTTGGCACCTACTGGGCTACGCGCCCAACGGAGAACTGGCCGCGTATACGCGCCTGTTCCAGGCCGGTATCAGCTACCCCGAGGCCAGCATTGGGCGAGTAGTAGTGAGCCCCCGGTTTCGGCGCTTTGGGCTGGGCCGGATGCTTCTGCAGGAGTCCATTGCCGCCGTGGGCCGACTGTTCGGCGAGCAGCCTATTCAGATTGGGGCGCAGCTGTATTTGCAGGCTTTTTATGAAAGCTTTGGCTTCCGGCAGGTGGGCGAAGGCTACCTGGAAGACGACATTGCCCACATCCATATGGTACGCCGCTGAGTTCGTCGGGCCGACTCATTTGCCGCAACGCGCACCGGTTCAAATTCGTTAAGCTATAACCGCGCGGTAGCTAAAAACCTGCCGTGGTTTTCGATGGTTTGTAGCCTACCTTTACCCGTAGCACGCCGATTCGCCAACTTCTTCCCGCTTCTTGTTTTATGCCTGCTCCCGCTTTTCCAGTCGATTATCAGCAGCTTTTTCACTCGCTCCCTGATAATTTTCTGCTGATAGCTCCCGATGCCGACGCGACGATTCTCGATAATACCGATAGTCACGTAGCGGTGTCCCTGAAAAGCCGGGAGGCGGCCGTGGGCAAACCTTTCTTTGAGGCGTATCCGGCCAGCGACGACGCTTCGGCCCGTACTATCCAAGAGTCGCACGAGCATGTGCGCCAGTACCGGGAGCCACACACCATGCCGCTCATCCGCTACGACTTGGAGCGGCCGGCCGAGCAGGGTGGCGGACTGCAGGAGCTGTACTGGGAAGCTACGCACTACCCGATTCTCGACAAACAAGGGCACCTGCAGTTTATTCTGCAGCGCACCCAGGACGTGACAGAGCGGTACCTGGCGGAGCAGCGCAGCCAGCAGATGCAGCGGGAGCTGGATGAGCAGCAGGAGCGCACCCGTTTTATTCTGGAGGCCCTACCCGTGATGGTGTGGACCAACCGGCCCGATGGCTCCACCGATTACTTTAACACCCGTTGGCTGGAGTTTACCGGCCGGGCCTTAGCCGATACCGTTGGCTGGAACTGGACGCAGGACATTCATCCAGACGACCTAACCAATGTGGAAACGTTCTGGGCCAAAGCCCGCTCAACTGGCTCGGAGCTGCAGACCGAGTATCGCCTGCGCCGCCACGATGGGCAGTTCCGCTGGGTGCTGGTACGGGCTCTGCCCCGCTTTGCTGCCGATGGCCAGCTGCTGATGTGGGTGGGCTGCGGCACCGATATCCACGATCAGAAACTGATGGTGGAGGAGCTGCTGGAACAGAACGAGCAGCAGGCTATGCTTTCCGACCAAGCCTATGAAACGTTCCGGCAGATGCAGCAGCAACGCGAAACGTTCTACAACCTGTTTATGCACACGCCGGCCCTCATCTGCATTCTGCGGGGCCCGGAGCATCGTTACGAGTTCGTGAATCCGGAGTATCAGAAACTATTTCCGAACCGTGCGCTAGTAGGCCACGCGGTAGCCGAAGCCTTACCCGAAATTGCGGAACAAGGCATTCTTGAGCTGCTGGACAATGTGTACACAACTGGCACGCCGTTCATCGGCAATGAGATACCTATTCTGCTGGACTGGAAAAATACCGGCCAGGTAGAACCGGCCTATTTTAATTTCACGTATCAGCAGTTCCAGGAGCAGGGCCAAACCTCCGGCATTACGGTTTTTGCCGTTAATGTTACGGATTTGGTCGTGGCACGTAAGGCCCTCGAAAACCCCGGCTCCGATGTACGATAGGTTCCGGTTTGCTATCTTCCCGGTAAGCGGGCCTCAATACAAAAAAAAGCATGGAACTGAGTAGGCTGGATTTTCAGCAGGCCCGCATTAAGCAGGTGCTGTTCAAGTCGCGGCTGCGCTCCGTTTTATACGGTGTGCGGGAGCCCGACCCGGCCTTGTTTTCACTGGCCGATAACCCGCTGGGCGCGTGGCTGCATTCGGTGGTGAAGCCCCAATATGGCACTAGTCTGCCCTATCAGCGGCTGGAGCAGGAACTGCAGCGCATGCTGTTCACCGGCCGCGACTTAGTACAGCAGTACCAGCGGGGCCAGTTGGAAGAATCCCGCTCCGGCCTGGAAAAGCTCGATGCCCACGCTACCCGCATGGAAACCCTGCTGCAGGAACTGGAGCAGCTGGTGTAGTCCGATTGTCAAGGCTGCGCTGGCCGAAAAGGGACAGGCTTCGTATTTTGGGGCAATGAAATTCCCCTCCTTATTCCTGACAGCGGGTATGGCCCTGGGGCCCCTGGTCAGTCCGGCCCAAACCATCAGCAAAAAAGTAGACAAGGCCCTGCGCCAGGTCCGGCCCGACGATATCAAGGCCCATATTCAGTACCTGGCCGATGACCGGCTGCTGGGCCGCAAGCCCGGCACGCCGGGCTATCAGCTGGCTGTGGAGTATGTTACAGAGCAGCTCCGCAGCTTTGGGGTGCAGCCGGCCGGCGAGGAGGGCAGCTTTACCCAACGGGTGCGGCTGCGGCGCGCCACGGTCCGGCCCGGTGCCACCGTCACGTATCAGCCAACCACCGCTTCTCTGGTGCTGGCACCGGCTGAAGTCCATCTGTACCCGCACCCCGAGCAGCCCCAGACTCAGCTTGCCCCGAGCGGCCTGGCGTTTGTCGGCTACGGCATTTCGGCTCCCGACCAGGGGTATGATGATTACCAGAATCTGGACGTGAAGGGCAAGGTGGTGGTGATTGTGCGCGGAGCCCCGCGCCGCTTCCCTAGTACCGTGGCCGCCGCCAGCCAGGACCAGACTTTGCTGGTGCAAACGGCGGCGCACCATGGCGCGGTAGGCGTGTTGTTTGCCAGTGCCCGCCCTGCCCCGGCTACGGCGGCCACGGCTCCTGCCCGGCCGCTTGCCACCACCAGCGTGTTAGGCCCCGATGGCCGGGTGGCCGCTGCCCGGGGTTTTATCAGCGGCTCTGGGGTAGCGTTGACCGGCACGCTTTCGGCAGCTGGCTTACAGATTTTGCTGCTGAATGCCGCCACCGATACCGCCCGGGTGCTAAGTGCCTTGCGCCAGGGTACGCCCGCGCCGGTGGCCCTGCGCGGTACCCTGGCGGCCAGTTGGGCCTCGGCGTACCAGGATTTTGATTCGTACAACGTGGTGGGTAAGATTCCGGGCTCCGACGCGCGCCTCCGTGACGAGTACGTGGTGCATTCCGCCCACCTCGACCATTTGGGCGTGGGCGTGCCCGTGCAGGGCGACTCCATCTATAACGGGGCCCATGATAATGCCTCGGGGGTGGCTTCGGTGCTGGAAATTGCCCGGCTGTACAGCCATCTGAAGCAGAAACCCCGACGCAGCATTCTGCTGGTGCTGCAGACTGGTGAGGAGCTGGGGCTGCTGGGGTCGGCGTATTTCGCGGCCCGGCCCACGGTACCCAAAACCAGCCTCGTGGCTGATGTGAATACCGATATGCCCACCATTATTGCCCCGCTGTTATCGGTGGTACCGCTGGGGGCGCAGCACTCCTCCCTGGCCCGGCCCGTGGCCGAAGCGGCCCGCTACCTCAACCTGACGGTGGAGGAAGACCCCGAGCCCGACCAGAACCGCTTTATCCGTTCCGATCAGTACAGCTTCGTGGCCCAGGGCATTCCGGCGTTGCACATCAAGTATGGCAACCGTACGCCCGACGGCAAAAACAACTTGGCCGAGCAGGTGCAAAAGTGGCGGGCCGTCACCTACCACAAACCCCAGGACGACAGCAACGGCACCTTTGATTTTGCAGCGGGCCAGAAATACGTGCAGCTCAATTTCCTCATCGGCTACCTGGTGGCTCAGGACTCGCAACGGCCCACCTGGAACCCGGGCGACTTTTTTGGCCAGCGTTTCGGGGGCAAATAGCGCACAGCAACCCGGTTATGGCTCGAAACAACCTGCGGAATGATAACCAGGTTGCATGATTTTCGGGGTAAATTTCCGAATATTAACCGCGTAACCGTTGGGCTTGCTACTGTAGGTGCTCCGGGATATTCCGTCCGCGTTTATGGCGGGCGCAGCAGCTTATCCAGCACCCTTTCCGCATGATTATCTACGGCTACCGTTCCTCGCATCTACTTACTGAGCCCGTAGCGGGCAATTGCCTGGCATGCTCGGCAACAAGCGGGCTGCGAATGAGTGTTTTTGGCCGCTATGCGCACGTTTATTGGATTCCGCTGTTTCCCATCGGGAAAGTCGGGGCGTCGGAATGCGGCCACTGCCGACAGGTGCTGCAGCCCAAAGAGATGGAGCCCGGCTTGCGCCAGGTGTTCCAGGAACTGAAGCGCCGGACGCGGGCACCGTGGTGGCATTTTACGGGTGTTCTGCTGGCGGTAGCGGCACTGGGCTGGATTCTGCTGGCAAACAGCAACAACCAGCGGGCCAACCATTCCTTCATTACCACGCCGCACAAAGGCGACCTGTACCACATCCGCACCAGCAACGGCCACTATTCTCTCTGGAAGGTGCAGGAAGTAGCCGGCAACGCCGTAAAGCTGCTCGCTAACAACTACGAAATTGATAACGAAACCAAAGTTCAGGAGCTGAACCGGCCCGAAAATTACGCGCCGGACCCGCTGGAACTCACACGCTACGACCTGAGCATTATGCTGGAAAAGGATGAAATAGTAGATGTAGAGCGTCCGGAGGCCAGCCTGCTCGTAAAGAAATAACGGGTCGGACGCCTTAGAATCGGCCCCACCGGGCCAGCTCCTCCCGCCTTTCCCGCTGCACGCGGCGCACCAGAACACTATCCGGCGCGGTGCCCAGCAGAATGGCCGTACCCCGCTCCCGGGCGTAGGGGTTGCGCACCTCCTCTACCCGGCAGAACGAGCGGAAGTGGGCGGCGAGGTTGTCGGGTTCATCATCAATCAGCAGCACGTAACGCCAAGGCAGCGGCGGGGCCTGGCTCTGCCAGAACAAATAGCTGCCGTTGAAGCTGTGCGCGGCGGGCATGGGCCGGTGGCGGTTATAGTAGTTGATGGCCCCGGCCTGCCCGTAGTTGGCCGTAAGAATGAGCGTCCGGGTGCGGGTAGCGGCGGGCAGGGCCTGGTAAGCGGCCCAGGTTTTATCGGCCAGTTCCTGCCAGCCCAGCATATCGGCGAAATCCTGGGGCAGCGGATGGTCATGGCCGTCTTCCCAGCGCAGGATTCCGGTGCCCTGAAAGCGCCGGCCGATTGCCTGCATCCGGGCCGGGGGCTCCAGCGTGAACAACAGCGGCAGCACCGGCACGCTGCACGCCAGCGGCACCAGCAGCAGCGCCGGCCGCAGCACCCGCCCTGCCCGGGGCAGACGGCCCAGCACCCTCTCCCACCACACGGCCCCAACGGCCAGCAGAATGGGGTAATACCCCAGCGAATAGTAGCTTTTGCCGTGCAGCACCGTCAGCAGCAGCAGCCCGCCGCAATACGTCAGGCCTACTGCGCGGTAGGGCCGCAGGCGGGGGCCCAGCAGCAAGGCCACCAAACCCGGCACCCACACCCACACGCCCGGAAAATTCATCAGCACCTGGTCCTTCCAGAAATCGGCTACCGACACGTTTACCAGCTGGGTTTCGTGCAGCAGCTCCATGTGGTGCCGGAACGGGATGCTGTGCCCCAGCTGCCAGAGCAGGTTGGGCAGCCACAGCAGCAATGCCAGCCCGGCCCCCAGCCAGAAGCCGCGCGTAGCCAGCACCCGTCGCATGGGCGTAAGCAGCAGGGCAACGCCCAACGCGGCAATAAAGAACAGGGCCGAATACTTGTTCAGTAGTGCCAGCCCCAATAGCCCGCCAATGCCGTACCACCAGCGCGGCTCCGGCTCCTGCTGATACCGGATCAGCAGATAGCACACCGCCGTAAAAGCCAGCACCTCAAACGAATTGGGTTGAAACAGGAAGTTGAGCCGGGCATACGCGCCCACTAGGTAGCACAGCCCCGCCAGCACCACGGCCCAGGTCCCGCCACCCAGCCGCTGTACGGCCCTGGCTATTACATACACTGTAAGGCTACCCCAGAGCAGCGGCCAGAACTTCACCCAGAACCAGCCGCCGCCCAGTGCCAGCGTACACCAGCTTTGCAGGGCCGTGAGCGGAGGCACTTCCAGGTAGCCCCAAGCCAGGTGCCGGCCGTAGTCCAGGTATAGGTATTCGTCGCGGTGCAGGTCGTAGGCCTGACTGGCCAGCAGCATGCCGGAGGCGAATTTCAGCAGGGCAAGCAGCAGCGGCAGGAAACGGGACGGATTCATGGCCTGAATATAGCGTGTCGGCTATACCATTTTGCCGCCTGATCTTTATTACTGTCCGCCAGCAACTACTGTTACTGTTTTTCTGCCTTCGCTGGAGCGTGGCTGCTCCCGGAACCAGGAGCACACTGCCGGAACGCCAGCTACTACCGCTGCGCCATGAATTCGTCGGGGGAATGCCAGCGTTGGACAGCTTCCGTGATGAGCTGCAGAGGCTCGGGCCACGCCTGCTTGTTGAGCAGGCAATCAACAAGCAGGCTATGGTCGGGCTGACGAGCCACGTATACTCTCAGAAAGCGTAGGGCAGCAGATTTGGTTGGGCCTGTGCAGCTCGCACGGACTAAGCAGGAGTTGGTACCCTAGCTGCGTTACCTATATATCTGAGCTCAATAGTTGCCTGCGTGACGGCCAACAGCCGCATCTGTTCGCTTTCCGAGGAATATACTGCCGCCGAACCCTTACTCGCCTACGCCTGCTCGGAAGTTGCCGCCAGACGCGTAAGGCGTTTAAGCCAACCTGATAGAAACGCTCTATAAGCACCAGATTTTACGTCCGGGAGATATCCCGAAAGTACTATCGGGCTCCTAATTCCTTCGGTAGCCGAATAGTTTCCAAATACTCATGCAGGCCGGCAGGGTGCTGGAACAGGTGAATGAACAGGATGCGGGTTTCGTCCCACTCGCACCACTCCTCGGCGTAGAAGTCGCCCAGCGCAAACAGCCGCAGTCGGAAACTGTCCTGCCGCCGTTCAGCCAGCAGGTGACCGTGCTGAAGCAAATGCTCCGCTTGGCGGTACATATGCAGCTGTTTGAACTCGGTGTATTTCATGGGCAGCCCTCAGAACCCGAAGATACACCATCCGGGTTCCGGGGAGCCACTTATCTGGCAGCCCAGAATGAAGTTCTGTCTGACGTTTCAGCACTTCACGACTTCCTTACCTTCGCGGGATGAAGACGATTCGCTTTCCGCACCCGCTGGTTTTGCTGGTGGGTTTTATTCTACTGGCCTGCGCCCTGAGCTACGTGCTACCGGCTGGTGTGTTTGCCCGCCACCCCGACGCGGCTACCGGCCGCGAGGTGGTGGTGGCTGGCTCTTACCACCGCGTGCCCGCCACGCCCGTCAGTCCGCTACAAGCCCTGGTGGATATTCCCAAAGGTCTGATAGACGCGGCGGCCGTGATTTTTCTGGTGTTTCTGGCCGGCGGCGCGTTTACGGTAGTCGACCTCACCGGGGCGCTACGCCGGGGCGTGGATTGGCTGCTGGAGAAATTCCAGGGGCGCGAGGCGGTGGTAATTCCCATCATTTCGGTGCTGTTTGCTACCATGGGCGCGCTGGAAAACATGCAGGAGGAAATTGTGCCGCTGGTGCCGGTACTGCTCATTCTCATGCGGCGCATTGGGTACCCCACCCTCACGGCGGCGGCCGTCAGCATTGGGTCGGCGGCGGTGGGCGCGGCGTTTAGTCCGCTCAACCCGTTTCAGGTAGGCATTGCCCAGAAGCTGGCCCAACTGCCGCTGCTGTCGGGCGGCGGGTTTCGGCTGGTATTCCTACTGCTGGCCCTCACCATCTGGATTGGCGGCACCGTACGCTACGCCCTGCGCCACCGCCTGCCACCCGAAACCGCCGAAGCGGCCGATCCGGGCGTTGCGGCCGGCGGCCGCAACCACGGCCTGGTGTTGCTGTTGCTATTCACGGGTTTCGCCTTTTTCGCCTACGGGGTGCTGAAGCTGGGCTGGGAGTTCGAGCAGATGGCGGCCCTGTTCTTCACGCTGGGCGTGGTAGCCGGTCTGGTGGGCGGGCTGGGCCTTACCGGCACGGCCGAGGGCTTCATTGCCGGTTTCCGCGACATTGCCTTTTCGGCTCTGCTCATCGGGTTTGCCCGCGCCATTTTTGTGGTCCTGGAACAGGGCCAAGTGGTCGATACCATCGTCAACAGCATGTCGGCCCCGCTGGCCGGGCTGCCCGCCTGGGTGGCGGCTTTGGGCATGATGGGCGTACATACAGCTTTGCACCTGCCGGTGCCCTCGGTGAGCGGCCAGGCCGTCCTGACCATGCCCCTACTGGTGCCCCTCTCCGACCTCATCGGCCTCTCCCGGCAGGTTACGGTGCTGGCCTACCAGTACGGGGCCGGCCTCTGCGAGCTAATAACCCCCACCAACGGTGCCCTCATGGCCATTGTGGCGGCCTGCGGCGTGCGGTTTGATGAGTGGTGGAAGTTTGTGCTGCCCCTGTATCTGGCACTGTTAGCCCTTGGGGCACTGGCCGTGGTAGTGGGCATTGCAGTGGGCGTATAGTGAGTAACGGCGTAGCGGAGTAACTGAGTAATCGTTCTGCGGCCCCAAACGGCACTATCAGTAGAACGATTACTCAGTTACTCTATTATTGCAATTCCAGTTCCCGCGCCTCAAACACGCGCTTTATTTTGCGTTTTTTCTCGACCAGCTGAAAGCGAAAAGCATCAGCGGCTTCGTCGTAATACACATCGGAAATCAGTCCCTCATGGGCGGGCTGGTCTTCGGCGGGGTCAGTTTCCACCACCAGGTCCCCGAAGCTGAATGGCGGGCGCATGTACAGTTCTGTGAACAGCTCCCGGCTGACTTTGAATTGCTGCTCATCGTAACGCAGCATAATCCAGTCGTCGGTTTCATCGATTTTTTCGAACACCTTACCCAATGGCTCCAGCCACTCAAACGTGCGGCGGTTGGCAGGATGAATGTAACGTAGCCCATAGTCGGGCGTCCAGGAGTACAGACCGTATACGACAGGTTTGGGACGTGGCACGCGAAGCAGATTGGCGGGTGAGGAACGGACTGATAACCGTCGTAAGCAACGGCAGGTTCACCACAAAGCTACAGCCCGGCGCAGGCACAGGCTCCTTCCACACCGCACAAAGTGCCAAACCCTTAATTGCCAGTCAACTGCCCATACATAGAATAACCTTAATGCTTCGGATTCAGTAAACGGCATAGTCACTGTTGACCTTTTGTGCTGCTTTTCTTCGACAAACCAATGCCTTATTTAGATACTCCCCACTCTGCCAGTGTGCTGCAAAGTGGAATGGGAGCCATTCCGCACGAGCAGGGTACTACCTTCCGCGTGTGGGCTCCGGCTGCTACGGCCGTAGCCCTGGTAGGTCCGTTCAATGAGTGGAATACCATTACCCACCCGCTTACGCACGAAGCCGACGGCTATTGGGCCGCTGATTTTGCTGACCTCGGCCCCGGCACCGAATATAAATTTCACCTGACCACTCCCACCGGCGAGCTGCGCAAAAACGACCCGTACGCCCGCGAGGTGACGCACTCCGCCGGCAACTCCGTAGTGCACGACCCCAACTTTGAGTGGGGTGATGATGCCTTCCAGATGCCCGCCTGGAACGAGCTGGTGATTTACGAGTTGCACGTAGGCACCTTCCATGCGCCTGACCCCGAGCGACCGGGCAACTTTTACGATGCCATTGAGAAGCTCGACCACCTAGTGGAGCTGGGGATTAACGCCGTGGAAATTATGCCGGCCACGGAGTTTCCGGGCAGCCTGAGCTGGGGCTACAACCCGGCGCACCCTTTCGCCATCGAAATTGACTACGGCGGCCCCACAGCGTTCAAGGAATTCATCAAGCAGGCCCACCGGCGCGGCATTGCCGTGATTCTGGATGTAGTGTACAACCACTTCGGTCCCGGTGATTTAGACCTCTGGCAGTTTGATGGCTGGCAGGAAAACGACGGCGGGGGCATTTACTTCTACAACGACTGGCGCGCCGAAACCCCCTGGGGCCACAACCGCCCCGATTTCGGCCGAGAGGCCGTGCGCCGTTACATCCGCGACAATGCCCTGATGTGGCTGGAGGACTTCCGGCTGGATGGCCTGCGTTGCGACGCCATTGCCCACATCCGGAACGTGGACGGTACCAACGACCCGAGCCGCGACCTGCCCGATGGCTGGAGCCTGATGAAGTGGATCAACGAGGAAATCCGGGAACGGATGCCCTGGAAAATCACCATTGCCGAGGACCTGATGGGCAATGACTACATCACTCGTGCGCCCGAGGAAGATGGCCAGGGCTTCTCCTCGCAGTGGGACTCCCGCTTTGTGTACCCCATCCGAGACGCGCTGGTGACACCTAACGACGATGACCGGAACATGCACGCTGTGGCCGAAGCTGTGGAAGCCCGCTACAACGGCGACGCCTTCCAGCGCGTGGTGTACACGGAAAGCCACGACGAGGTAGCCAATGGTAAAGCGCGCGTGGCGGAGGAAATCATGCCCGGTAACGCCGCTTCCTGGTTTCCCAAAAAACGCTCGACGCTGGGTGCTGCGCTGGTATTCACCGTGCCCGGCATCCCCATGATTTTTCAGGGCCAGACCATGCTGGCCGATGGTTCCTTCTCCGACGACCAGCCCCTGGACTGGGCCCGTGCCGACGAGCACGCCGGGTTGGGCCGCCTGTACCAGGACCTGATCCGGTTACGCCGCAACCTGGATGGCCACACCCGCGGCTTGCTGGGCCAGAGTGTGGATGTGCATCATCTCAACAACGAGGACAAAATCCTGGCCTTTATCCGTCGCGACAAAGGCGGCCCCGGCGACACAACGATTGTGCTTTGCAACTTCGCTGACCGCTCGCACCCGGAGTATACCATTGGCCTGCCGCGCAGTGGCCGCTGGCGCGTACGCTTCAACTCCGACTGGGAGGGCTACGACCAGGAGTTCGGCAACTTCGAAAGTGTGGACACGCACGCGGAGGAAGGCGTATACGATGACCAGCCGTACCACGGCACCATCGGCCTGGCCCCCTACTCCGTGCTGATTCTGTCGCAGGACCCGCAGTAGCAGTCAGTACCCAGATTGATCTGTCAGGCGGCGTTTTGCCGGAAGCTCCGCAGGCTCCGGCAAAACGCCGTTTTTTATTGTTCCCAGGCTGCCGGAAACTCCGGCGGGCCGTATATCTTGCCGGTACTCCCATCCGTATTTCCGCTGCTAATGCAAGTCCCCGTTCCCACGCCCGAACCTATTGCCCCCGATGCCTTACTTGTGGAAGTGGCTTGGGAAGTATGTAACCAGGTAGGCGGCATCTACACCGTTATCCGCAGCAAAGTACCCGCCACCGTGCAGGCCTGGGACGACCGGTACTGCCTGCTTGGCCCGTATTTCGCCCACCAGGCCCAAGGCGAGTTTGAACCGTACGACGACTACCAGCTGGCTACCCTTTCTGACCCGTTTGCCGGAGCCGTGCGCGAGATGCGCAAGCAGGGCTACGATGTCCAGCTGGGCATCTGGCTGGTAACGGGCCGGCCTCGGGTCGTCCTCATCAACCCTTACCAGGGCTATCCGCAGCTGGGCCGTATCAAGTCTGACCTCTGGCACCACCACCACATCCCGATGCCCGACAACGACGACCTGTTGCACCAGGTGGTGGCATTCGGTGAGCTGGCCAAAGTATTTCTGCAGATTCTGGCGGCCGAAGTGGTACCACCCCAACGGCTGGTGGCCCACTTCCACGAGTGGATGACGGGCGTTGCCATTCCGGCGCTGCGCCGCGAGCAGGTGCCAGTGCATCTGGTCTTCACCACCCATGCTACCCTGCTGGGGCGGTACCTAGCCATGAACGACCCCAACTTCTACGACCACCTGATGCAGGTGGAGTGGCAGGGCGAGGCGCAGCATTTTAACATTGAGCCGGCCGTGACGATGGAGCGCGCCGCCGCGCATGGAGCCCACGTTTTCACCACCGTGAGCGAGCTGACGGTGCGGGAATGCATTTATCTGCTCGACCGGATTCCGGACGCGGTACTGCCCAACGGCCTCAACATTGAGCGGTTTGTAGCCCTGCACGAATTCCAGAACCTGCACCAGCAATACAAGTCGAAGATTCACGAGTTTGTGATGGCGCACTTTTTCCAGTCGTATTCCTTCGACTTGGACAAGACGCTGTACCTGTTCACCTCGGGCCGCTACGAGTATCACAACAAGGGTTTCGATATTACGCTGGAAGCCCTGGCCCGCCTCAACTACCGCCTGCAGCAAAGCGGCCTGGAAGGCAACGTGGTGATGTTCTTTATCACCAAACGGCCATTCCATAGCATCAACCCGCAGGTGCTCCAGAGCCGGGCCGTGCTAGAAGAAGTACAGGCCACTTGCGAAGCCATTGAGCAACAGGTGGGCGAGCGGCTGTTCTATGCCGCCGCCGCCAGCACCGACCACCGCCTGCCCGACCTCAGCAGCATGGTGGATGACTATTGGAAGCTACGCTACCGCCGCACCCTGCAAAGCTGGAAGACCACCAATCTGCCTCCCGTCATTACCCATAACCTGGTGGATGATGCCGGCGACGATATCCTGAACTTCCTGCGCCGCTCCAACCTCGTCAACAACCAGCACGACCGGGTAAAAATCGTCTATCATCCCGATTTCGTGTCACCCACCTCGCCTTTATTCGGGATGGAGTACGGGCAGTTTGTGCGCGGCTGTCACCTGGGCATTTTCCCGAGCTACTACGAGCCCTGGGGCTATACCCCGCTGGAGTGCGTAGCGCGCGGCGTACCGGCCATTACCTCCGACCTCTCCGGTTTCGGCGACTACGTGATGCAAACGGTGCCCGGCCATGAAGACAAGGGCATTTTTGTGGTGCAGCGCCAAGAGAAGAGCTTCGACGAGGCGGCGGAAGAGCTGACGGATATGCTCTGGGATTTTGTGCAGCTGACCCGCCGGGAGCGGATTATGCAGCGCAACAACGTGGAAAGCTCAGCCGAACTATTCGACTGGAAAAACCTGCGCGTGCACTACGACCGGGCTTACCAACTGGCCCTGGAGCGGCAGTAAAACCGTGCTGCTCCAGTAGCAGCAGGCGCATGTCGGGCGGAAGTGACTCCATCGGACATGCGCCTGCTGTTTGCCTTGTGTTCCCGTTAATGCCCACTGCTGACCAATGCAGAAATTCCTTCTTGCCGGGTTGCTGCTGATAACTACCACTAGTCTGGCCCGGGAGTTCTGGCTGGAGCCGGTGCGGTTCTGGGTGGCCCCGGGCACGGCCGTGCATGTCCGACGGGTGGTGGGCGAAAATTTCCGGGGTACCGCCTGGGTAGGCAAGCCGAGCCGCGTTACCCTTTTTACCCACTACGCGCCGGGGGTAGCTGCACGCAGCCTGCTGGCCGCCGCTCTTCCCGATACGCTCCAGAGCACTGTTCGGCTACTGCAGCCCGGGACGCACCTGCTGGCCCTGGCTACCAATAACGCCTCCGCTACGCTGGATGGCCCCAGCTTCACGGCTTATCTGCGCGCGGAGGGCCTAGACTATGCGCTGGCGCAGCGGGAGCAGCGCCACGAATCCGATAAGCCCGGCCGGGAGTTGTACCGGCGGTGCGCCAAGACCCTGATTCAGGTTGGCGCTCCTACTCCCTCCGACACCGCCCGGGCGTGGGTGCGAGCGGTGGGCCTGCCTCTGGAGCTGGTACCGGAACAGAACCCGTACCGCCTGCTGCCGGGGGCCGCTCTTACCGTTCAGGTGCTGCTGGCAGGCCGCCCGCTGGCGGGCCAGCCGGTAGTATTATGGCGGCGCGGAGCCCAGCCCACTACCGTTATCAGCAAGCTCCACAGTAACCAAAATGGCCGCGTGTTGTTTCGTTTATCGGAGCCGGGTGAGTACCTTGTCAGCACGGTACGCATTGAGCCGGCTCCCATTGCTGCCAATGCTGACTGGCAGAGTACCTGGAGCACGCTTACCTTTGGCCTAACCGGACCTAAACGACCGTAGTTTGCAGCTGTTGGTTCTTTTCTGGCTCTTCATCCGCTGCTCACGCCCAAATAGTTTTTTTGTTACCTTCGCAACTCCCGTAAACACCGAATAACCTGCGGTATGAAGTACTCCATAGATAAAAAGGAAACCTACACGATTATCACGATTGACGAGAAAAAGCTCGACACTACCGTTGCGCCGGACCTAAAATCGGAATTCGTGAAATTGAATGCTGAAGGCATTAATAACCTGATTCTGGACCTGAGCAACGTAAAGTATACCGATTCGTCGGGCCTGAGCTCGATCCTCATTGCTAACCGCCTCTGCAACTCTACCGGTGGTTTACTGGTGCTTACGGGTCTGCAGGACCATGTGATGAAACTCATCACAATCAGCAAACTGGAGTCTGTACTGCACATTCTGCCCACCGTGGAAGAAGGAATTGACCGCATCTTCCTGCACGCCATCGAGCGGGACCTGACCAGCAAAGAATAGTTCTTCGTGAACTGTTGGCTGTTGGCTGTTAGCTGTTAGTTTTCAACTGATGGCTACCGGCCAACAGCTTTTTCTTTTTCCCTGCTGGCTGTACTGGCTGTCGAACCAGGCTTCCAGAAACGACTTCTCTCACTTAACAACAGCTGACAGCCAACAGCTGATAGCCAGTAGCTGATTTTGGAGTTTGAGCTGAAAATTCTGGGCAGTGCGTCTGCCACCCCGTTCATGGACCGTCACCACACGGCGCAGGTCCTGACGGTGGGCGGCACCCAATACCTTATTGACTGCGGCGAAGGCACTCAACGCCGACTGATGGAGCAGAAAATCCGGCATCAGCGCATTCATACCATCTTCATCAGTCACCTCCACGGCGACCATTTTTTTGGCCTGTTCGGGTTGCTGGGCACCATGCACCTCAACGGTCGTACCGAACCGCTACGCCTGTTCGGGCCGGCCGGCCTGGATGAGGTGCTGACCACGCAGTTCCGGCATTCCTACACTCACCTTAATTTCGAACTGGAGTTTACGCCCGTAGACACCACGCAGCACATCCAGATTTTTGAGGACAAGAACCTGACGGTCCACACGCTGCCCATGCGGCACCGCATTCCGTGCTGCGGCTACCTGTTTCGGGAAAAACCCAAACGCCGCCGCCTGCTGGCAGAACGTTTACCCAATGGCCTCACCCCTACTCAGCTTACCGCCCTCACCCTCGGCGACGACCTGCTGGATGACTACGGTCAGGTGCTGGTGCCCAACGCGGAGGTAACGAGTGCTCCCAAACGCGCCCGTAGCTACGCCTTCTGCTCCGATACCCTGTATACCGAGCCGCTGGCCGAGCTGGTACACGGTGTGGACTTGCTGTATCACGAAGCTACCTTTCTGGACGACATGCGCGAACGGGCCGCCGTTACGCATCACTCCACGGCCCGCCAGGCCGGGCTGCTGGCCCGCCGTGCCCAGGTGCACCGTCTGCTCATCGGGCACTTCAGCAGCCGCTACCGCGACCTGGAGCCGCTGCTGGCCGAGGCCAAAACCCAGTTTGAGTGGACGGAGCTGGCCGTGGAAGGCCTGTCGGTTTCGCTGGCCGAATAACAGAACGTCATGCAGAGGGGCAGCCGAAGCATCTCGCGTGCTGATGTTGCGACACTATTCATCCGGCAGCACGCGTCATTCCTCGGCTGCCCCTCTGCATGACGTCCGTTTTAGTACCCGAAATCAACCGTTGATTTCCCTCTCTCCTACTATGCCCCAACCTTTATCCCACAAAAAGCAGCAGCTGTACTTGGTGCTCAGCGGTATTTTCATTGTGAATGCACTGCTGGCCGAAATAATCGGGGTTAAGATTTTCTCGGTGGATGCGCTGATGGGGCTGCCTGGCAACCTCACGGCGGGCGTGCTCATCTGGCCTGTGGTGTTCGTGACCACCGATATCATCAACGAGTACTTCGGCAAGGAAGGCGTATTGCGGGTGAGCTATCTCACGGTGGGCCTGATTCTGTTTGCCTTCCTCGTGATTTACGCTACTACCCTGCTGCCCCCGGCCGCCTTCTGGCTCGATGCCAACAAAGCCGACGCCCAGGGCCGGCCCTTCGACGTGGACTTCGCCTACCGCAACATTTTCCGGCAGGGGCTGGGCATTATCATGGGGTCCATTACGGCGTTTGGTATCGGGCAGCTGCTGGATGCTACCGTGTTTCAGCTGCTGCGCCGCGCTACCGGGGGCCGCTACGTGTGGCTGCGCGCCACGGGCTCCACGCTGGTTTCCCAGCTTGTGGATTCGTTTGTGGTGCTATTCGTGGCCTTCTATGTATTCGGCAACTGGACACTGGAGCAGGTCCTGAGCGTGGCCAATGCCAATTACTGGTATAAATTCGCGGCCGCCATCCTGCTCACGCCCGTGCTCTACCTCGCCCACTTCCTCATCGATCGGTACCTGGGCAACGAAGCCACCCGAGAGCTGCAGCAGGAAGCCGCCGCTGATGCGGCTGTATAGGCACCTTTTCATATCTCCATTCTAATGCGTTTTCTACTCTTATTCACTGCCCTGCTGCTACCACAGGTGCTGTTCGCTCAATTTGAATCGGGCTATTATGTACTGATCCGGGAGCCTAATGCCCGTCATGTGGCCCAAATCAAAATGCCAGATGAGAACAAGCTCTTCATTAAAGAAGGAGACCAGAAAAAGCAGGAGCTTGACCTAGAGCAAGTAGCGTACTTCAAGATGGGTAACAAAAATTACCGCCCGGTTAGTGGCCTTTCAATCAAGAAGGGCAAACAAACGATAACCCATGGTTTTGCTGAAGTGCTAGATAGTGGACAGGTAATGCTTTACGCCTACTCCTACTTGGTAACAAATTCCACCATGATGACTGGTAATGGAGTAATGTACGGCGGCGGATCATCCTGGGCGACCATTCATCTGGTTGAGAATACCGGTCAGCAAAACTTCACTATTATATCAGCCCCTAGCTTTACTGGCACGAACAAAGAGTTCAGGGAGACGCTACGGCCTTTCCTGGCGGCCCGGGCTGATATGGTAAAGTACTTGGATGCCAAACTGCTGCTCATTTATCATCTGGAAATGGCCGTCCGCGCCCTCAACCACGGTGAGGCCTTTGTACCGGTAGATCCGTGGAAGGCCACGACCAACTAACTTCATTTCTACTGCCCCATGTCCCGCATCCTCACCGGCATTCAGAGCACCGGCCGCCCGCATTTGGGCAACCTGCTCGGCGCCATCCTGCCCGCCATTGAACTCTCCAAAAGCAGCGCCAACGAAAGCCTGCTGTTCATTGCCGACCTTCACTCCCTCACCACTGTGCGCGACGCCGAGCTGCTGCGCCAGAATACCTACGCCGTGGCGGCCTCCTGGCTGGCCTGCGGCTTCGACACCGACAAGAACCTGTTCTACCGCCAGTCCGACGTGCCGCAGGTAACGGAGCTGACGTGGTATCTGAGCTGCTTCACGCCTTTCCCGATGCTGGCCAACGCCCACTCGTTCAAGGACAAGAGCGACCGGCTTTCCGACGTGAATGCGGGCCTGTTCACGTATCCGGTGCTGATGGCGGCCGATATCCTACTCTACGACGCGGAAATCGTGCCTGTGGGCAAAGACCAAGTGCAGCACCTGGAAATTGCGCGCGACATTGCCTCAGCCTTCAACAACCGCTACGGCGAAACCTTCGTGCTGCCCCAGTCGCGGGTGGACGAGCAGATCCAGACCATCCCCGGCCTCGACGGGCAGAAGATGAGCAAGAGCTACGGCAACATCATCGACATCTTCCTCGACGACAAGGCGCTGCTGAAGAACATCAAGCTCATCGTATCGGACAGCACGCCGCTGGAAGCTCCCAAAAACCCTGATACAGACACCACCTTCAAGCTTTTCTCGTTGCTGGCCACGCCCGAGCAAACCGCCGAGATGCGCCAGAACTACCTGAATGGCGGCTACGGCTACGGCCACGCCAAGCAGGCCCTGTACGAAGTTATCCGGAGCCGCTTCGCCCAGGAGCGGGAGCAGTTCAACTTCTACATGAACAACCTGCCCGAAGTGGACCGCAAGCTGGCTGAAGGTGCCGCCAAAGCCCAAGCCTACGGCTCCGAAGTACTCAACAAAGTCCGCGAGAAAGTGGGCTACCAGAAGCGGTAGAATACATCTGTCATTGCGAGGAGGCACGACGAAGCAATCCGTCCTCTTCAAGAGGCGACAAGTCTCAAACAAGCAGAAAGCCCCTGACGTCTGGACTGACATCAGGGGCTTTTGCATAGGTCAGGACTTAGCACTATGTGAAGGAAGGATTGCGTCGTCCTTCGTCCTCGCAATGACAGAGCTTCAACCTCACCACTTAATACGGCAGGCCGTCGATGGATTGGTGGCGCTGCTCGTGGTAGAAGCTGAAGCCGACTTTGCTGCCGCGGCTTACCTGCTGGTTTTCCAGCTTCTGCTTCACCGAAATCTTCTGGATATCGGTGAGCGGCGGGGCAATCAGGTCGTTGTTGACGGCCGCAATCATGGCACTTTCCACGAACAGGCGCAGGCTTTCCTCCGTCACGGGGTTATCCGACATATCGTTATCGGGTAGCTCCAGCTGCTGCACGCCTTCGAGGAAGTAGTGGCTATCGATGTTGATGAGTAGGCGGCCCACCAGGTAGCCGGGGTCATTGAGGCGCTGGTACTTGATGCTGTCGGCCATGAAATTGTAGGCCATAATGTGCCCGAAAAAGCGTCGCCGAAAGTCCTCTTCCACATATTTCGTGTCCATCGGGCCGTAGTCGTCGGGGAAGGTGACGATGTTGGAGTGCAGCACGAACACCAGCAGGTCGCCGCTGAAGCGGATGTGAAACTCCATGTCGTTTACCGGCCGGTACTCGATGATAACCGAGGAATCGACGGGCGTGATGCGCCGGCTCAGCTCCACCACCAGCTCCTGCGACACCTTGCGCAGCATATCAAACGTGGCGAGGGTGTTGCGGTAAATAGCCTGCTTCACCGAAGACTTCTGCTTGAGGCCATCGGAAATCAGGTCGAGGCGGTCTTGTGGTGAGGGGGCCGGCTCGCCGGGGGCATTGGGAGCATTGCCCTCGGAGTTGGGCGTGCCGGCCGTAGCGGGTGCGGTGTGGGGTGCGCCGGGCGTGCCGTCGTCGGTTTGGGGTGAGGTGGCGGGAGTGATGGGGGGCAGTTCGTCCATGTAGTAACAACGCAGCGGCAACCGGCCAGACCGGCCGCCAGTGAAACAAAGGCCAGGCCGAAGCCCGCACCCGTAAAGTAGTCTGTACGCAAAGTAGCCGCCTGGAAGTTTTGGCTGGGGCAGTAGCGCGAACTTTGTAGTTCGCGTCCCCGCACCGTTCGGAGACCCTGACGGCGCGGAAGCGCGCACTACAAAGTTCGCGCTACTGTGCTCCTACTCCGGCCCCAAAGCCGGCGGTGCGCTCAGGGACAGTGCCATCGGCCACGCGCTGCTGCGGAACGCCACCGTGCGCACGCCCGCGTGTGGGAAGCCGGGCGCAGGCGGCAGCAGCATGGGCTGGGCCAGCGGATGGGCCAGGGCCTCGCCCACCGTACGCACCGCCCCGGCCGGCACCGCCAACTGCCCCAACTGAGCTAGTAGCTCCTGGCCGCTCACCTCCGCAATGCGCTCGGCCAGTAGCTCTTCCAGCGCGGCGCGGTGCGCTACCCGGTCAGGGTTGCGGCGGAAGCGGGCATCATCGGCCCACTCGGGGCGGTGTAGCACGGCGCAGAGGTGGCGAAACTGCTGGTCGGCGCCCACGGCCAGCAGCAGGCGCGTGCCGTCCCGGGCCGTGTACACGGTGCCGTAGGGCACGATGCTGGGGTGGCCCGAGCCCAACGGCTGCGGCTCCTGCCCCGTGACGAGGTGGGTGGCGGCCTGGTTGGCCAGCGAAGCCAGTGCGCTATCCAGCAAGCTCACCTGCACCAGCGCGCCCTGGCCGGTCCGCTCGCGGCGGTAAAGGGCCGTGAGCAGGCCTTCCTTGAGCTGGTGGGCCGTGAGCAAATCGATGATGGCCACCGGCATTTTCTGGGGCGGCTGGCCGGGGCCGGGGGCGTTGAGGTGCATGAAGCCGGTTTCGGCCTGCAGCACGGCATCGTAGCCGGCGCGGGTTTCGGTGGGGCCGTAGCCGGTGATGTGGCCGTAAATCAGGCGCGGGTTGAGGGCCGAGAGCGTGGCGTAGTCGGCGCGGAGCTTCTCGGCGTCGCCGGGCTTGTAGCTGGTCAGCACGATGTCGGCGGCGGCGGCTAGCTGGTGCAGGGCGGTTTGGCCGGCTTCGATGGTCAGGTCGAGCAGCTGGCTGCGCTTGCCCCAGTTGGCGCTGCTGAAATAGGCCGTGACGGTGGTAGCGGGGTCTTCGGCCAGGGTGCGCCAGGTGCGCGTCACGTCGCCGGCCGGGGGCTCCAGCTTCAGCACGTCGGCCCCCAGCTCGGCCAGAAACTGGCCCACCTGCGGCCCGGCCAGCACCGAGGCCAGCTCCAGCACGCGCAAACCAGCCAGCGGAAGTTCATCAGAAGGATTCATGCGGCCGAAGGTAGCACCCGCCCCGATTTACCGCCGCCCGGCCCGCGCAAACACCGGAAACACCACCTCCCGCTCTCCCGCCCCCCAGCGGCGCATTACCTCCTCGGACAGCAGTAAAACCGCGTCCTGGCCGTGCTGCTGCTGGTATTTCACCACGCTCGACCACGTGCGCAGGTAGTTCAGAAACCACTCCGCCGACCACTGCCGCCGCACCTCAAAGCGGGCAGTTTGCACCTCGGCAAACGGAAACGACAGGCGGGCGTACTCGTCGGTGATGTGCCAGCGGTTGTCGTCCCAGTAGGGCCGCATGGTGTCGTTGTGGAAGTGCTGTACCAGCGGGTCCAGCGCAGGGCTGATGCGCAGCAGGCCGTAGCCCCACTCGGCCACCACGCCGCCGGGTTGCAGCACGCGGTGCACCTCGGCGTTGAACGCGGCCATGTCAAACCAATGCACGGCCTGGGCCACCGTCACCAGATCGAAGCTGGCATCGGCAAATGGCGTGTGCTCGGCCGGGGCTTGTTGGTAGGTGATGTTGAGCTGGCGGGCCGCCTGGGCCAGCTGCGCCGCGCTGATGTCGGTGGCCTCCACCTGCCCGAAGTGCTCGGCCAGCACGGCCGCCACCTGCCCGTTGCCGGTGGCGCAGTCCCAGGCCCGGGTGCGGCCCGGCACCTGCGGCAGCAGCCAGTCGTAGAGGGCCGCCGGGTAGTCGATGCGGTAGCGGGCGTAGAGGTCAGCCTGGGAGGAGAATCGGTCGAGCATGGCGGTTGGGTGGTTGAACTGGTGGATTGGCGGATTGGCGGATTGGCGGATTGTAGATAAACAGAACGCCATTCCGAGCTTGCGAGGAATCTCGCGTGCTGATGTTGCAGCACTAAATACGCCGTTGCAACGAAGCGGGAGAGATGCTTCGGCTGCGCTCAGCATGACGGTTACCATTGCAACGTCAGCACGCGAGATTCCTCGCAAGCTCGGAATGACGTTCCTGAACCCGGAATGCCGTTCTTGAAACGACGTTCCCGGAATACCGTTCTTGACAACCCGTTGCAACGCTTGCTTCTCCAACAACGAAAAACGCCCATGTCCTCTCCCATCCAAACCGGCCTGCTGGCCTACGGCATGTCGGGCCGCATTTTTCACGCGCCGTTTCTGAGTACGTACCCCGGCTTTGCGCTGCGGGCCGTGGTGGAGCGCAGTCGCAAGCAGGCGCAGGCCCAATACCCCAGACTCATCAGCCACGACAGCGTGGCCGAGCTGCTGGCCGACCCGCAGCTGGATCTAGTGGTAGTAAATACGCCCAACGACACTCATTTCGCCCTCGCCCGGCAGGCGTTGCAGGCCGGCAAGCACGTGCTCATCGAAAAGCCCGTAGCCACCACCGTGGCCGAACTGGACGAGCTGCTGGCCCTGGCCGCCGCGCAAAACCTACACGTGCTGGCCTACCAGAACCGCCGCTGGGACTCCGATTTTCAGTTGGTGCGCCAGGTGGTGGAAAGCGGCCAGTTGGGCCAGCTCACGGAAGTGCATTTCCGCTTCGACCGGTACAAAGCCGCCCTCAACGCCAAAACCTTCAAGGAAGACCCCAGCGTGGCGGGCAGCGGCCTGAGCTTCGATTTGGGCCCGCACGTGCTGGATCAGGCCCTGAGCTTGTTCGGGCGGCCCGAGCAGGCCCACGTCACGCGCGCCAGCCACCGCCCTGGCTCCCGCGTCGATGACTACTTCCACGTGCATCTGCAGTATCCGCAGGGGCTGAACGTGTTTGTGGCCGGCAGCCTGCTCACGGCCGCGTCCGGCCCGGCCTACGTGCTGCACGGCACGCTCGGCTCGTTCCAGAAAAGCCGCGCCGACGTACAGGAAGCCCAACTCGACCAGGGCCAGCTGCCCACTGCCGCCACCTACGGCCACGAGCCCGCCGGCCAGGAAGGTACCCTCACGCTGGTACCCGCCCCCGGCGAAACACAGCTTTCCCGCCTCCCCGCGCCCCAAGGCCAGTACCAGGGCCTGTTCGAGGCGGTGTACCAAACCATCCGCCACGGCCAGCCCTTCCCAGTGCGCGCCGAGCAGCTGCGCTGGCAGCTGGAGATTCTGCAACTACCCGCACACAAACAGTTCTAGAGCGTTTCTCGAGTCACTGTACTCTGCACAGTGACTCGAGAAACGCTCGAAGGTTACTTAACATATTGCGCCAGCGCTTCGCGCAGGGCGGCTCCTTTCAGATTAACCGCCAGAATCTTCCCATTGGGGTCAATCAGAAAGTTCTGCGGAACGCCGGTAACGTGATAAAGGCGGGCAGCCGCGTTTTCCAAGCCCTTCAGGTCCGAAACCTGGGTCCAGGGAAGCTGGTCGGCGGCAATAGCTTTTACCCATTTGGCACGGCCTTTCTCGTCGTCAACGGATATGCTCAATACATCGAAGTTGCGACCCTTGTATTCATTATAGGCCTTGATGACCATCGGATTTTCCTGGCGGCAGGGGCCGCACCAGCTGGCCCAGAAATCCACCAGCACGTACTTGCCCCGGTAGTCGCGCAGGGAAATCACTTTACCATCGGGAGTTGGTTGGGTGAAATCGGGGGCCTGGGTGCCCGCTATTACCCCCTTCATGCCCGCCAGCCGCGCTCCGTACTCGCGGCCGGCCGCGCTGCTTTTAAGCTCCGGACTCAGGGCCGCGTAGAGCGGCGCTACTTCCTCATAAGAAGGCTCAATCATCTGTATTGCCGTCAGCGCGTGCAAGCTGGCCCAGGATGCTGGGTTGGCTTTGATAAAGGCGTGCTGGGCGGTGGCTATCTGCTTATTGAAGCTGGTAAATTTTGCCTGTACCTGCTCCCCGAAAGCCGGGTCCTGCTGTTGCTGGGCCGAGGCCTTCTGCAATTCGGCTCCGTAAACGTCCATGCTTGCAAAAACAGGTTTCAAGGCCTCCTTCAGACGCAGATTATCGGCATTAATCGGCCCGCCTTTGATGGTGGCGTGGGTCAGCGAATCGGGGCTGGTAACGACTACCGTGCCCGGCTCCAGGAATATAAGCGTCTGGACCCGTGCGCCACGCAGGTTAGCCGGCCGGCCCTTTTGGCGTAGCAGCAGTTCAGCCATAACAGGCTCCGCAGCCGTGCCCTTAATTTCAAACGTGCCGTTCTTGACCACGGCTGAATCCAGCATCGAGGGGCCGCTTACCAGATACACTTTGGCCGGCGCACTGATGAGGCCGAGCTTCCCCTTAATGGTATAGGTAAATGGCTGCTGGGCCTGGGCTAGGCCGCTGCTTAGTAGCAAAATTGGCAGGATACGCTTCTTCATACGTTGAATAAGGGAATGATGGAAGATACGCGCCAGATAATGCCCAAGGCGCAGGGGCGTCCGGCAGCGGACAAGTAACGGAAATTTCGCCGGTCCCCGGCCGCCTCTAGGCCCGGGGCGGGTTCCGCCGTCAATCCCCTATCTTTGTTAGCAAAGCACCCCAGCGGTTTGCTGACCGAGACGCAAGGTCAGCCCTCTATCATCTTAACGAAGCTGTACTTTGACGTTTCACGAGTTTAACCTGCACGATGACCTGCTCGCGGGCATCGATGCCATGAATTACCAGAATGCCACGCCCATCCAGGAGCAGGCCATTCCCCGCATTCTGGAAGGCAAGGACCTGATTGCCTGCGCCCAGACCGGTACCGGCAAAACCGCCGCCTACCTGCTGCCGCTGCTCGACAAGATTTCGCACGCCAAGCACGGCACCACCTCCACGCTGGTACTGGTGCCCACCCGCGAACTGGCTACGCAGATTGATGAGCAGGTAACGGGCTTCGGCTACTTCGTGGAAGCCAGCTCCATTGCCATCTACGGCGGGGGCAAATCCGAAGGCTGGGAGCAGCAGAAGCGCGCCCTTACCTCCGGCGCTGACATCATCATTGCCACACCCGGCCGCCTCATTGCCCACATGCAGATGGGCTACGTGAAGTTCGAGGACCTGAAGTATCTGGTGCTCGACGAGGCCGATAAGATGATGGACATGGGCTTCTCCGATGACATCCTCAACATCGTGCGGCAGCTGCCCAAAGAGCGCCAGACGCTGCTGTTCTCGGCCACCATGCCCAGCAAAATCCGCGACTTTTCGCAGCAGCTGCTCAAGAGCCCCGAGGAAATTCGTTTGGCCGTTTCCAAGCCCGCCGCTGGCATCGACCAGCAGTTCTACATGGCCTTCGACCGCCAGAAGATCTACCTGCTCGAGCACATCATCAAAACCCAGGACGTGCAGAGCATGGTGCTGTTCACTAGCCAGAAAGCGGCTGTGGGCGGCATTGTGCGGGCCATCAACAAGCTGGGCATCGAGGCCAGGGGCATCAGCTCCGACCGCACCCAGGAGGAGCGTGAGGAAATCATGCGCGCCTTCAAAAACAAGCAGTTCCCTATCCTCGTTGCCACCGACGTGCTGAGCCGGGGCATTGACATCGACTCGCTGAGTCACGTGGTAAACTACGACATCCCGCGCGCCGCCGAGGATTACGTACACCGTATCGGGCGCACGGCCCGCGCCGCCACCAAAGGCACGGCCATCACCTTCATTGCCGACCAGGACCAGGACCGCGTGCTCAAAATCGAGAAATTGATTGAGCGCGAAGTAGAAAAGCAGAACATCACCGAAGGTCTCGGCCTGGGCGAAGCCCCCGAGTTCGACCCCAAACGGTTCAGTGGCCTGCGCGGCAAAGTAGGCGGCCGGCCCGAGCGTGGCCCCCGCAGCGGCGGTGCTGGTGGTTCCGGCGGTGGCCGTGACCGTGGCCCCCGCCCCGAAGGCGGCGGTGGCGGCCGCTCCGGCGGTGGCCGCGACGGTGCCCGCCCCAACCGCGGCGACAGCAAACCCGACGCCGATCAGCAGGCCCGCATTGCCAAAGCCCAGGCCACCCTGGCCGCCCTCGACGCCGGCCAAGCCCCGGCCCAGCCCTACCAGCGTCCCCCCCGCGAAGACCGCCCCGAAGGCAGCGACAGCCGCCCCCGCCGCGAGCCGCGTGAACCCCGCGCCGAAGGCGAAGCTCGTCCACCTCGGGCTCCACGCCCCGAAGGCGAAGCCCGCCCGCCCCGCGAACCGCGTGCCCCGCGCCCTGAAGGCGAAGCCGCTGCTGAGCCACGGGCTGAAGGCGATAAAGCCGAAGGCCAGCGCCGCCGCAAGCGCGGAGGCCGCAACCGCTCCGGCCGTGGCCCGCGCCCCGAGGGCGGTGCCGCCACCGAAGCTTCTGCCCCGGTAGCCCCGGCCGCTGAATAATTCATCTGGCCCAAACCAAAAACGGCCCCGCTGCATGTGCAGCGGGGCCGTTTTTGGTTTGAGTTGGCTTGTGCCGTTAACTTGAGGATTTGCGCAGTACAATCGGTAGCAGTTCTTAGGTTAAGATATGGCCATTGGACGGTGTAGAGACGCAATATCTTGCGTCTCGTCGTTGCTGATGTTGTTTGATCTGCGCAACACCAGTCGTTCAACGATGAGACGCAAGATATTGCGTCTCTACATCGTCCGATCTACGAAGAACTAACTCAAGATTCTGACGCATCGAGGCGGCGCTGGAGCTGCGCGGCGAAATCGGGGGGCAGTTGGGCGGTGGAGGTGGCCTGCGCGGCGAGGCGGGCGGCGCGGGCCAGGGCCGGGCTCTGCACGGCGTAGCGGCGGCAGTAGGCACACAGGCGCAAGTGGGCCCACAGCTTCATCCGCTCGGCCAAGGGCAGCTGCTGGTCGGCGCGGCGCTCAATGAGCAGGGTGGCGCGTTGGCAGTCGGAAATGAAGGTGCGCATACGTTACGAACGGAGAGTGGAGCCGAACCAGTTCTTTTCGAGGCAGCGGCGCAGGTGAAGTTTCAGGCGGTGTACGATAACCCAGTAGTTGGCGGCCGTCAGCTGTAGCGCCGCGCAGATTTCCTCGGCCGACATTTCCTCGGCAAAGCGCAGCACAAACACGGCTCCGTGCTGGGGCGAAAGCCGCTGCTGGCAGCTGCGCAGCACCGCCTGAAACTCCTGTTGCTCCAGCGCGTCTTCGTCGCTGGGCGCGGCCCAGTCGGCGGGGCCTTGGCCGGGCTGCCAGTGGCCGGTAGCAGGCTGGAAGAATTCGGCCTCGGGGTCCTGCTCAGGCAGTAGGGGCAGCGGCACAAAGGGCGAGCGGGCCTGCCGCCGGTAAAAGTCCACGACTTTGCGGCGCAGAATTACAAACAACCAGGTGCGCTCCGAGGCTTCCCCGCGAAAGGAAGCCAGCGCGTCGAGGGCGCTGCACAGGGTATCCTGCACCAGCTCCTGCGCCTCCTCCGCCGAGGCCACGCGGCTCAGGGCGAAACGGTACAGGTCGTCGCCGTAGCGGGCAAGCCACTGCGCGGGCTCGGGCACCGAAAGGGCCATGCGGGAAAGGATAGGTGAAGGGGAGGAAAACCCATCTGGCGGGCTCCGGCAAGTAACGCAAATATCCTGGAGCGCGGATTGGCCATTGCTGGATATACTTCGGCCGTTATAGGCTGGCGTGCCAGTCGTAGCCCCGGGCGGCCCAGTAGTCGGCCGGGCGCTCCGCCACGAAAGCCAGCGTGCCGATGCGCTTGAGCTGCTTGATGCCATACTTGCGGGGCGTGATGAGGCGCAGCGGCGCGCCGTGCTCCGGCAGCAGCGGCCGGCCGTTCATCTCGTAGCACAGCAGGGTTTGCGGGTGCAGGGCACTGACCATATCGAGGCCCACGTAATACGCATCGTCGGGAGTGCGCAGGCTTACGTAGGGCGCTATTTCGGCAGAGGGAAGGGTGGCCAGCGGGTAGCGGGCCAGGAAATCGGTGAGGCGCACGCCGGCCCAGGTAACCACCGTGCTCCAGCCCTCGATGCATTTGAGCTCGGTGGTCATTTCGGTGCGGGGCAACGCCTGCAGCTCGGCCAGGGAGAACTCCCGGACCGGCTGCCCACCGAAACCTTCCACCCGCAGCCGCCACGCGGCCACGTCCAGCGGCTGCTTGAGGCCCACGGAGCCGTTGGCGCGGGGCGTGCGGGCCTGGTTGCGCGGAAACTCGGGGGCCAGCTGGGTGGGGCTGAGCAGGGTGGCGGCTACGCGGGCGTTGGCCTCCAGGCCGGCCCGCAGCGGCCCCGGAATGTCCATCACCTCGGGCTGGCCCAGCAGCCAGCGCCAGCCGCCCAGGCCCGCCAGGGCGGCCAGCCCGCCCACCAGAAAGGTCCGCCGGGAACGGCGCGTCACTTCTCGCTCCAGGGCAACGTCAGCAGCAGGTGGCGTGGCGGGCGGCTGCGGAAGGGATGATTCGGATTGCATCGGTCAGTACAATAAACGCGTAAGGGAAAACTGGTAATTCTGACTGCTCTGTGCGGCGCGCCGCAATCAGTCCCATACCTGGGGCCGGGCGCATTCTGCTGCCAAGGTTAGATGAGGGGGCTCTAACAAAGGACCTCAGGCTAGGGCCGCACGGGCAGCGGCGGCACGGTATGCAGCGGACTGCTGCTACTGGGGGCCACATCGGGCGCGGCGGCGAGCGAGGCAGCCGCGGCCGTGGGGGCAGAGTCCTTTACCACTTCAAACCCCGCTACCATGGCCCGGAAGTTGTTCCAGCCGGCCCGCACCACTTGGGCAATGTGTACCAGAAAAAACAGCACGTAGCCGATGGTCAGGGCGAAATGCTCCAGGCGGGCCCACTCGTAGCCGCCCAGCGCGGTAGTGAGGCCGGCCAGCTGGGTGGGCTTGTAGATGGCCAGGCCGGTGAGCAGCGAGCCGGCCCCCATCAGCACCACCGAGGTGTAGGCCAGCTGCTGGGCCCCGTTGAACTTGGCGGGCGGCGGCGGGTTCTGGCGCAGGCCCACGTCGTGCAGCAGCGTGTGCCAGGCGCTGCGGAGCGTACCGCGCTGCGGCACCAGGTACCGCCACTCGCCCGAAATCAGGGTGTAGCTCACGTACAGCAGCCCGTTGAGGGCAAACACCCACATCAGCACAAAATGCCAGCTCATGCCCTTGGCCAGCTTGTGGTCCATGTCCAGCACATCGTACACCGACTGCGGGAAAAACCGCAGCAGCGTGGTGTCGCCCCACCCGAGCCGGTACACGTCGTTGGCCCAGTAAATCAGCAGGCCGCTCCAGATCATGAGGGCCAGCACCGGGAAATTGAGCCAGTGAAACCAGCGGATAGCCAACGGGTGCTTTTCAACGAGGCGGGGCATAGGACACAGGGCGTTTGAGGGGAGAAACCAGCAGGCGGCCAGCCACCGCCACCCCGATAGACGCCCGGCCGACGGCCACCTTACAGCTGCCCCCGAAAAATATTTTTCGGGGGCAGCTGTAAGGCCGGAAGTGGTGACGCGTCTAGCCGAGTAGCCGCCGCCGTTGGCTGGCCTTGTCTGTTTTCTTTATGAAACTGCTGCTTGTCGCCGGTCTGGCTTTCGGAAGTCTGCCGCTCACCTCCCCCACCCCGCTGCCTGGCTCACCCGCTGGCCCGGTACCCGCCCGCGTGCCGGTAGCCGTGGAGCTGTTCACGTCCGAGGGCTGCTCCAGCTGCCCCGCCGCCGATGCCGCACTGCGGGAGCTGGAAGCCAGCCAGCCAGTGCCGGGCGTGGAAATAGTGGCCCTGGGCCAGCACGTGGACTACTGGAACCGCCTGGGCTGGAAAGATACCTTCTCCTCGGAGCAGTTCACTCAGCGCCAGCGCACCTACGCCGCCGGCTTTGGCTCGGGCTCCTACACGCCGCAGGCCGTCATCAATGGCCGCTACGAGCTGGTGGGCAGCCAGCGGACCAAGCTGCTGGAAGCCATTGCGCAGGCAGCCCGTACGCCGCGCACCACCGTGCAGCTCAACGGCCCCGCGGCGGCCCTGCGCGTACAGGTGCGCGACCTGCCCGCCGGCACCGGCCCGGCCGACGTGCTGTTGCTCATCACCGAAACCGGCCTCACCACCCAGATCGGGCGGGGCGAAAATGCCGGGCGGCTGGTGCGCCACGCCGCCGTGGTGCGGGAGCTGCGCCCGCTGGGTGCGGTAGCCGCCGATGGTACGTTTGGGGCCTCGCCCGCGCTCCGGCTGCCGCCGCAGTGGCAGCAAAGCCACCTGCGGGCGGTAGTGCTGGTGCAGGAGCGCGCCAGCCACCGCGTGGTGGGCGTGGGCAGCCTGCCGCTCAGCCCCGCCGGCTAGGGCCCGGCCAGTTTACGGCCGCCACCTGCGCGGATTTCAACTCAGCACACCGTTCACTCTTCATTGCTTTTCCTATGACTACCCGCATACTAGGGCTGTTGCTGCTGGGCCTGAGCCTGGGAGCCTGCCAACAGGAAACCCCGGAGCCCGCCGCGTCTACTACCACCACGCCCCCGGCCGGCACGCTCACGGTGGTGCGCAAGGGCATCGTGCAGCCCCAGGGCGGCGTGCCCAGCTCAGGCACCGTGGATTTGGTGCGCGACGCCGCGGGCAAGGAATTTCTGCGCTTCAACGCCGATTTCATGACCGATTTCCATACCGGCTCGCTCACCATCTACCTGGCCAAGTCGGCCGAGCTGATTCGGGTGCAGCGGGGGCGTGGGGCCGAGAACGTACTGAGCGTGGGCGTTATCACGCAGTCGGGGGCGCAGGTGCTGGCCGTGCCGGTGGCTTCGGCTGGCTTCTCGCACGTGGTGCTGCACTGCGAGCCGGCCCAGTACAACTTCGGCGCGGCGGCTCTACAATGAGGGCGGCCCGCGCCGGGTGGCTGCTGGCTGCCGCGCTGCTGCTCGCGGCCGAGGCCCGGGCCGGTGGCGGCTGGACGCGCAAGAAGAAACGCGGCTACGCCAAAGCCGGCCTCACCACCGTCAGCACCACCCGCTACCATCCGCTTAGCGGCCCCACCATCGAAACGGCCCGGTTTCGGCAGCAGGTGTTCAGCCTCTACGCCGAGTACGGCCTCACCGACCGCCTGGAAGCCACCCTCAACTTTCCGGTTTTCCGGCGCGCCGCCTACGCTACCGTCACGCCCAGCCGGGGCATCGGCGACCCGGAAGTGGGCCTGCGCTACGGGCTGCTGCGCGGGGCATGGCTGCTGGTCGTGGGCCTAAGCGTGGAAGCGCCACTGGGCAACCCGCGCGCCCGCGGCTTCGACCGCACCGACCCGCGCGTGTTCGTGGCCCTGCCCACCGGCGACGGAGAGTGGAATGTATGGACGCGGGCGGCCCTCTCGCACAGTCTGAGCCGCTGGCCGGCCTTTTTCACGGTGGAAGCGGGCTACAACCAGCGCACCGCCGGCTTCACCAGCCAGTACAGCTACGGCGCACAGGCTGGCTACCACCTCCGGAAAAAAGCCTGGCTGACGGCCACGTTCCGCACCCTCGACAACGTGCGCCCGCCCGACCCTAACCGGCTGGGCAGCATCGGGCTGGGCGAGGGCGTGGCGTACTCCACGGCAGGGCTGGGCGTGAGCTTGGAGGCCACCCGCCACCTGCGCCTCACCACCGACTGGGCCACCGGTTTTGGCCGGCTGCGCAACGTGTACTCGGGCCAGCAGTTCACGTTTGGGGTGGCCGTGGAATGGTAACCGGGCCTCGGCCGCTACCAAAAAAAGTCCTACGCCCGCTGTAAGGCCTACTGCCGGGCCGCGTCTATCCGGGCAACACCACACATGTTTCACGTTTCACTTTTCCTCTCTTCCCCATGCGTACCAACCTGTTCTTCGCCCCCGGCTCCCTGCTACTCGCCGCCGTCTTCTGCCTCGGCACGCTCCTGCCCAACCCCACCTTCGCCCAAGGCGACAAAATGCAGGGCGACAAGATGAAAACCGATAAGATGGCCGACAACAAGATGGCTGACGGCAAAATGACCGATGGTAAGATGTCGGATGGCAAAATGGTCACCAGCAAAATGAGTTCGGCAAAAACCGCCAAGAAAGCCCCCAAGAGCAAAATGGCCGACCACAAGATGGACAAGATGTAACCACGCCCCGGCTGCCGGCAGCAGTTGCCCAGAACCCATCAGGCCCCGGCTACCTCTGTAGTCGGGGCCTGATGGGTTCTGGGGGCTAGTGGCGGGCTACACGTCCGCGTACACGCCGTCGGTTATCAATTCCCGGTTCAGCCAGGCCCCTGCTTTGGCTCCCTGCGCTACGGCCGCTGCTACCTGCCGCATGCCGGTGGTGGCGTCGCCGGCCGCAAACAGGTTGGGCACGTTGGTTGCGCAGACTTCTGTCACCTGAATAAGGCCGGCTTCGGTGAGCGAGCAGCCCAGCTGCCGGGCCAGGTTACCGGGCAGGCGCGTGGGGAAACGGGCAAATACCGCTTCCAGCGGATGCAGTTGGCCATCAGCCGTACGCAGCCCGGACAGGTAGCCGCCTTGGTGAGGAATATCCAGAACGGGTTCTTCTACGACGGGCACCTGATGCGTTTGCAGCAGGGCCTGTTGCTCAGGGGTAAAATCGGCGGGGCCGTTGGTGAACACCGTCAGCTTGCGGCTCCAGTTGCGCAGCAGCGCCACCAGCTCCGCCGCCACGGCCCCGTTGGCAAGCAAGCCCAGGTGCTGCCCCCGCACCTCGTAGCCGTGGCAGTACGGGCAGTGCAGCACCGAAATGCCCCAGCATTCGGCCAGCCCCGAAATCGGCAGCAACTCGTCTACCACGCCGGTAGCCAGCAGCAGCTTGCGCGCTGTCACTTTCGCGCCATCGGCCATTTTCACTTGGAAGCCTGTCGCCTCAGCCGTAGCCGCAACTACCTCGCTATTCAGGAACGCCACCGTGGGATACCGCGCCACCTGCTCCCGCGCTACCGTGGCCAGCTGAGTGGGCGTCGCACCGTCCTGGGTCAGGAAGCTGTGCGAGTGGGGCGTCTGGCGGTTGGCGGGCCGTTGCGTATCCACCACCAGCACCCGGCGCATCGAGCGGCCCAGCAGCAGCGCCGCACTCAGCCCGGCGTAGCTTCCGCCTACTATCACTACATCATATGCTTCCATTATCCCTGTTTGCTTAAATGCAACAATGATGCAAATATAGAAATTGGCAGAAAAAAACCCAATGAATACTGGGTGTAGGTGACGAAATAGTTTGGTACTAACTACGCCGCCGCCGCATCGTCGGGTAGCTGTAGGTAGCGGGCCGGAACTTCCTCAGTCAGCCACACACCATTGTCGGCGCGGTAGAAAGCGTGGCCCTCAGCGTGCATGCGGGCGGCATCTATCCGGAGCACAACCGGCGCGCCGTGGCGGCTGCCCACTTGCCGGGCGGTGGCATGGTCGGCGCTCAGGTGCACTTGCTGGCGGCTCATTTTCTGCAGCCCTTCCCGCATGATTTGGGCCTGATGACGGGCCGTCGTGCCGTGGTAGAGCACAGCCGGCGGCACGGCCGGCGCATAGCCTAACTCCACCACCACCGAATGGCCCTGGCTGGCCCGAATGCGCTGCTGGTCGTCGCTGAGGCGGAAACGCTGCTTAGGGCTGGTATCCACGATGTGCAGTAGCATCTCGTGGGTGAGGTTGATCTTGTGCGCTTGGGCCTGCCGGAGAAGTTCTTCCACACCTACCCAGCCCTGCTCGTCCAGCGTCAGGCCCAGGTGGGCCGGATCGTGGCGGAGTACCAAGCTCAAGAGCTTGCTGAGGCGGGTGGTTTCTTTATCAGGTAGCATAGATCTTAACTTCGAATGTTGATTACCCTGGGCTAGATTTGATCAAGCCACTACATTGGTCGTTGCGTAACTTCTCGAATAATAGCGTTATCGTTTCTATTTGCTCAATCATTTTATTTGACTCGTTGGCATGGCCACTCCTCACCGAAGCCTGAATGCTATTCAACAGCAAGCCAATTAACTTCTTTTCAGGCCGATGAGCGGCTGAACTTGTCGTCAGTATAGCCAGCATTTCAGCCGTTGTCCGTCTCCACTGTGTCAGTGAGTAGTTGCCATTGGGGCCGCCCCAGATTTCATCCGCCGCTTCGTCGTCTTGGCCATCATCTTCCCATTCGCAGATAGAGCAAATTTCATAGCCCGCCCGCTCACCCAATGTCGGATAGCCACAGGCTGGGCAGGTATTCAGCTTCGCTGCTTCATGCTTTAGCTGATTCAAGCAACAATCGATTTTCGGGAAATAGGCTGCAAAAAACTGACGCCTTTGTTGAAGCTCGTGTAATTGTGCTGCATTAATTTCCATGACGCTTACACCACCTGCCCCAGCCCGAACAGCAGCGTGAACACCAGCGTGGTGAGGGCCATTTGCTTGAGCAGCGGGTCGAGCTGCATGGAATCCTGGCGCTGCCACACGGCGGCGGCGTTGCGCACCAGCAACGGGGCGCTCTGCAGAAACAGCCACTGCCAGGGTGAGCGGTAGGTAAGCAGCACGTAGAGCACGGCGCATACCAGGCCGGCCGTGAGTAGCACCACGTGATACACGCGGGCCCGCTGCGGCCCCAGGCGCACCGGAATGGTGATTTTGCCGGCCAGCGCATCGGAGCGAATGTCACGGATGTTGTTCACGTTGAGTACGGCCGTAGCGAAGCAGCCCAGCGCGGCGGCGGGCAGCAGCACCGACAGCGGCAGCGTGCCAGCCTGCAGAAAATACGTGCCGCACACGCCCACCAGCCCGAAAAACACGAACACCGACACGTCGCCCAGTCCGGCGTAGCCATACGGTTTGGAGCCGGCCGTATAGTTCACCGCCGCCCAGATAGCCGAAAGGCCCAGCACGAAAAAGGCCAGGAAAATCCAGGCGCCGGCCGTGCCCAGGGCCACCCACAGTAGCAGCAGCCCGCTCAGCAAAGAAAGCGCCCCAAACAGGCCCATGCCCTTCTTCATCTGCGCTGGCGTGATGGCGCCGCTTTGCACGGCCCGTTGCGGCCCCTCGCGGTGCACGCTGTCGGCCCCGTTCTGCGAGTCGCCGTAGTCGTTGGCTAGGTTGCTCAGGATTTGCAGCAGAATGGTCGTCAGGGCGGCCAGCCCGACTACGCTGCCCCGAAAGTAGCCGTTGCTGGCGGCCAGGAAGCCGCCGGCCATGATGCTGGCCAGCGCCAGCGGCAACGTGCGCGGCCGAAACGCCGAAATCCAGGCTTTGGCGGGGCTAGCTGGTGCGGGAGCGGCGGGAGAAGAAGTTGCCATGAAAGTATTTTGGAGCCGCGTGCGAAGGCGCGGCTCTTCAGAAAGGCATGTTGGCGAAAGCAGGCTGGATAACTGCCGGAACGAGGTAGAGACGTGTATTCACGTAGCGTCGTTGAACGGCTAGCACTGTGCAGTCTGGATAGACGAAGATAAACAACCTCAGCAACGACAAGACGCGAATACGCGCTCTACCTCGTTCTGCCGGCTGTAAGCTACCCTATGAGGCTTCTAGAGCACCTGTTTCAAGCGCGGCAATACGGGCAGCCGTCAGCTCCTGGAAATGGGTCACGACTAAGTCAGCGTGACTGAGGTCCTGCAGAGGCGAGTGGATGCTGTTGTAGCCAATGCAGTAGAGGCCGGCAGCTTTGGCGGCCGTTACGCCATTGGCCGAGTCTTCTATCACCACACACTCTGCCTGCGAAGATTGCGCCAGCGACGCAGCGTGTGCAAAAATGGCCGGATCGGGCTTGGAGCGCGGAAAATCCTCGCCACTGACAAGGTGCGAGAAGTACGGCCCCAGCACAAACCGGCGCATCACCCGGTCAATTGTCGATTGGGAAGCGGAAGAAGCCAGAATCAGCTCCAGGTTGTGCTGGTGCAGGTCTTCGATGAGGCGGCGCACGCCGTCGAGCAACTCCAGATCCGGCTTTTCATCAAAGGCGAGGTTGAAGAACTCGCGCTTGGCCAGTACCAGTTCTCCTACCTCATGCGCCAAGCTATGCTTATCCTTGAGGTGCTGATAAACATTTTTGGTGGAGCGGCCGGTAAAGGTGGCGTACTCAGCATCCGACACCCCAATGCCCAGCTCCTCAAAGTGTTGGAAATAAGCGTAGCGATGCACCGGCTCGGTGTCCACTATAACGCCGTCCATGTCGAAAATAACGGTGCGGACCATGCAGTAAGTTGTAGTTGCGAGGGCGAAGATACTTCCCGCAGCCTATCACTGCGCTCAGCGGCGGATGGCTTGAACAGCAGTTGCCGCTTCCGTTGCTGGGCGCACTGGTGGCCGGGTGTTATTTCTGAATAGCAGCCAGCAACTCCTCGCTTAGCGGCTTCACTTTAGACGGGTAGAAGCCCTGCACATGCCCCTGCTCATCAATGAGATACTTGCAGAAATTCCAATTCGGCTTTTCGTCTGTCACGCCGTTTCTGACTTTGCTGCCCAGGTACTGAAACAGCGGTGCGGCATCGGCACCAGCCACGGATACTTTGGAGAAAAGCGGAAACGTCACGCCGAAGTTTTTCTCACAGAAAGTGGCAATCTGCTCGTTAGTACCTGGTTCCTGACCGCCGAAGTTATTGGCCGGAAAGCCCAGCACCGTTACTTTGCTGCCGTATTTCTGGTGTAACTCTTCCAGTTCCTTGTACTGCGGCGTGTAGCCACACTCGGAGGCAGTATTTACAATGAGCAGCTTTTTGCCTTTATATTGGCTCAGTTTCGCGTCTTTGCCATCAATGGTTTTCACCGTAAAATCATACACGGTGCCAGCAACGGGGAGGGTCAGGTCGGTCATGGCGGGAGTTGCGTTACGTGAGGAAATGGAAAGACCGCCAATAAGCAGCGCGCCCAGCAGAACAAAGGATTTCATGTGCGAAGATTGGGAGATTCTGAAGAAAAACCGGCAGCTATACGCAATGTTCCCTGCTGGGGCTTCACTAGCGCCACAAGTGGGGGCCTGCGTGGTTGAACGGGTATTTGCGGTTCCTACGACCACCCGCTTGTTCGCCCCCTGCCAATAGACCGCCGGGGAAGCGTGGTACGACACTAACCCTAGCCTCTGGTATACAAGCGGCCCTAACCCCTACCTGAAGCATACTGCTGCCCCTAGATGTACCGGTCGGAGGTGCCTTAGGAATGCCAGAATTATATACAAGCAGGCAGGTCGCTACCTAAAAAGGCCCTACTTTCGTCCCTTGTCGCTCACAAACTCCCCTACTGATCTGATAATGAGTAAGACTCTCTATTCTGTCATTACTGGAACAGGCAGTTACCTTCCTTCCCGTATTGTCAAAAACGAAGAATTTACTACTTCGTTCTTTTTTGAGGCCGACGGCAAGCCCCTCACCAAAGCGGGCGCGGAGATTGTAGAGCGTTTCGCCCAAATCACCGATATCCAGGAACGGCGCTACGCCGAAGACGACCAGGTGGCGTCCGATCTGGCTTACCTGGCGGCTCGTAACCTGTTCGCCAGCTGCAACGCCGACCCCGAACAACTGGACTATATTCTGGTGGCCCACAACTTTGGGGACGTATCGATGGACAATCGTCGTTCTGATTTTGTACCCACCCTGGCGGCTCGCGTCAAGCACAAGTTGGGCATCGAGAACCCGAAAACTGTTGCCTACGATCTGCCGTTTGGCTGTCCCGGCTGGCTGCAGGGCGTCATTCAGGCCGATTACTACCTGCGCTCCGGCGACGCGAAGCGGGTGCTGGTGATTGGAGCCGAAACCCTTTCCCGGGTGTGCGACCCCCACGACCGGGACAGCATGATTTACGCCGACGGGGCCGGGGCCATCCTGCTGGAAGCCCGGGCAAGCGATACGCCCATCGGCATTCTGGCTCACGGCACCCGCTCCGATACGGTACAGGCGGCCCATCTGCTGCGCATGGCCGTTTCCTACAATCCCGCGTACCAGGGTGCGGAGCTGTTTCTGAAGATGGAAGGCCGTAAGCTGTATGAATACGCCCTCAAAACCGTCCCGCAGGCCATCAAGGATACGCTTGACAAAGCTGGGCTATCCATCGAAGCCATGAGCAAGTTGCTCATTCACCAAGCCAACGGGAAAATGGACGAGGCCATACTCAAGCGCCTGTACGCCCTCTACGACCAGCCCACTGTGCCCGCCGGCGTAATGCCCATGACCATTTCCTGGTTGGGCAATTCATCGGTAGCCACCCTGCCTACTCTACTGGATCTGATCCTGAAGCACCAGCTGCCGGAAACCACCATTGCTGCCGGCGAGAATCTGGTGTTTGCCTCCGTGGGAGCCGGCATGAATTGCAATGCCGTGGTATACCGCGTGCCGGCGGTGAAATAGCGCGGTGGTGACATGGGGAGTCTGACGTTCTGATTGCGCCACGTACGCAGATTGAACGTCAGACTCCCCATGTCACCACCGCGCTATTTCACCACTTATGTGGTGCGCGGGGTAAGCCATTTTTCCAGTGCTACGGGCTGGTAGGCCAGCATTTCATCAAGCAGGCCGTTGGGGTCGGGGTTGCTGAGGAGTTGGTTGCGGTTTTCGCGGCGGAGCAGGCCTTCATCGGCCATGTGGTCGAGGGCGCGGAGCAGGTGGTCGTAGAAGCCGGCAACGTTGAGTAGGGCCACAGGCTTTTTGTGCAGGCCCAGTTGGCCCCAGGTCAACACCTCAAACAGCTCCTCCAGTGTACCGAACCCGCCGGGCATAGCCACGAAGCCCTCGGCCAGGTCGGCCATCAGCAACTTCCGCTCGTGCATACTTTTCACGATGTGCAGCTCCGTGAGGCCGGTGTGCGCCAGCTCCTTATCGGCTAGAAAATCGGGAATTACGCCGATGGCCCGGCCGCCGTGCTGCATCACGGCATCGGCTACGGCCCCCATCAGGCCTACCCGGCCGCCGCCGTACACCAGCGTGAAGCCCCGCTGGGCCAACGTTTGGCCCATGGCAGTGGCTTGCTGAGCGAACAATTCGTTGGTGCCGCTGCTGGCACCACAATACACGGCTACGCTTTTCATAGAATGCTGTCGTTGCGAGCGGAGCGAAGCAATCCTTCCTCTTCCGGCTCTGGAGTTTTATCTAAGCGATAAGCCCCTGACGTAGCAACCACGTCAAGGGCTTAGCTGGTTTTTGGGCTTCTGACCTGCGAAAAGGAAGGTTTGCTTCGCTCCGCTCGCAATGACAGAGGGCTGATTACATCCGCTCGGGCACCTGGATGCCGAGCAGACCTAGGCTGGCTTTGATGGTCTGGCCGGTTTGGGCCGAGAGGGCCACGTAGAAAGAGCGGCTGGTTTCGTTGGGCTCCGTGAAAATTTTCACTTCAGTGTAGAAGCGGTTGTAGGCGCGGGCCACCTCATAGGCGTACTGTGCCACCACGGCGGGCGAGAACGTGCGAGCAGCTTCCTGCACTACACCCTGATAGCGGCCTAACTCCTGCACCATTTCGCGGGCGGCAGCGGGCAGTTCCTTCAATGCGCTCAAGTCGGCCTCCTGACTGATGCTCATTTCGGCGGCCTTGCGCAGGATGGTGGCAATCCGGGCGTGCGAGTACTGCACGAACGGCCCCGTGTCGCCTTCCAGCTTCACCGATTCCTCGGGGTTGAAGAGCATGCGCTTCTTGGGATCCACCTTCAGCAGGTAGTACTTGAGCGCACCCAGTCCCAGCATATGGTAGAGTTGAGCCAGCTCGTCGTCGGAGAGGCCTTCCGTTTTGCCTTTTTCGAGGGTGGCTTGCTTGGCGGCTTCTACTACTTCGCGCACCAACTCGTCGGCGTCTACTACGGTGCCTTCGCGGGTTTTCATTTTGCCCGTAGGCAGATCCACCATGCCGTAGCTGAGGTGATGAATGGCCGCTGCGTAGGGTTTTTCCAGTTTCTGAAGCGTCGCCTGCAGTACCTGCATGTGGTAATTCTGCTCGTCGGCAATGACGTAGATACTGGAATCGTAATGGAAGTCGGCGTATTTCAGTTCGGCTGTGCCCAGGTCTTGGGTGAGGTACACGCTGGTGCCGTCAGAACGGAGCAGGATTTTCTGATCCAGCCCTTCCTGCGTCAGGTCCACCCAAGTCGAACCGTCTTCTTTTCGGTAAAACAAGCCCCGGTCCAAACCTTCCTGCACCCGCTCCTTACCCAGCAGATACGTACCCGACTCGTAGTAAAACTTGTCGAAATCGACGCCAATAGCGGCATAGGTAGCATTGTGGCCTTCGTACACCCAGCCGTTCATCTGCCGCCACAGGCTCACTACTTCTTCGTCACCGGCCTCCCATTTCTGTAGCATATCCCGGGCTTCCAGCATCAGCGGAGCCGATGCCTTGGCTACATCCTCGGATACCCCCTCAGCTACCAGCTGCGCTACCTGCTCGCGGTAGTGCTTCTCGAACAGCACGTAGTACTTGCCCACCAGATGGTCGCCTTTGATACCGTCACTTTCAGGCGTCTCGGCGTGGCCAAACTGCTGGTAGCCCAGCATCGACTTGCAGATATGGATACCCCGGTCGTTAACCAGGTTTACTTTACTTACGGTAGCTCCGGTGGCCTTCAGAATCTCGGCCACCGAGTAACCGAGGAAGTTGTTGCGCAGGTGGCCCAGGTGCAGGGGCTTGTTGGTGTTGGGCGAGGAGTACTCCACCACCACGTTGCGCGGGCCCTCGGTAGTTACGGGCGTGCCAGCCGGCTGCCGGCGCAGCGCCGTGAACAGCTTCAGCCACTCGGCATCGGCAATTTCCAGGTTCAGGAAGCCTTTCACCACGTTGAAGCCGCTCACCAAGGGCGCGTTGGCCACCAGCCACTCGCCGAGGGCCTGCCCGATCTGCTCGGGACCTTTGCCCAGGGTTTTGGTGAAGGGGAACGTGACGAGCGTAAACTGGCCGGCAAACTCCTTGCGCGTGGGCTGCAACGTAAGCTGAGCGGCGGGCACGGTGGTGCCGAATACGGCCTGAATAGCTGCCCCAAGGGCAGTTTTGAGGGTTTGTTCGAGTTGCTGCACTGAGAAGAGCGAAACGCTTGGTAAGGAAATCCGGATCAGGATTTCGCAATGATTGACTGGACGACTGGCCGCGAAACGGGCGTAAGCGCGGGCACTGACCGGGTTAGCGGCGCCGGCCACTGCCGACATGCCTGCTGCACCCGGCGCAAGCTGCTGCTTACGCCATGAGTCGTCGTGGCCGGAGTAGTCCAAAAATCGGAGTCATAATGAAAGGTCGGTGCTCCATTCAGAGTCGCCGACCCCACAAAGGTAGAAACCTGCGCCGGAAGCTGCCCGAAAAAGTGCGGCCCCGGCTTCGGCACACCAGCCGGGCACGCCGGGCATCCGGGCGGCCCGCTTTCCGCTTTTCCCATTAGTACCTTCCTAGCATTCACTCACCCTGACACTTGGGGCTTTCATCAGTAGAAAGATGATGAATATCATGTATTTATCTGATTTTTTAATCTTGCAGCAAGCCGAGCGGTTGGCGTACTTGCCGGCGGTACATTTCTCGCTTTTTTCCGCATCATGGCCACTTCCCTGCTGATTCTCACCGACTTTTTTCAGGCCGCCGACGCGGCCCTGAACTATGCCACCAACTTAGCCGCGCCCCTCAATGCTCGCCTGGTGCTGCTGCACGTACGCCGCGACTCGGTGCTGGATCCTGAAATGTTTACCGGGCAGCTTTCCAACCTCAGCCGCGAAGCCATTCATTTGGCCCTGAGCAGCCTGGCCCGCGACCTGTCGGTGCCGGTGGTGGCGGAGATAGGTCACGGACGGGTGGCCTTTGCCGTGGCCGATGCCGTGAGCCGCCACCATCCGGCCCTGGTGGTACTGGGCCGCCACGATACTTCAGGCACGCCCGATGAGCTGGTGACGACTACCTCGCTCGATATTCTGCGCACGGCCCCCTACCCCATGCTGGTAGTGCCGCACACCATACGCAACCCTGCCCTGCCCCACCGCGTGCTGCTGGCTACCGATGGCGAGGAGTTCACGCTGGGCCAGTTTGCCGGCACCGCCCGCCACCTGCTCAACGCCCTACACGCCGAGCTAACCATCCTGCACGTTACGCCCACGGAAACGGCCGCTGACGAGACCTCCGCCCTGGATTCCGTCACGCGCACCGGCCTCACCGCCGACCTGCTCACGCTACATAGCCGCACGGCAGTAGCTGCCCAACCCGCCGAAGGTATTTTACAGGTAGCCTCCGAGTACGACATAGTCATACTCATTGCTCGCCGCCGCAGCTTCCTGGGGCAGCTGTTTCACCATAGTGTTACGGCCGAGGTGGTCCGCCGCAGCCCGGTGCCAGTTCTGGTGCTGCCGGCCCAGGAATAACTGCCAAAGCCCCACCGACGCGCATCGGTGAGGCTTTGGGCAGAAGGTAACGGAACCGGCCCGGCCGGCTGCTACTGCACTGGCCGCAGCACCAGTTCTACCTGCTTGGGATGGTTGCCGGTGATGACGGGGTAGGCCTCGTCGTTCAGGTACAGCAGCCGGCCGCCGTCGGTAATGCGGGCCTGCACGGTGTAAGTGTTGCTCATCTTGATCAGGGCCGGATCATAGCGCAGCGCAAAGGCAAACGGCACCTGCCGTCCGTTGGGCCGAATGGTCACGGAATCCAGCACCGTAGCGGCCACATCCTGCAGCGAGACATCCTGCAGCACCACCCGCACCACGGCCGTGGGCGGCAGCGCCATGCGGTTGCGGTAGGTAATGGTGCCCGTCACGGAATCCGGGGCAGCAGCAGCGGTGGCCGGCTCTCCAGTGGCGGCAGCTGGCGGGGCAGTAGACGACGGAGAGGCAGTGCAGCTGGCCAGCAGGATGGGCAGGCTGAACACCAGGCTATGGAGCGTTTTCATAACGGAGAAAGCAAGATTGAACGCGCAATAAACGGTTATTGTGCGTTCAATCTTGCGCGGACTCAGCTATCGGCTTACCACTTCCTCCAGCCGCAGGCGGCGTTGAATAGCATCGGTGGCGGCTTCCAGGATGTCAAAGGCGTTCTGAGCCATGGTGTTTTCGGAGTCTAGCGTAGGGTTGATTTCCACCATCTCGAAGCACACTACCCGGTCGTTATCCAGCAAGGCGCGGCACAGACTGATGGCTTCCTCCACGTTCAGGCCATCCACTACGGGCGTGCCGGTACCTTTGCTGAAGCGCGAATCTAAGGAGTCCACATCGAAGCTGATGTACACCATGTCGCAGAAGCGGAGCCGCTCATAAATCTCGCGGGCTACCTGGCGGGTACCCTTCTCCTTCACCTCGGCCAGCTTGTAGTTCTTGATGCCCAGCCGCTCGATGATGGCATCCTCCTCGTGCTCGGTGTCGCGCACCACCACGTATACCAAGTGCTCGGGCGTGACTTTGGGGCCGGCTTCGCCCAGGTTTTTGAGCTTCTGCCAGAAGAACTCGGTTTCGGGCTCGGGCTGATTGCGCTGACACTCGCGGTTATCATCACCCAGCGAAATAGCCAGCGGCATACCATGCATATTACCCGAGGGCGTGGTATAGGGCGAGTGAATGTCGGCGTGGGCATCTACCCACACGACGCCTAGCGTTTTGTGCGGATAAGCCGCCTTAATGCCCGCAATAGTGGCGGAGGCGTTGCTATGGTCGCCGGCCAGTACCAGCGGAAACTCCCCGAAGCGTAGGGTTTGCTCTACGGTGCTGGCAATGCCCTTTTGCACCGTGTAAATGGAATCGATGTGCTTGGCCTTCGGAAAGTGGTTTTTCTCGAAGAGCACGTGGTTCAGATCGGGCACACTCACCGAATTGAACCGGCGGAAGTAGTCGGACCCTTTGTTGAGGCAGGCCACCTTGAGGGCATCCACGCCCAAGCTGGCGCCACGGGTTCCGGCCCCGAGTTCGGAACGGACTTCCAGAAGCTTAATGCGTCGCATATTACATTGGCAGAAAAAGGGTTAGGTGGTTTAGATGCTTGCCGATTGAGTGGGTGGGGTCCCTCTCAGGCTTGACGCGCGCGGGCCTTCCGGCGCAACCAACGAACAGAGCACAACCAAAACCCCCGCGAGGGGGTATCTTTGCACCTGCAAGTTCGGCAAAAGCTTTGCGAAGAAAAAGAGTGCACGGTGGAGCTTGCTACCAGTCGGCGTTCTTTCGGCCAAACCCCTCACAACTTCCCCCAATTTCCTTCAATGGATACCTACCACGACCTGATTTCGCAGACGTTCGACTTTCCCACCGATGAGTTTCAGGTACAGGATAACGAGCTGCGCTTCCACGACATTGATTTGATGGCTTTGGTGGAAAAGCACGGCACCCCACTGCGCCTGGCCTACCTACCCAAAATCTCCTCCCAGATTCAGCGGGCCAAGGAGTGGTTCCGTCTCGGCATCGAGCAGACCGGCTACCAGGGCAAGTATTCTTACGCCTACTGCACCAAGGCTTCGCACTTCAGCTTTGTGGTGGAGGAAGCTCTCAAAAACGGCGTCCACATCGAAACGTCCTCCTGGTTTGATACGAATATCATCCGGGCCATGCACGCCAAGGGCAAGGTGCAGAAGGACACGTTCATCATCTGCAACGGTTTCAAAACCGAGGACTACAAGCGCGAAATCACCCGCCTCATCAACGACGGCTTCGTGAACTGCATGCCCATCCTGGACTCGCCCAACGAGGTGGACTACTACCACGACAACGTGCGCGAAAAGTGCAACGTGGGCATGCGCCTGGCTTCCGACGAGGAGCCGCGCTTCCAGTTCTACACCTCCCGCCTGGGCATCCGCTACACCGATGCCCTGCCGCTCTACGAGCAGAAAATTAAGGACGACCCGCGCTTCGAGCTCACGATGCTGCACTACTTCATCAACACTGGCATCAAGGATACCAGCTACTACTGGTCGGAGCTGAGCCGGTTTGTGCATAAGTACTGCGAGCTGCGCAAAGTGTGTCCTACCCTCACCACCCTGGATATCGGCGGCGGCCTGCCCATCCAGACCAGCATTCAGAAGGAGTACGACTACCCTTATATGATTGCCGAGGTGCTGCGCACCATCAAGCGCATCTGTGAGGAGGAAGGCGTGCCGGAGCCGGATATTTTCACCGAGTTCGGCATCTTCACGGTAGGCGAATCCGGGGCCACCATCTACAGCATACTGGACGAGAAGCTGCAGAACGACAAGGAGCTGTGGTACATGATTGACGGCTCATTCATCACCAACCTGCCCGATACCTGGGCCCTGAACCAGCGCTTTATCATGCTGGCCCTCAACGGCTGGAATAAGCAGTACAAGAAAATCCAGCTCGGTGGCCTCACCTGCGACTCACAGGACTACTATAACGCCGAGAAGCACATCTACCAAGTGTTCCTGCCCGAGCGCAAGCCCCAGGACGCCAAGCCGCTGTACGTGGGCTTCTTCCACACCGGCGCTTACCAGGAAAGCCTTTCCGGCTACGGCGGCGTGAAGCACTGCCTGATTCCGGCCCCCAAAATGGTAATTCTGGACCGCACCGAGGACGGCACCCTCACCGACCGGGTATTTGCGGAGGAGCAGACTGGCGAGTCGATGATGAAGATTCTGGGCTATCAGTCCTAACTGCGTGGGGCGCTCCGGTCGGGGCGCCCCTTTGCTTTAGCGGCCCGGGCAGGTTGTTGGCCGAAGTCGGCGCAGTGCGCAGTTGCAAGCCGCCATTGCTTCCTCTACCTTTACTGCCGTACCTATCATACCCGGGCTGAGCCCATTTACTTCGTTGCTCTCATGAAAAAAATGCTACTCCTTGCTTGCGTAGCCGGCCTTGGGCTGAGCGCTTGCAGCAAAAAAACTCAGTGCCCGGCGTATTCCAGCACGAAAGATGCCTCGCGCATTTCGTCGTCTATCACGGCCCAACATGGAAGCACTATCGAGCGGCAATAGGTCGGCCGGCCTGTTGAGGCCGTACTAATATAGGTAAAGGGGGCTTTTCTCGTGTGATAAAAGCCCCCTTTGTATTTTTTCAATACCAAAATAACTACGTAATTAAACAATTTCGATAACCTGGAATCGTTAGAAGACAAACGGGGTTAACAGTGAAGCACTTGCCTTACATTGCAAATCCCATCATTTTGTCTTTTACCATGAAAAAACTTCTTCTTTGGGGTAGTATCCTGGCTTTGGGCGCTACTTCCTGCCGCAGTCAATGCCCGGCGTACTCTCTTACCAAGCCTGCTACGCAAGTAGCTTCGCCGATTCTGGCCCAGGCCGCCGACAATCCGGTGCGTCAGTAATTCGTCCTTTTCTCTCGTTCACACCTAAAGGCCCGGGGCCACTTTCCTACTTTGGAAAGCGGCCCCGGGCCTTTAGGTGTGGTTGTGCTACTGAGCAGCCAGAATCAGGTCAGTGGCCGCCGCCAGATCGGCTACGTGGGGCTGGTAGCCGGCTTGGGCCTCCGGTCCCACCAGAATGCCGCGCACGCCCACGCGGTGCCCGGCTTCCATATCGCGCAGCCGGTCGCCCACCATCCAGCAGTGGGCCGGCTCCAACCGAAAGCGAGCTAGGGCCTTTTCCAGCATCAACGACCCCGGCTTCCGCGCCAGCGACTCCGATACGCTGGGGTGGCCTGGCGCGAAGTAAAACGCCTCGATGAGGTGGCCGGTGGCGTCCTGCAGCTTCTGGTGGCAGGCCGCCACGTGCGCCGCCGTGTACATACCCTTGGCAATACCGGCTTGGTTAGTTACCACGATGAGGTGAAAGCCGGCCGCCTTCAGCCGGGCCAGGCTTTCGGCTACGCCGGGCAGCACCACAAATTTTTCCACCTCCCACACGTACTCCCCTATCTCCTGGTTCAACACCCCGTCCCGGTCCAGAAATACTGCTTTGGTCATTGTTGTGATAAGGTGATGAGATGGCAAAGGTATGGTCTGTTGTCGTTTGGAAGTCGATGTTCCTTCGCGCCGCTCCGGCGACCAAGCCGTATCTTTGCCCTCTCTTCACATTCACTTCCCTCCCATGGCCATTGCCATTCTGGGCGGCGGTATTTCAGGCCTCACGCTGGCTTGGTACCTGCAGCGCGCCGGCCTCGATTACGACCTGTTTGACGCCAGCCCCCGCCCGGGCGGCACCATCCGCACGGAGCAGCGCGACGGCTACCTGCTCGAAACCGGCCCCAACTCGCTACAACTCTCCGATGAGCTGCGCGACTTGGTGGAAGGGCTGGATCTGGGGAGCCAGCTGCAGGACGCTGCCGCCGTGAGCCAGAACCGCTACGTGCTGCGCCAGGGCCGTTACCAGCAGCTGCCCGCCTCGCCACCAAAGCTGCTGACCAGCTCGTTTTTCAGCCTAAAGGCGCGCCTGGGGCTGGTGCGGGAGCTATTCCAGCCGGCCGTGTCGGTTAACCCTGAGGAAACTCTGGCCCAATTCTTCACGCGCCGGTTCGGGCAAGAGGTCGTGGATTATGCCCTGAATCCATTTATCTCGGGCATTTACGCCGGCGACCCGGCCCGGCTGCTACTCTACAAGACGTTCCCGCAGCTGGCGGCCATGGAGCAGCAGCACGGTTCCGTTATCCGGGGGCTGATGAAAAGCAAGAGTCCCGCCGGCCGCCGCCGCATCGTGTCGCTGACCGGCGGCCTGCAGACGCTCACTGATACGCTGGCCCGCAAGCTGCGCCGCGCCCACTTCGGGCAGGCCGCTACCCATCTGCACCGCCGCGCCGATGATGGCCGCTGGGAGCTGGAAACTACGGCCGGCCCCGCCCCGCGCCTCTACCAGCACGTGGTGCTGGCCCTGCCGGCCTACGCCGCCGCCCCGCTGCTGCAGGAGCAGTTCCCGGAAGCTGCGGCGGCCCTGGCAGCGGTGTACTACCCGCCTATGACGGCTATTTACACGGCCTACCAGCGCGCCGACGTCACGCATCCGCTCGATGGCTTCGGGGCGCTGCACCCCAAAGCCGAGCAGCCCTACGCGGCCGGCAGCATCTGGACCAGCTCCATCTTCCCGGGCCGCGCCCCGGCCGACCAAGTGCTGTTTACCACCTTTGTGGGCGGCAGCCAGTACGAGGCCGAGGCCCGCCAGCCCGAGGCCAAGCAGAAAGCCGCCGTGCATCAGGAGCTGAGCCGCTTCTACGGCATCCGGGCCGGGGTCGCGCCGGTATGGCAGTACCGCTACTACTGGGAGCGGGCCATTCCGCAGTTCGATGCACGCATTCCGGCCGCTCATACCGCCGCCGATACCTTGGCGGCCCAGGGTCTGTACGTCACGGCCAACTGGCGGGCCGGCGTGGGCGTACCCGATTGCATCCGCCACGCCCGGCAGCTGGCCACCATGCTTGCCGCCCGGTAGTGAGGGTGTTGCAGAAAATAGCTTTATCGTAAACCAGATTCCGGTGACGGAGTGTTATGGAAAGCGACACCGTGCTTCGGCAACCGTTGCCCCTGTTTTCGCATCCTTGCTTTACGGTGAAAATCCCCGGCAACGGGCCTCGTTATTTGCGACGGTACACTAAAACAAACTTCTACCTTTGCGGGAATGAATGACGGGGTTGTCCTGATACCGACCTATAATGAGCGAGAAAACGCGGAGCTGATCATCCGCAAGGTTTTCTCGCTGCCGCAGGCGTTTGATGTGCTCATCATCGACGACGGTTCGCCCGACGGTACCGCCGCCATCGTGCGCGGGCTGATGAGCGAGTTTGCGGGCCGTCTGTTTCTGGAAGAGCGGGCGGGCAAGCTGGGCCTGGGTACGGCCTACATTCACGGCTTCCGCTGGGCGTTGGCTCATGGCTACGAGTACGTGTTTGAGATGGATGCCGACTTCTCCCACAACCCCGACGACCTCATCCGCCTCTACGACGCCTGTGCCCACCAAGGCTACGACCTGGCCATTGGGTCCCGCTACATTCAGGGTGTGAACGTGGTGAACTGGCCGATGGACCGGGTGCTGATGTCGTATTTTGCCTCGGCCTACGTGCGCCTGATTACCCGCATGCCCATCCGTGACGCGACGGCCGGCTTCAAGTGCTACACGGCCCGCGTACTGCGCACCATTCCGCTCGACCAGATCCGGTTTGTGGGCTACGCCTTCCAGATTGAGATGAAATGGCTGGCCTACAAGTACGGCTTCCGGCTCAAGGAAGTGCCCATCATCTTCACCGACCGCACCCGGGGCTCTTCCAAAATGAGCAAAGGCATCGTAAAAGAAGCCTTTTTCGGGGTGCTGCAAATGAAAATCCACAGCTGGTTCCGGCAGTTTGAGCGGGTAGATACCGCTCCGGCCCTGGCAGCCTTACCGGCTACCTCCGAGTAGCAAACAGCCAAAATCACCTGATTGCGGAGCCCTGAAGTTTTGTAGCCACTGGCCACGAAACTTCAGGGCGTTCTTTTTCAGCGGGTCACGTATCTTACCCCGATGGAAATATCCCCGCTGTTCTGGGTTGGCTTCAATGTGGGCGTGGTGGCCCTGTTGCTCCTCGATTTGCTCGTGTTCAACCGCAAGGCGCACGTAGTGCGCATGCGGGAAGCCCTGGGCTGGAGCGCGTTCTGGATTGCCCTCTCACTGAGCTTCAACTATGCCGTGTACCACTGGATGGGCAAGCAGGCGGCCCTGGAATTCCTGACGGGCTACCTCATTGAGAAGTCATTGAGCGTGGACAACCTGTTCGTATTCCTGCTCATTTTCACCTACTTCAAGGTACCGCCGCAGTATCAGCACAAGATTCTGTTCTGGGGCATTATCGGGGCTTTGGTGCTGCGAGCGGCCTTCATTTTGGCTGGGGCGGCACTGCTAGCAAAGTTCCACTTCCTGCTGTACGTGCTGGGCGCGTTCCTAGTGTACACCGGCGTGAAGATGGCCACCAGCGGCGGCGAGCCGGAAATCGACCCCGACAACAACCCGGTGGTCAAGTTCCTGAGCCGCCATTTGCCCATCACCAACCGCCTGCACGAAGGACGGTTTTTCGTGCGCCAGAACGGGATGCTGTTTGCCACGCCCCTGCTGGTGGTACTGGTGATGGTGGAAACCACCGACGTCGTGTTTGCCGCCGACTCCATCCCCGCCATCCTGGCCGTTTCGCGCGACACGTTCATCGTGTACACCAGCAACGTATTTGCCCTGCTGGGGCTGCGGGCGTTGTATTTCGCGCTGGAAAGCCTCATGCGGCTGTTTCACTACCTGCACTACGGCCTCTCGCTCATCCTCATCTTCATCGGCGGCAAGCTACTGGCCACCGAGTTTCTGCACATCCCGATGGGCATTTCCTTGGGTGTCGTCGGCCTGATTCTGACCGGTTCCGTTGGGCTGTCGTTGCTGTTTCCGAAGAAGGAGGCAGAAGAGGGAGTAAAAGAGAGAAAGTAAAAAGTCAAAGCCCGTTCTCCTCATAAGGAGAACGGGCTTTGACTTTTTACTTTCTCTCTTTTACTCCCTCCTAATTCCCCGTTGGCGGGGTGGTGGGCGGGGCGGGCTGGTTGGTGTTTACGCCGGCGTCGGGGGCCGTGTCGCCGCCGAGCAGGTCAATCAGATTCAAAGGCTCGTACTGCGACGAATCGGCCGCGACGGTGGTGCGGACCGTGTCGCGGGTGGCCCGCACGATGTACTGGCGGGCGGGTCCTTGGAAGTTCACGGAGGTGCCCACGTTCTCGTACTCGCTCTGCGAAATGTAGCCTTTGCGGGCCATCAGCTGGGCAATCAGGCGGTGGAAGTACCGCCCGCTCACGCGCATCTCGCCGTACTGGTTGAAACCGTTGCGGTAGTATTTGGGGCGCGGCACAATGCTGGCCAAGAACAGGCTTTCCGACAGATTCAGGTTGCGCGGCTCCTTGGCAAAGTAGAATTCGGCCGCCTCGTGTACGCCGTAAATCTTCGGGCCCCACTCAATAATGTTCAGGTACACTTCCAGCATCCGCTCCTTGGTAGCTAAGCGGGTGTTTTCGATAATCCAGACAATCAGCGCCTCCTCGGCCTTGCGCACCAAGGTTTTCTTGCGGGTCAGGAACACGTTTTTCACCAGCTGCATGCTGATGGTGCTGCCGCCCCGGGCGAAGCGCCGCTCCTTCAGGTTCTGGATGGCTGACTTCACAAACGCCTTCTCCATAAACCCGCGGTGCGTCATGAAGCGCGGGTCCTCGGCCGTCATGATGGCGTACTTCAGATAGTCGGAAACCTGGTTGTAGGGCGTGTATTCGGGGTTGGAGGGGCCCACCAGGAAGGTTTTGACCGTATCGCCTTTGTCGTTATAGGCGGTGTGTAGGAACTCCTCGTTGAGCTGGTTCAGGTTTTCGCGGCCGAAGCGGGTAATGCGGAACTTGGTGGCTCGCAGGCCCGAATCGAACTTGAGGCTGTCCAGCTGATTCATGTTCAGGTCGGCCATGAGGTGGTACTGCACCGTGCCCTCGGCCTGGGTGCCTTCCAGGCTCTCAAACATACCCTCGGGCAAAGAGGCGAAGAAGTCGTTGGCCTTGGTTTCGCTGGATTCCACGTTCAGCTTCACCTGCACGCCGGCCAGCAGCTGGTTGCGGTTAGTGAGGCCGTTGATGTCCTTGCCAATCACCCGTTCCGGCACCGGCAGGCGGCGCATCGTCAGCTCCGGAAACAGCTCCATTTTGTTGAGCAGTACCCGGGTGCCCTTTTCCAGCGCAAACGAGGCCTGGCCTAGCTTCATCACGAAATCAATGCCACCGCGCGGGAACCGTACGTCGCTATCCGAGAGCTTGGGATGGTTCACGATGAAATTAGCCGCCGAGGCGGTGCCTTTCAGCAGCAGTTCGTCGTCGCCGCTCAAATCCTTTTCCGAGAGACTCACCCGCACCGTGTCGAACTGCACGCGGGCGCCGTAGCGGCTCTGCACGTAAGGCAGGACCACCGGCCGCTTATCCAGCCCGAACACGCGGGCATCCACTTCGTAGTCGCCGGCGTCAATGTGCCCTTCCACGCCCATACGGTTTTCCACCGAGTCGATAACGGCCGTCAGCTGGCCGCTGATGTCGCCGTCCTCGATGGCCAGACGCGGCATGGTGAGGCGGGCGCGGTGGCGGGGGCTTTCGTACGTCACCAGGAAATGCTGGAAATCGGCCTCCTCGGGAATATTGTCGAAGGTAGCCTCCAGCAGCTGATTGGCGAGTAGGCCGTAGTTGGTACCTTTGGTAGTGTCGCGTGGGACGGCCGGTTGGGTTTTCTTCTTTTTGTAGAGGAAGGAGTAGTTATCCTCACCGCTGCGGGTTTTGCGGGCCGTGAGGCGGGCACTGTCGATTTCGAGGTTGCTGAATACGGGGCGGCCGGCAAACAGGCTGCGCACGCTCAGGGAGGCGCGCACTACTTGGGCGCGCAGTAACGTATCGGTGGAGGCAGCGGGTGTCAGGCTCACCCCTTCCAGCTGCACGGTATTGAGGTCGGTGAAGCGGGCCGGGCCCAGGGTGAGCACCACCGGAAACTTGCGTTCTACTTTGGCTTTCACCTGCAGCAGCGCGTAATCGAGCAGTTGTTGGCGCTTGGCGAGAAAAATACCGAGGCCGATGAGCAGAAGCAGGGCCAGAACGCCGAGGCCGAGGCCGATTTTTTTCTTGGTAGCTGAAGTCACGCGCACAGATCGGAGAGAAAGGAAGGGGCGGCAGGCCGTAGCCAGATTCGTGCCGAACCTGCCGCCGCCCGGGCAGCAAAGGTAACGAAAAAGGCCCGCGTCCCGATTGGCCCGCGCCCCGCCTTCCGCTACCTTTGGCCCGTCCCTGGCCATTTTCTTTCCTCTACGTATGTCCGCTGCCCCCGATTACAGCACGCTTACTCCGCTCACCGCCGTTTCGCCCCTTGATGGCCGGTACCGCCGCCAGACTACCCCGCTGGCCGCCTACTTCTCCGAGCTGGCCCTGATCCGGTACCGGGTGCTGGTGGAAGTAGAGTACTTCATTGCCCTCTGCGAGCTGCCGCTGCCCCAGCTGCAAGGTGTTGATGCAGCAGTTTTCGGGCAGCTACGCGGCCTCTACACCAGCTTCAGCACCGCCGATGCCGAGGCCGTAAAGGCCCACGAGCGGGTTACGAACCACGACGTAAAGGCCGTGGAGTACTTTCTGCGGGACCGGTTTACGGCCCTGGGCCTGGGCCAGTACCTGGAGTTCATTCACTTCGGCCTCACGTCCCAGGACATCAATAACACCGCCATTCCGCTCAGCCTCCAGCACGCGCTTATTCATACGCTATTGCCGGCCTACGCGCAGGTGCGCAACCAGCTGGCCACCCGCGCCCAGAGCTGGGCCGCCGTGCCCATGCTGGCCCGCACCCACGGCCAGCCGGCCTCGCCTACCCGCCTGGGTAAGGAAGTGGAGGTGTTTGTGGCCCGGCTGGATGCGCAGGTGGAGCTGCTGGGCCAGGTGCCGTTCGGGGCCAAGTTCGGCGGGGCCACCGGCAACTTCAACGCCCACCACGTAGCCTACCCCGGCACCGACTGGCACCAGTTTGCCCAGCAGTTTGTGGAAGGCCGGCTGGGCCTCAAGCGCAGCCACCCCACCACCCAGATTGAGCACTACGACCACCTAGCCGCCCTCTGCGACGGCCTCAAGCGCCTCAACACCATCCTCATTGACTTGGCGCGCGACGTGTGGCAGTACATTTCCCTGGGCTACTTCCGCCAGACGGTGAAGGCTGGCGAGGTGGGTTCCTCAGCCATGCCCCACAAGGTGAACCCCATTGACTTCGAAAACGCCGAGGGCAACCTGGGCCTGGCCAACGCCGTGCTGGAGCATCTCTCGGCCAAGCTGCCCATCAGCCGCCTCCAGCGCGACCTCACCGACTCCACCGTGCTGCGCAACCTAGGCGTACCGCTGGGCCACACCCTCATTGCCCTCACCGCTTTGCAGCGCGGCCTCGACAAGCTGGCCCTCGACGAAGCCGCCCTCCGCCGCGACCTGGACGATAACTGGGCCGTGGTGGCCGAGGCCCTGCAAACCATCCTGCGCCGCGAAAACTACCCCGACCCCTACAACGCCCTCAAAGCTCTCACCCGCACCGGCACTACCATCAGCCAAGCCACCATCAGCGAGTTTGTGGACGGCCTCAGCGTGAGCGACGCCGTGAAGCAGGAGCTGCGCGCCATCACGCCCAGCAGTTACGTGGGCGTGTAGCACCTATTCGCGGCAGTTTCTTGCCGCGTAAGCGCGGCCCGGTATCTTTTCCATGCGTGATTCAAGTAGCTTCGCTGGAGCTATGCAGTATTCACCTCCGGAAAAGGCGTCGGGCCGCGTTTCTGCGTTCCATCTACCCGCATCGGGTAGTCGGTTATTGCTTCTGGCCCTGTTGTGGGTCTGGAGTGCAGGAACTTTGGAAGCCGCCGCCGTGACCAACGACACGCTCGCCATCAGCCTGCTCACCTGCGCGCCGGGCTCCGAAACGTACGCCTTGTTCGGACACTCCGCGCTACGCGTCACCAATCCTGGCCGGGGCTTGGACCACGTGTACAACTACGGCACCTTCGATTTCCGCACATCGAACTTCTACTGGCGCTTTCTGCGCGGCGACTTGCGCTATTCTTTGTCGGCCAGCTCGTTTGCTGAGTTCCGGGAAGCCTATCGGCAGGAAAACCGGGCCGTCACTGAGCAGGTGCTAGCACTGCGTCAGCCCGAGGCCCGCCTGTTGCACCAGCAGCTGGAAACTACGCTGCAGTCACCGGCCCGATTTTACCGATACCAGTTTTTCACCGATAACTGCACCACGCGTCTGCTGGGCCACCTCCGCAGCGTAACGCAGGCACAACCGCTCCGCTACACGTACGCCGACTCGGCTATCCGTTACCGGCAGCTCCTGGCACCTTATCTGGCTCCGGCGCCTTGGGTGTCTTTCGGCATGAACATCGGCCTGGGTATGCCCGCCGACCGTTACGCCTCCTTCGAGCACCGGCTCTTTCTGCCACTTGAGCTTCAGCGGGCCCTGGCGCATGCTTCCCGGTTGGGGCGGCCCTTCGTGCAGCAGACCCGCCCGTTACTGAATGTTACGCTACCGCCACGCCCACCCCAGGTGTTTACGCCTTTGTTCTGCCTGGTTGGCCTGGGCCTGCTATTGTTGCTCGCGCAGCTGCTTCCTACCAGTTACAGCCTGGTACCACGAGTGCTGCACAGCAGCTTCCTGGCGGCGGCCGGCCTGCTGGGCTGCTTCCTGGTAGGGCTTCAGTTGATTTCCCTGCATTCTCCCGTTCACACCAATTACCAGGTGCTGTGGTTGCAGCCGACGCACTTGTTCTGGGCCTTCGTTCAGCCTCGCCGCGTTTGGCACCCTTTTCTGGCATCTGCCTTACTGGGTATCGTAGTGGGTGGTTTGGGGGGGTGGATTGTTGACTACGTACGGCCAACGTCCGAATCCGGACTATTGTTGGGGTTGCTGTTCTGGCAATTACTGGTTCTGTTTCGGCGTTGCGGTCGGGTATCGGAGCCATTGAAGCAAGCGGGAATGGCTGGCTGAGCCTACTCCTTGGCTATTTTCGATTGCCTTACTATCAGCCTATTGCTTGGGCTTCATTGGCTGATGGCAGCCAGCCTGCTACTTTTACCGGCTCATCCCCCTGTTTTCATCCCCCAATGCCCCACCTCAACGGCGTAACCGTTCATCCCGACTGCCGCCACTTCCGCGGTGATATTCCCTGCCGCCCCAACAAGGAGTACGGCTACCAGTGCCAAGACTGCCCGGTGTATGCGCCCACGCAGCAGCGCATCCTCATCATCAAGCTCGGGGCCATCGGGGATGTTATCCGGACGACACCCTTGCTGCGGCGGCTGCGCCAGGAGTACCCGAATGCCCGCATCACCTGGCTCACGCTCACGCCCGCCATTCTGCCCCAGAGCGGCGGCTGGATCGATGAAGTACTGAAGCTGGAGCTGACCAGCGTGCTGCATTTGCAGCAGCGGGAGTTCGATTTGCTGTTCAACCTCGATAAGGACAAGGAAGCCTGCGCGTTGCTGGGCAGCATCCGGGCCCACCAGAAGTTCGGCTACCAGCTGCACCCGCAGTACGGCGTGGCCTGGCCCGTGGGGGAGCTGGCCAACCACAAGTACCTCACCGGCGTGTTCGATGAGTTGAGCCAGCAGAACCAGAAGCCCTACGTGCAGGAAATCTTTGAGCTGTGCGGCTACGAGTTCCAGCACGAGGAATACGTGTTCGACACCCACGACGACAAGGGCTACGACTGGAGCCAACTGCCCCAAGGCCGCCCCCGCATCGGCCTCAACACCGGCTGCGGCGACCGTTGGACCACGCGCCTGTGGTCAGATGAAAAGTGGATTACCCTCATCAACCAACTGCAGCAGGCCGGTTACGCACCCGTACTGCTGGGCGGTGAGGCGGAGGCGGAGCGCAACCAACGCCTGCACGCCGCAACCGGCGCGGCTTACCTGGGCACGTTTCCGCTGCCGCAGTTCATCAATTTGATGCACCAGATGGACGGTATCGTGACGCAGGTCACCATGGCAATGCACATCAGCATTGCCCTGCGCAAGCCTACCATCCTAATGAACAACATCTTCAACCCCTACGAATTCGACCTCTACGGCCGTGGCCAGATCGTGCAGCCAGATAAGCAGTGCGTGTGCTTCTATCGGGGCTCGTGTAAGCTGGGCCCCACCAGTTGCATGGAAGATTTGTCGGCTGAAAAGGTGTTTGAGGCCGTGCGGGTGAGTGTGCCTTTAGCGTAAGTAAACGGCTACGCGGGCCAATGCTTTCTGCGTAAAAAGGTCTACCCGTTTCTGCCACAACCTTTTAGAGCCAAGCCACTTACGCGGTGCGGTTCGGTAGGAATGTTGAATGTGCGTTATGAGCCATTGCTCATTCCAGCCAGCCCATTCACCTGCTATGTCTTGCACATTAAACCACAGCGCTGGCGCTACCTCATTGTAGTTGATAAGCCGAATTTCAGCCCACGAAAAACCGCTCTCCGCGCATACAGCAGCAATACGCTTGAAATCTTGCTCCTGCAGTTCAGTATCTAAATACAAATCGGCTAGTGCTACCCATACTGGCCACCGACGTTCTTGATCGGGAGTGTTCATCGGTTAGCCGGCCACCTCTTTCAGCGCCTTTACCATCACGTCCCAGGAAAACTCCTTCTTCTTGGCCCACACGCCGGCGGTGAATTCCTGCTCGCGCTGGTGCTCGTAGAAATCCACCAGCGCATCGGCAATGGCCTGAGGCGTGGGCGGCACCACGTAGCCGACTTCCCCGTTCGGAATCAGCTCGGCCAGCCCACCCACGTCGGTTACCAGCATGGGGCGGCTGAAGTGGTAGGCAATCTGCGAGACGCCGCTTTGGGTGGCATTTTTGTAGGGCTGCACTACCATATCGGCGGCGCAGAAGTAGTCTACCACCCGCTCATTCGGGATGAAGTCGGTGGCGCGCACGAGGCGGCTTTCCAGGTTGTGCTGCCGGATGAGGGCTTCGTAGGGGGCGGCGTCTTCGTAGTACTCGCCGGCAATAATGAGTTTGAGCGGCAGCTGGGCCAGTCGTGCATCGGCAAAGGCTTCCAGCAGAATATCGAGGCCTTTGTAAGCCCGAATGAAGCCGAAGAAAAGCAGGTAGCCGAACGCGGGGTCGAGGTCCAGGGCGGCCAGGGCATCGGTCTTGGGCTTGAGGAGGCCGAAGTTGTCGTAGAGCGGGTGCGGGCGGTAGAGGGCGGGCTGCCGGAAGTGCAGACGGCGCAGGTCGGCCAGCACCGCGCGGCTCATCGTCACGAACCCGTGGCAGGCCGAAAGGAAGTAGCGCGTAAGCGGTCGGTCGCCGGGCCGCTTCTCGTGCGGAATGACGTTGTCGGTAATGGCTACCACGCGGGTATGGCGGTTGCGCCGGATAAGGCGGGCCACCGTGCCCAGGGCCGGCCCCATAAACGGCAGCCAGAACCGAAAAATCACCAGATCGGGCCGCTCCCGGCGCAGGCGGTTGCCTACTTGGTACCAACTCACGGGATTCACCGAGTTCAGGCTCACCTCGATATTCAAGTCGGTAGGACCCGGCTCGGTGCTGAACTGCGTCTGGCCGGGAAACAGAAAATCGGGATACTGCAGCGAGAAGGTAACTAGGCGCACCTCGTCGCCGGCCTCGCGGAAGGCCCGCGCCAGCCGCTCGTTATAGGTGGCCAGCCCGCCCCGCAGCGGGTACGCCGGCCCGATAATCACTACGTTCATAGGGCTACAAGGTAAAAAACGATTGTCATCCTGAGCGCAGCGAAGGACCTTACCACATTGCAACGAGTTGTCATCAAAACAGTCGTTGCAGCGTGGTAAGGTCCTTCGCTGCGCTTAGGATGACAGATAATGTTACTTCAAATTCAGCCTTTCCTTCACGAGGTAGTCGTTACGGTTGGAGCCGTTTAGCTGCACCATTTCGGCCAGGAAACCGGCAAGGAACAGTTGCACACCAATCACTACCGCTACCAGAGCCAGGAAGAAGAGCGGCTGGGCCGTCACGTCGCGGGTGGCCAGATTCATAATCCAGGAGTGCCACACCTTCTCCCCTACCAGCCACAGCGTAATCAGCATCCCGATCAGAAACGACACCGAACCCAGGGCCCCGAAGAAGTGCATAGGCCGCCGCCGGAACCGACTCACGAACGTGATGCTCATCAGGTCCAGAAAGCCGTATACGAACCGCTCCAGCCCGAATTTGGTGGTGCCGTACTTGCGTTCCTGGTGCTGCACCACCTTCTCGCCGATGCGCCGGAACCCGGCCCATTTGGCAATGACGGGAATGTAGCGGTGCATCTCGCCGTACACTTCAATGCTTTTCACCACCCGGCTGTCATAGGCTTTCAGGCCGCAGTTGAAATCATGCAGCCGGATGCCCGAAATCCAGCGGGTAGCGCCGTTGAAGAGCTTGGTGGGAATGGTTTTGCTGAGCGGGTCGTAGCGCTTCTTCTTCCAGCCGCTCACCAGGTCGAAGCCATCCTGGGTAATCATGCGGTAGAGCTCCGGCAATTCCTCCGGCGAGTCCTGCAAATCGGCGTCCATGGTGCATACCACCCGGCCGGTCGTTTCGCGGAACCCCACGTTCAGGGCCGCCGACTTACCGTAGTTGCGGTTGAAGCGGATGCCGCGCAGGTGCGTATCGGTGGCCGCCAGCTGCTCGATAACCTCCCAGGAGTCATCCGTCGAGCCGTCATCAATGAGAATCACCTCGTAGGTTAACCCGTGCTGGGTCAGCACCCGGTTGATCCAGCGGGTCAGCTCCGGTAACGACTCGGCTTCGTTGAGCAAGGGAATAACGAGGGAAAGCTCAACGGGAAAGTGCTGCGAAAGACGCTTACTCAAACTCAGGACGGGTATTTTTGGTGATGGCAGAAATGATGAGGGCCAACAGGAAGGCAAAAACGGCGGTGGCCAGAATCGACCACACAATGCTGATCGGACCGGTAGGCATCATTTTCTCCGTCCACTGCATAGCCTGATCAATTTGCTCCTCACTGATGTTGCTGTCAGCTTCCATTTTGGCCCGGGCAGTTTCCAGGGTGCGCTGCACGTACTGCGCATCAATGAAATTGACGTAGATGTACTGGAAAATACCGCTCAGTACACCAATTACCGCACCGGCCACGGTGGCAATACCCAGTCCCTGACCGTAACTCATGAAGCCGCCGTTGTGCTGCTTGTAAAACTTGTGCGCCAGAACAATACCCCCAATCAGAATACCAAACGTCAGGAATCCCATCACTGGTTTCTGCTCCAGATCGGCCGCCTTCAGCACAAAAGAGTAGATGACGGTGACAAGGCCGGTTAGCAAACCGTAGCGAATACCAACGGAAGCGGGAGTAACGGCAGGCGTAGACGTGTGTTCCATAGCGGAGAACAGGTTAGGTGAATGAATGCGGGAAGGTAGATTATTTCCGCAAAAACACGCCAACCGGAATACTCAGCAACACCCCGATAAAGCTTTTCTTGAACAGCTCATCCTGCGCAAACCCCTCCGGTGTGCGAGCAAGGTTGCGCAGGGTGGCCGCGTACTGCTGGGCGCCGTTGGCCTCCTTAAGGTACATGGCTTTGGTAGCTTCCAGCAGTTGCCGGGCTTCCGTGAGATGCTGCTCAATCAGCCCCGGCCCGGTCAGGCGCGAGAAGGTGTACATGCCCGCTGCCGCCACTATGGCCGTTACCAGGGATGTAAGCATTCCCACGCCAATGGCTTTGCCTAGGCCCGGCCCCTCGAGCACGTAATATCGCCGCAGCAGTATCTGACTAACCACTGCCGCAATGGGGGTGAAGAAATCGGCCAAGGTGCGCTTAGGGCCGTAGGGGTTGTTGTCGGTTAAGTACAGAAACAGGACCCAGGCCACGCACAAGGCCCCTGTTACGGCCCCGCACAGTACCGCCGTGCGCAGCACGGGGTTGGGAGTTGAGGGAGTAGATTCCAAAGCCAAAAGCTGATAAGGCGGCAAGATACGCCCGAACTCCGCAATATGCCGCCTCAGGCGGCCACTGCCGGCGCGGCTACTGGTACCGTCCGGCGGTTCCACCGCAGCAGCAACCCTTCCAGCAGCAAAAAGCCTAGGGCGGCCCACAGGCAGTACCGCCACAACGGCACGCCTACGCGCTGCGCCTTATACCGAGCTGCTACGGTCTGGCCCTGTCCGGTTTCGTACACCTGCACATTGGACCGGTTCGGCCCAATCAGCTGCCGCAACTCCGCTGCCGAATAGCTCCGTAGGTCCGATTCCCGCTTGTCGAGGTTGAAGGCCAACGTAGCAACCGTTTTACCCTTGGTTTGTAGGTTGTAGAACCCCGGCTGCCGCATTCCGGGCGGCACTTCCAGCCGGAACATTCCATTTAGTTGCTGCTGCACGGGAATATAGATCAGGCTATCCTGCACCAACCGATACGCTGGCTCACTGGCACTACCTGCTCCTAGCGCTATCCGCAGATTCACTACGCCTTGGTTGAGCCGGTAGGCCGGTTGCTGCTCTTGCCGGTAGCTCTGCATGGCCAGTCGGTACAACACGGGTACAAACAGTGGGTGTTGGGCAAAATCGGAATAAGGCGCACTAAACGGAGCCGAAAACACATATACCTGTCCCTTACCGCTCGGGAAGCCCGCCAGGTAATTTTCCCCGTCGCGCAGGCGCAGTACGTCAGTTCCTGAACGCGCCCACCGCAGCACCGGAGCGGCTTTGGGCATGCCTGCCCGGGGATTTACTCCCGCAAAAACGTCCTGGAAAAACGGATTCTGCGCATTTGGTAGCGCAATATCCTGCAACACGGGTGGCGTTGGAGCAGTAGGCTGCCATTGAACCGGTCCCAGACCCAGTTCTCTGAAAAGCTGCCCGTACGACTCCCGGCTACTCGATACAGCGGAAGGCACAACCACTAGCGTGGCCCCCTGCTGTACTGCCCGCCGCAGGTTTTCGCGCAACCCGGCTCCCACCACTGGCGCCTCCCGTAGCACCAGCAGGTTGGCAGCCGATAATTTACGGTAATCCGCTGCCTGCGCGGCAGTAAACTGATAGGCAAACAGCGGCTCATTCGCATACAAGGCCCCTAGCTTCGTCTCGGTGCCGACTTCTGTTATCTGAATCTGTTGTGCAGGCTGCAGGGTAAAATAGTAGGCATTATCAAAGTCCACCGGATAATCTTCCACTTCCACCCGGCACGCCTGCACGCCCGATTCCATCAGCCGGATGCGGGCTGACGTTGTTACCGCCTGCTGGGCCGGCACCGTAACCCGGAACGAGGCCGCCTGCTGCTTCCCGATGAATACTTTCGTCTGACAGTTTTCGGCCGCCTGCTGACCTCCGTTGCGCAGCCGTACCCGCAAATTCAAGTCGCTTCCCAAGCGTACAAAGGCATCATCAAGCCACACGCTATCCACAAACACGTTAGCCCTTAGTTTTCCCGCCACGGGAACCAGAAACAGTTGCTGGGCAGTATCAAGATCAGCCAGAGTAAGTGCTGAGAATCCGTTTTTCTGAAAATCGGAAAATACAAACAGTGGCCCCGCTGTCCTTCTTGTCTCCTGCGTAGCCTGACGTATGCTCGTGGTAAGACTGCTCCCTTGTCCAGTAGGCTGAGTCTGCTCAACCTGCATCCTGTAGGCAGCGGCATTCAATGCCTCCGGTTTGCCTGGCCACACTTGATAACGAGCAGTCTGTGGAAATGCCAACGGCAGTTCCACAGACTGCTCAATGGTCTGCTCCAGCAACGATTGGTCATTTTCACCCATTTGTTGCATACTGGGTGAATTGTCGAGCACCACACGCACCACCGAATTCGCAGATTGTGTTCGCTCCGGTGCTGGTATATAGGGCTGTGCAAACAACAATACCAACGCCGCCACCAACCCTATCCGCGACAGAAGTACTAATAAATGCTTGATCTTCCGTTGCCGTACTGTCACCAGCTTCACCTCCCGGATGAATTCCACGTTGGAAAACAGAATCCGCTGTGGCTTACGCAACTCAAACAAGTGGATAGCTATCGGTATTGCCACTGCCAGCAATCCAACCAGAAACCAAGGATATGTGAATACCATGCAGATGAACTAGTGAATCCGTGAAGATAAACACAAAACATGTGCAATAAGTCGCTCCAGCGCCTGCTGCTGCAACACGAAGACAACATTCCAATATCCAAACACGTCCTGCCCTACTATCGGGCAGGACGTGTTTATTTTCCAGCAGCGTCCAAGCGCGCAACCAAGCAACGGCTCGCACAGCACACTCTGCTGCTGCCACCCGCCACATGCAACTGTCAGCAGGACTAGCCCGTAGCGCAGTGGTCACGCGCGGGCTGGGGGGGGGTGGCTATAAACGCAAACTGCCTCGCGCATTCCGGTGAGGGAACGCTGCGAGGCAGTTTGGATGATAAGGTTGGCGGCGACCGACTCTCCCGCCGGTGAAGGCAGTACCATAGGCGCTCCGGGGCTTAACGACTCTGTTCGGAATGGGAAGAGGTGAACACCCGGGCTAAAGCCACCATTATCAAGTCAGCCCGGCCCGGGTGCGTGTTCGCACACCCGGCGGCTGTCGTATTCGACATAGAGGCAGAGTCTAAGAAAAAGAAAGGAGGTAGCTGCTGGCTACAGAAGTGTTCGAGCACTTAGTACCCCTCGGCTATGCCATTTCTGACTGTACACCTAGGGCCTATCAACGTCATCGTCTCTGACGGCTCTTATTATCGGATATCTCATCTTCAGGTGAGTTTC